>CAZCVY010000212.1:0-12012 GCA_964501985.1 uncultured Acidobacteriota bacterium | reverse complement strand
GTCGATTGGGCGGGTCCCAAATCTCGAACCGCCCGGCGAATCTGAACGTCGCGCTGTAGCGGCGAGTTTGCCTCGCGAAGCCGCGTTAAGGGTCGGACGGACCTCCGGGCAGCGCCAATCCGCCTCCACAAAGGACATTGAACATGACTGAATCGTCGGCCGCCGGCGCGAACTTTGGAGGCCTGCAGGTAGTAGCATTTGAAAGCCGCCACGCCAAGGAAATGGCCGCGCTGATCAGCAAATACGGTGGCGTGCCGCGAGTCGCGCCGGCACTGCAAGAGGTGCCCTTGGCGGAAAATGCCGCCGCCTTGGAGTTTGGGGCGGAACTCCTCGCGGGGGGCCTCAACGCGATCATCTTCATGACCGGGGTCGGTACGCGCCGGTTGTTCGAAGTTTTGGAGACGCGTTACGACCGCGAGAAGATTGTGCAAGCACTCGCGGGCATTACCGTCGTAGCGCGCGGGCCCAAGCCTACGAAAGTCCTGCGCGAGTTCCTGGTGCCCGTCACGATGAGCGTGCCGGAGCCCAACACCTGGCGCGAAATCCTGCAAGAGTTGGACGAAAACCCACGCGGATTCACGCTGGCGGGCAGCCGCGTGGCGGTGCAGGAATACGGCGTGCCCAATGAACCCTTCCTCGCCGCACTCAAGGCTCGTGGCGTCGTGGTGCGACGTGTCCCCGTGTACCAATGGATGCTTCCCGCGGATGTTCAACCGCTGCGCGAAGCGATCCAGGCGTTGGTCGACGGCCGGGCGCAGGTGGCGCTGTTTACGAACGCGGCGCAGGTGGAGCACCTCTTGCGTGTGGCGGCGGACGATGGAACGAAGGAGCGGCTGCTCGAAGCTTTGGGCAAAGTCGTGGTCGCCTCTGTGGGCCCGACCTGCTCGGAGACGCTCGTCGAGCACGAAATCGCCATTGACCTGGAACCGGCTCATCCCAAGATGGGACCGCTCGTGCAGGAAGCTGCCGAGTGCGCGAAGGAGATCCTCCGGAAGAAGTCCGATGTCCGACGTCCGAAGTCCGGGGTCGAAGTTAACGAGTCCCGTATCCCGAATCCCGTGTCCCGTGCCCCGTGGCACGACTCTCGCTTCCTCAAGGCCTGTCGAAAGGAAGCGGTTGACGCCACGCCGATTTGGCTGATGCGCCAGGCGGGCCGCTATATGAAGGAGTACCGCGACCTGCGTGCTCGCGTGCCCTTCCTCGAACTGTGCAAGAATCCCGCCTTGGTTTCCGAGGTGACGGTTACGGCGGCGGAAAAGTTGGGCGTGGATGCGGCCATCATCTTTGCCGACCTGCTGTTGATTGTCGAGCCTCTGGGTTTGCACTTGGAGTATGACAAAGGGGAGGGGCCGGTCATTAGCCCCGGACTGCGCGCAGCCGCCGATATTGACCGCCTGCGCGAAGTCGAGCCGGAACGATCGCTGAGCTACTTTTACGACGCCATCCGGCAAACGCGTTCCGACCTCGATTCACGGCTCCCGCTCATTGGATTCGCGGGCTGCCCTTTTACCCTAGCTTCCTACCTGATCGAGGGGGGCGGGTCGCGGAACTACCGCCACACCAAGGCCCTGATGTACCGCGATGGGGGCGCTTGGCGCGCGCTGATGGAGCGCCTGGCGCGCAGCCTGGCCCGCTATATCAATGCGCAGATCGACGCGGGGGTGCAGGCGGTGCAGGTTTTTGATACCTGGGTCGGTTGCCTCGGGCCCGCCGATTATCGTGAGTACGCCCAGCCTTATACCCACATGATGCTCCAAGCCGTTAAGCCCGGAACACCTATCATCCACTTTGGAACGGGGACCGCCATGCTGCTCGAAGCCATGCGCGACGCGGGCGGGGACGTGATCGGCGTGGACTCCCATATCGAACTCGACGCGGCCTGGGAGCGCCTGGGTTCGCGCGCGGGCGTGCAGGGAAACCTTGACCCCATCGCCCTGTATGGCGACCTTGACTTCATCCGCATGCGCGCAAAGCGCGTCCTGGACCAAGCCGTCGGACGCCCCGGCCACGTGTTCAACCTCGGCCACGGCCTGCTGCCGGACACCCCCTACGAGAATGTCGTGGCACTGGTCGAGATGGTCCACGATATCAGCAGCAATAAGCCAATCAAAGAGGGGTAGGCATGTCGACTGTCGCCGAAACCGATGTTTCTCATCGCAATGGACCTGGCAATGTTACTACTTCAAGTGGCGTAGAGGAGAGCAGTGGGCGCTCGCTTCTGCCCCCTCTACTTCGGAGGTTGAGGAGGAACCGGGGGTAATGCTGCGGCGGGGGCTTTGACGGGGGGCACTAACTGGCCAAAGGTTCCCTTCAGCCACCAATCCATTGCGACGGTATCCGGGTAGACCTCAGTCAGAGGGCGCGGGCGATACTTGCCGCTTATTCCTGTCTGCACCGCCAGGATGGCAAATCCTCTCCGTTTTTTCCAAAGCAACGTACCCGTTTGGCTCCAAAGGCTCATATCGGCGGTCGCTGCGTACACCCAACCGCCGCCAACGAGCGGTTCGAGTGGAGACAAGGCGCGGGATTTCCGCGAGGCAACGGGTTCGGTCATGTCATCCCAGGATGCGATGGAGGAGTGAACATGGGCTTTCACTTTAGTGACCCTCACCTCCAGGACGGCGTCTGAGCGCGTCTCCTCCGCGAGGGCTGTTACCAGAGATCTCTGCGCCGCCAAGTATCGCTGCATATCAATATCGCCGGTATTGGGGTCTACCGCATCGAGTGGGGATCCTGCGCCCTTGGTGCGGCTCGCGATTTCCAGTGCGAGTTCAGGCGGCGCCACGAACCACCCCGCATTGTCGGCAAGGTATGTGGAAATTGCGCTGATCAGCCCTCCGGAATCATCCACACCCTCGGGTTGGGGCAAGATGATGATGCTCTTGATCGTTGTCCGAAGCGTGTCTGCCGGGACGAACGATCCGCTCGGGGGATAGACGATGTCTTCGAGGTGATTCACGCCGCCTTCGGGTTTGTACCAGACCGTTACGGGGGCCGCGATGCCGACGAGAGAAGTGTAGTCTCTGTCGGTTTGGATTTGGATTTCCTGGTTTTTTTTGTCGAAAACCGTGATGCTATTTGCTGTGACCACCGTGGCGTAACCTTCCAACTTGATCCCGCTGTGCTGGGGCTTTTGCGCGGCGAGTCCGGTGATGACGCAGACTACACAGCATAGGCAGGCAAAAATAACCCTCATGCGCCACGGGTGCAGGCGGTCTGAGACTGGATTTATCTTCATACAAATTTGAAGGATGACGTGCCGCGGCGCGGGGGGATTGGCACTACCCCAATCTCCCCTTCGCATTGCCTCGTTTTGCGAAATCCGTGTCCCGGAATTACTTTATTTCGATGACATATTTGCCCAAGTAGAGTTTTGCCGACGTGCCTTTTGAGGCGACTACGGTGAGTGGCTTCGGTTCTTTCGCGCTCTGATCCTTTTTGGCGGCGCACTCGCCAACCTTTTCACCAGCTTGATTATACAGCCGGAAAGGGGCGTCGGCGTTGCTGGTGGCGGCAGGGCGTTCGAGCCCAAAGCCGTAGCTTCCGACGCCAATCTCATTTCCGCACACTGAAATTTTGGCCTCGGTAATTATCATGCCAATGTATTTCTGCTGGATCTGGGAACTGTACCCCGTTGTGTCGAGAAGGCCTAGAACCAAGCGCGCCCCCGTGGGGTTTTTCAACAAAACGGCATTGCGTTTCTCGACAGGGATGCGGTTTCCCTCCAAGTAAAAATCGGCTGGGACCGCGTGATTGAAAGCGTCGCCGGTGATGGTATCGAACCCGCCTTGGGCCCGCGCCTGATTGGGCAAAGCTGCCAGCCAGCAAGCGATAAATCCAATAATCAAAAATGATTTCTTCATGGGCATTCTCCTTCGTTTGGATGAGTAGATAGACTGCGGCGGCCTCAGGTCAGCCGAGACGGGCGAAGTCTATCATGGATGGCACGATCAAAATAGACGTTCTACTTTCCTTGGCATTATTCCCGGCCCAAAACCTCCCGAATTTTCTCCCGCAATACGGCGGGAGCGAAGGGCTTTTGGATGAATGGCATGCCTTGGCCAAGGACGCCATGGTGCACAATGGCATCATTAGTGTATCCCGACATGAAGAGGACTTTGATTCCGGGGCGCAAGGCAGCGACCTTTTCCGCGACCACGCTTCCGGACATCTTGGGCATCACGACGTCGGTCAGAAGCAGGTGAATGGGTCCGTCATAGTTCGTACACGTTTCCAGGGCTTTATCTCCATCCTCGGTTTGCAAGACTTTGTACCCGGCTGACTCGAGTGCCATGCGGATGAGAGAGCGCACCGCTTCTTCGTCCTCGACCACCAAAATCGTCTCCTCACCCGAGGTGGAATCCACACCCAGATTCTTAGCCCTCGTTGCCGCCGGCCCATCATTGACGGCGGGAAGGTATACTTTAAAGACGGTTCCATGCCCAATTTCGCTGTAGACCCAGATGCTGCCTCCGGATTGTTTAACAATGCCGTACACCGTTGCCAGCCCCAGGCCAGTCCCCTTGCCCTTTTCCTTGGTGGTAAAAAAAGGCTCGAAGATGTGGGCCTGGGTTTCGGCTTCCATGCCGACTCCCGTATCGCTAACTGCCAACATAATGTACGGGCCGGGCTGGACCGTGACGTGGCCACGGGCAAAGGATTCATCCAATTCCACATTACCCGTTTCGATGGAGATGCTTCCCCCCAGGGGCATTGCATCGCGGGCGTTGACGGCTAGATTCACAATGACTTGCTCGATCTGGCCTGGATCAGCCTTTACCCGTCCCAATGTTGGGTTGAGATACGTGTACAGCTTGATGTCTTCTCCAATCAACCGCTTTAGCATATTTTCCAGATTGGCTACCACTGTGTTCAGGTCGAGAACCTGAGGCGCAAGGACCTGGCGGCGGCTGAAAGCCAAGAGTTGGCGGGTTAGAGCGGCGGCGCGCTCCCCGGCATCATAGATCTCCTTGAGGTGAAATCTTGCCGGAGCATCTACTGGGAGTGCATCCATGACGAGCTCGGAGTATCCATTAATGATGGTCAACAGGTTATTGAAATCGTGCGCGATTCCGCCTGCCAATCGGCCGACTGCCTCCATCTTCACGGCCTGACGAAGTTGCGCTTCCAGTGCCCGGCGCTCCGTCACATCCTGTTTGGTGGCGATGAAGTGGGTGATTTCGCCGCGTGTACCCCGCACCGCGGCGATGTTCATCTCTTCCGTGTAGTGGGTCCCATCTTTCCGTTGGTTGACGATTTCGCCGCGCCAAGGTTTTCCCTGCAAGATGGTTTCCCAAAGTTGCTGGTAATACTCCGGATCTTGTTTGCCCGACTTCAACATCCTAGGGTTTTGCCCCAGAAGCTCTTCGCGCGAATAGCCGGTAATCCGCGCGAAAGCCGGGTTGACGTACTCGATCGTCCCGAGGGTGTCGGTGATCATAACAGCTTCCGCCGCCTGTTCGATGGCGGTTGCCAAGCGTGCCTTTTCCGCCTCCGATTGTTTCCAACCGGTGATATCTTCCATCGTGCCCTCATAATAGAGAATTTTGGCGGAGGCATCGCGCACGGCCCGCGCGTTTTCCCGGACATAGAGGTAGTCTCCCTTCCGATTGCCCCACGCGCACTCTAACCCGACGACTTCTCCCTCTTTCTCCATGAGTTCCATGAACTTGACTCGAGGGTAGTGATGTCCCTGACTGTAGGTATTTAGATTGATTTCTGCTAACTCTGCGAACGACGAACACCCGAACATCCTGATGAGGGCTGGATTTCCGGCCAACATGCGTCCATCCGGGGTTGAGCGATAGATACCAACCGGGGCATTCTCAAACAAGGTCCGGTAGCGTTCCTCGCTATGCTGCAACGCCGCATCCGCGCGTCTGCGCTCAGTCACATCCCGGATGACGCTCGACACTAAGACACCTTCCTCGGTCTCCAACGGGCTGAGGCTGATTTCGACCGGAAACTCAGTGCCGTCCTTGCGCAGGCCGTACAAATCCAGACCTACGCCCATTTCACGCACGCGGGGCTCAGCATAGAAATTCGTTCGGTGGCCTATATGCTTGGCCTGAAACCGCGCTGGCACGAGTGTTTCAACCCGCTGCCCCAATAGCTCTTCGCGCTTGTAGCCGAACAGTTTCTCGACCTGGGCATTCACCAGAATAACTCTCCCCTCATGGTCCAGCACGACGATAGCGTCGGGAGCGGCTTCCAGGAGTCCGCGAAATTTCTGTTCCGCCTGTCTCCGCTCGGTGACGTCGAGCGCGATGCCCAAGGTACCGGAAATCAGTCCCTCGGCATTGCGAAACGGCTCGACATGAACATCGTAGTCGCGACCCTGAATGGTGACCTCATAGCTAAGCGATTCTCCATTCAGAGCCCGCCGATTGTCCGGGCGATTGGGCTGCGGCCCATGGCCTAAGATATACTCCTCGACGGACCTCCCCACCAATTGGTTCGATTCGACCCCCAGTGCGCGCAGACCGGCGCCCAAGTGCGAAGTGAACCGCAATTCCTTATCCGTAGACCAGACGATGGCAGGGAGTTGGGAGACCACCAAGCGCAGGCGCGCCTCGCTTTCGCGCAAGGATTCCTCCGCCTGGCGGAGCTCGGTGATGTCCCGGGTGATGCCCCATACTCTGATCAGCATTCCGTTCTGGATGATCGGGATTTCCGTCCGCAGCAAGTGTTTGAGGTTGCCCGCGTGATCGCGACCCCGAAATTCAACGGTCCGGCTACGGAGTCCACCTTGCACCGATGCACGAAACGTCGCCATCCTTTCCTCATCTGCGGGGGGGAACAATTCTCCGATGTGTTTGCCGATCAGCTCTGCCGTGGTGGATAAACCCATAATGTGCGCGAAGGGTTCGTTGCACTCCGCAAAGGAGCCGGATTGCAAAAGCCTCCCGAGGAACTCCTCGGCGGGCAGGTTGAGGGGGATAGGCTGGTCCAACTCCACCCGCCACACGCCTTCCGTGCTGTGTTCAATGAAGTCGCGGTAGCGCTGCTCGCTATCTCGAAGGGCCTGTTCGGCGCGCTTGCGGTCGGTGATGTCGTGGGCGAAGGCCATGACGTACTCTTTCCCCCCGAATTCCAGGTAATCTGCTATCACCTCCACCGGGAAGACTTGTCCCTCTTTGGTTTTATCGCAGGCCTCGAAAGTCATCGAGCCCTGCTGCTTGATCTTCTCCCAAAACTCCTTCCAACCTCTCTGGGGAAAGGATGGATCTATCTCCGGAATCGAAAGGGAAAGAAGCTCGTCGCGGGAGTACCCTAAAGTGCGGCAGCGGGCCTCGTTGGCATAGATGATACGGCTCTGTGGGTTCACCCAAAAAATCCCGTCCGAGGCATGCTCCACCGAGAATTGCGTCAGCCGCAGCTCCTCTTCCGCCCGCTGACGCGCGGTGATGTCGCGAATGACCGCCACATGGACCATCCGTCCCTGATTCGAGAAAATGTTGCCCGAAATCTCGACCGCGAAAACCGTGCCATCCTTCTTGCGGTGCCACCGCAACTGAACACCCGTCCAACCACTCGCGATCGCGGCCCGAGTTTTTTCGGGATCGGCGAATACCTCTTCGGCAGTCAGGCAGAGCAGCTCCCTGCGACTGTAACCATAAAGAATCAGCGCGGCGGCGTTGGCATCGAGAATTCGAGTGGTGTCGACGTCGATGAGGAGGATGGCGTCCGACTCCACTTCGAAAAGGCGGTGGTAACGCTCCTCACTCTCACGCAGGGATTCCTCCATCGCTTTACGATCACTGACGTCCTGGACCATGCCGAGACCGTATAATGGAGTTCCGTTCGCGTCTCGAATCACCGACGCTAGCAGATCGATCCAAATGATTTTCCCATCCTTGCGAATGACTCGCTTTTCGAAACGGAAACTCGAAATCTCTCCCTTTAAGGTTTGCCGGGTAAGTTCCACGTGTCGCGGCTTGTCGTCGGGATGCGACAAGTCGGTGATTTTGATCTGGCGTAACTCATCCTCCGTGTAGCCATACATGGCGCAAAGCTTGCTATTTGCCCGGATCAGGCTACCGTCGAGCGCGATGATGTTCATCCCGAGTGGACCCTTCTCGAAGACCGTGCGGAAACGTTCTTCGCGATCACGCAGGGCCGACTCCGCCATCTTGCGTTCGGAGACATCTCTCACCAGGGCAAGGAGATGCGCCTCCCCCGCGATCTCCACGCGGCTCAGCGTTACCTCCGCTTGAAAAGTCGTTCTACCCCCTCGTAAACACTGCCAATCAAATTGCAGAGTGTGTCCTCCCAAGGCGAGCTTCATTTGCTCGAGCGCCGCCTCTTGAGAGTCTCGCCCGTCTGGCTGTCGGGGCGGGGAGAATGTGGAAATCATGTCCCCGATAAGTTGCTCGCGGGCGCAGCCAAAGAGCTCCAGTGCTTTCCGATTGCAGTCAATGAAGCGGCCTCCTTGGATCAAAAAGATGCCATCCCCAGCCGATTCAAATAAAACTCTGTAACGACGCTCTCTTTCCGCGAGCGTTCCTTGCTGCCTGGCGCTTTCTTCGAAGTCTCGCGCTGCTGCATGTCGATGGACAGCCACCAAGACCGATCCAAACATCAGGACAGCGAGGGTTCCCAGCAGCCCCTCGAGCATCTCGCGCCGGTGGAAGTGGAAAAGGGCTTCATCCCGATCCACCTTGCATGCCAGATCATCGCCATCGGCGTTGATCGGTCGCGCCGCGCCAAAAACCCGCACCCCTCGATAGTCCAAATATTCGCCGAACGGCACGTAGCCCTCACGGGCGGTGCGCGATTCAAAGGAGTCCCCGTTCAGTCGCTTCCGGAAAATGGAGTCCATTCCCAGGGCTTGGAGGCGAGGGGAAAAGGCAAAGGCTTCCCCGTCCTTCTGCCACACAAAGAGTGCATCGCTGGTGTGGGTCGAGGCGCTCTCGAAGACCACCAAGGGAGTGACGTCCTTCCACAGGTCCGACACCATCACCACTGCCCCAATCTTGCCGCCAGAAGCTTGGCCTTGTGGCGCGCCCTGCATACCCGCGAGAACCGGAACAGAAAGCGTGAGCCACAGGTGGCCCCGCTCCGTAACGAAGCTGTCCACCCGAAAGTCGCCCGCCTGAAGGATTCGTCCGCAGGCATCATTGATTGCCTGGGAAAACTCGGGTTGGATGCTGACCTGGGCCGCGATTCGGCACTTGCTGTCCAACAAGGCGCCAGCCAGGTACCCATTGCCTCGCCGCATCGACGCGAGCTCCGCTTCCACTTCCTGCCGGGGCGCGTTAGCCGTGTTCACGCTTCCCGAAGCGGAGAGCAAGTGGGCAATTGCAGGGTTCATGATGGCCACGCTTATGTCCATCCGCCGCTCTCTCCGCCAGAGGGTTACTATTCTGATCCGAGCCTCGGCAGCGCTGGACAGTCGCTGGTCCCAACCAGCCAGTGTGTCCCGGTAAGCCCCTTCCAAGTCGCCCCAGACGAACCCCACGACTAAGATTGCCAAGATCAAGAAGCTCACCGCATAAGGCGAAGAGATTGTCTTGAACAAACTCACCGGGCCGCGCTTGTCCCTATTCTTCTGACTTTGAGGGAAATTCGCGTTTGCATACGTTTGTGCCGGATCCATGTCTACACCGTGTCCGTTCGAGGAGAATTACAGCAGTTTACTGTAATTAGGTCTTCGAGAGTCTTCTCAAATCTCATCACCGAATGAATTGTGTATAGGGCGAGTCCACGGGGCGGAAGCTGGGCAGCTACTCTCTCCTCCTGAAGAGGTTGTGCGCAGGCACACTAC
Organism: uncultured Acidobacteriota bacterium; assembly: GCA_964501985.1. Classification (GTDB taxonomy): domain Bacteria; phylum Acidobacteriota; class Terriglobia; order UBA7540; family UBA7540; genus Bog-366. Next base: position 2,246 of record CAZCVY010000212.1, on the reverse strand, counting down.
AACCGCCTGTTCGCCTGACGTTTCCCGATTGATGGTGGTCCCTCAAATTGGCAACACCTCACATTATTGCGCTATCGCCACCGCTTATCAATCACTATGCCCTTGTCAACGCGCCACTCCCTCCTCGCCTTTCGCTTTCTCGCGGTAAGTCATCTACGCAATTGGAGCACACTGGGTAATATCGCCACCGAGTCGCTGCGCTCCCAAGCTTGACGCTATGGCTTGGCGGCGACCGCCTACGCTGCGGCGACGGGTTTATGCCTGCACAGGAGTTCTTTGTCAGCCGCTTACTGCTTTACCCCAGTAGGGGGAGCTGGACTGGTGGGTACCTTTGGCGTGGAGACTTCGCTCTTCGGAGCTTCAGGCGCCTCTCCCGGAGGCGTGGTCTGCGGGATGGGCTTACTTGGCGCAGGGGCCGAGGCGGTGGGCGCCGCCGATCCCAGAAGGCGTTCTGCCGTGGCGCTCGCCAGAATTTCCTGTATCTGGTCGGGGGATTTCAGGAGAGGAGAGTGAGCGAAATCCTCCTCCGGCTTGTCCTTTACGATCTGTCCCATGAAATCGAGCCAAATCGGCAGTGCGACGCGGGCACCCTCTTCTTTATTTCCCAGAGTGCGATGGTCGTCAAAACCCACATAGACTCCGCATGTGAGTGAAGGCGAGAATCCCAGAAACCAGGCGTCGGTAAAATCATTGGTAGTTCCGGTTTTCCCGGCCACGGGATACTTGGCCGCGAAGGCTCTTCCCGAGATCGCCGTGCCCGAGTTAAAGACCTCGCGCAACATGGAAACGATGATGCGCGCGGTCGCCGCGGGAATGACGTCGGTCACTTCCGGGGGGAAGTCGTCGATGAGCCGTCCATCGTAATTGGTCACGCGCGTCACCATGCGCGGCGAGATATGGACCCCATCGTTGGGGAACGTGGTGAAGGCTGACGTGTGCTCGAGCAAGGTCAGGTCAGATGCGCCCAAGGCCAGCGGCAGGTTGGGGACAAGGCGGGAGGTAATCCCGAATTTGCGGCAGAGCTTGATGACCTTGTCCACGCCAATGCGGGCCAGCGTGCGCACCGCGGGAACATTTCTTGACTCCGCGAGCGCGTGCAGCACGGTGATGGTTCCCTCGAATTTATCGTCATAATTGTGCGGCGCCCAGATCCCGGATGACGTCCGGTAACTGACGGGCGCATCCACCACCGTGTCAAAGGGAGAAGTCCCATCCATGATCGCTTCGGAGTAGACATAAACCTTGAAGGACGACCCCACTTGGCGCTCTGCCTGCACCGCACGATTGTACTTACTCTCTGTCCAGTCGTACCCCCCTATCATGGCCTTGATCTCGCCGGTGGAGTTATCAATGGCCAGGAGCGCGCCTTGCACGTCGGGTTCCTGGTCGAGCGTGGCCTTGGCGGTGATTCCCTTGGCCTCTTTGATCAGGAAGAGGTCGACATCCCCGGGCGCAAATAAATCAGTTGGGAGCGTCTTCTTCGTCCAGGAAAAGTCCGGTGGCGTAATTCGCGCCGTTACGCTGCCAAATCGTACATCGGCGTGGTCGGCCTTCACCTCCATCACCAGGCCGTGGACCAATTTATCGGTGGTGACGGGCTGATTCCAATCCTCGTCAACATAGGTTCCGAGGGTGACGGGTCTGCCGTTCGCAGTGAGAAGGTGGCTTTTTAGAATGTTCTTCCCCGGCCCTCGCCAGCCGCGGCGCTTGTCGTCGTTACGCAAGCCCCTTTTTAAGGTTTCTTCTGCCAATTCTTGCGTCTTGATATTGAGTGTGGTGTAAACGCGCAAGCCTTTTTCCCGGACGGCTTCCGGCCCATACTTCCTCTCGAGGAACTGCCTTACCTCTTCGACAAAGTATGGAGCGATAGTGTAATTCCAGCGCTGGATGTTTAATCCCAGGGGTGCCTCGGTGGCTTCGTGAAGCTGAGTGGAATTGATTTTTCCTGTTTCCAGCATCGCGCGGAGCACCTGGTCGCGTCGGCGTCGCGCCAGCTCAGGGTGCACGATCGGGGAGTAGGCAGTAGGCGAGCGCGGAATTCCCGCCAGCGTCGCGGCCTCCGGCAGGGTCAGTTGCATCATCGGTTTGCCAAAGTAAAACTGCGAGGCCGCCTCGAATCCAAAGTTTCCGTGGCCCAGGTCCACTTGGTTCGCGTACATGGTGAAAATCTGTGACTTCGTGAAGTATCGCTCAATCTGAATGGCCAGAAGCATTTCCTGGAATTTTCTGCGGAAACTCTTGTCGGG
>CAZCVY010000211.1:0-12070 GCA_964501985.1 uncultured Acidobacteriota bacterium | reverse complement strand
TTGAGCGCCACCCAAACTGAAAGTCCAACGCAAGCCCTAACTTGAGTGGCTGGGCTTGCTTAAGTTCTGCGAGTTACCCAACCTAAAATCTAAAAAGGAGAATCAAAACCATGGCGAAGAAAACAGCGAAGCCGGCAGCAAAGGGCAGCAAGAAGACTTTGAAGGGCAGCAGCAAACTGGGAAAAACCAAACTGATGCACGCGGTGGTAGCGTGATGCACGCGATGGCGTAGCCGGGACCGCCAAAACCGAAGATCCAACACGAGCCCTAACTTGTATAGCGGGGCTTGCTTAAGTTCTGCAGATAACCCAACCTAAAATCTAAGGAGGAGAATCAAAACCATGGCAAAGAAAGAAGCGAAGCCGGCGGCGAAGGGCAGCAAGAAGACCCTGAAGGGCAGCAGCAAGCTCAGCAAAACCAAGTTGATGCACGTTGTGAACATGTAGTAGATTAAGCCGTGCGTGGGGAATTCCTAGGGGGGCAGAGTTGAGGCTTTGCCCCCCTGTTCCGTTTTAGATCCGGCGATCAGGGCACTTCCCGAAAGCTCGAAACCTCGAGTCTTCCCTCAAAGTGCGTTAGCACTACCTACCAAATCAGCGAATGGATCCAGCGATAACCGGAACGGAAAAACCTCCAAGCCAGGGGATAGTGCTTTCCATAGATTCTTGCCGTTCCCGTCATTCCTTCCCGCAGCGCACCGTCGGAATTAGGGAACTCCATATCCACCTCGAAGAAATTGGCCAATTCCTGCCCCTTGCGCTCCAGCCTATCGGGAACGCTGATCGGTCGATTGGTGGAAGCCGCCGGCATTACCTCTTTCACTTCTCCGGTGAAGGTTCGGAACGGAAAGCTTTGCACTTTCAGGTCAGCCCGCGTCCCACTTTGAACGTCTTCCAGATCACGGTCGCGAACGAGTACGCGCGCCCGCATCACCTGCCGGTCGACGAAGACGGCGAGCTGATCTCCTTCCTGTAAATAGCTCCCGACGCGTTGTTCCACTAGAGGGGTCGAGATGACGCCCGCAAACGGCGCCCGCAACGTCAACTGTTCCACCTTCCAATCGGCTTGCTTCTGGTCGAACTCGAGGCGTTGTTCCTGTTGGGTGTAAAGTGCGGCTTGGCCCGAATCGAGCCGGGCTTCCGCCGTCCTCATGGCGGCGGCGGCCTGCCGTAGTTGGTAAACCAAAACCTTGCTCTGAGTTTCGAGATCCGGGTTGCCGAGAACTGCGATGACCCCGCCCGCCGGGACCATCGAACCGTCGCGGACCTCCACCTGGGCGATCAAGCCGGGGACCGCCGCGCGAATTTCGGCGCGCCGCCCTGGCTCCAGCCGGAAATCGGAAACCACCTTGACCGCCGTCGGCGGAACAACGAGGAGCAGAACAAACGCCACTCCCAATCCCTGTTGCCACCACTTCATTCTCCAAGCCAGGAATTTCATCCTCACCCCCTCGAAGTATCGCCAGGCGGAAGCAGCCCACACCTTCAGCCGCTTGCGCAGGAACAAATAGAGCACGCCGGCGGTGGCGAGATAGCCCCAGTTTCCTAAATGGCTGGTAAAGACGTTGTTGATGAATCGGGTGAAGAAGTAAATGATGAGGCCGCTATAGAGACCCGCCGCGATGGTGTAAATAAGGAAAATGCGCCGCTCACGCGGGCTGACGAGGAGCAACTCCACGTCCTGCTGGAGCACATAGTGCTTAAGCCAGGCTGCCGTGTAGTCAAAGGAGCGCTCGCGGAGGTTGTCGAGTTGAACGAATTGACTGAGAACGTAGTAGCCGTCAAGTTTCATGAGGGGGTTCATCTGCATAAAGGCCGGGATGCCGCTCATCAGCGCGAACTCGTACGCGACATTCCCCAGCACGGACCCGGGCGGGGAAAGATGCCAGACGAAGATGGCGAAGCTGCACTGCAAAAGCGTCATCCAAACCCCGGCGATGATGGTCCAGATTCGCTGATCGGTGCTTTGGAACAAGTGCATGTCGGTGCAATCGGTGTAGAAGGACGGCGCGAAGTACATCAACATGAACCCCATGTGATGGACTTCGCCGCCGTAATGCTTGCAGGCCAGCCCATGGGCAAATTCATGCGGTCCCACGATCAGAAACAGAAGAAACCACATCAAGATGATGTCGGAGGCGCCTTTTCCAGAAAAGGTATAGAGGGCTGCGGATTCCGTACGAAAACGGGTGAAATCGTCCCCCACGATGATCGCCGCAAGAAAAAAGATTCCCAGCGAGACGACGAAGAACTGTTTGGTGAACAACCACTCCGTATACCGATTCAGCCGGGTCAGGACTTTGTCGGGATCAAAGGCGGAGAAATAGATGTAGAGCAGACTGGCGTGGTTGACGCGCTCGCGGCGTTCGTCCCGGATCTTTTCCAGGATGCAGAGGTTCTTCTCCGCCGGACTCCGCTCCCAGGTGTTCTCGTCGATGCCCGCAAGGAATTCCGTCACCTCTTCCGCCGAGAGAGACACGTCGGTATTATTTTCGTTCAACTCCTTGGCGATTTCCGCAGGGGTGCGCGTCCCATCGCAGAGGGCTAGCACCTCCCAATCGAACTCACCGATACGATTGAAGGAATCGGTCTCCGGAATCTTGATGACGTAACTGACTTCGCCGGCGAAGGTCTGCTTGCTAACCTTCAGGTCAGAGCGCAGCTTGGGGCGCTGGAGGCCGCGGGCAAGCACGCCGCTCAGGCGAATGCTGGTGGGACCAAACTGCATGAAGCCTCATCTCACTTGCAGAAACTGAAAGCCTTAAAGCCCATCATGCGCTCGCGGGACGAACCGTACACAGGCATCGGGACGTTGCACTTGCTTGACCTTCCCGAAGCGGAGGAGTGTCGATCGCTATTGTCCAAAATAACGGGCGCGGCTGATTCTGCCTTGGGCTTCGCCCCTTGCTGTGCGAAAAGGCTCCGCCTTTTCGGCTGATTTGGGTCCTGATCTCCTCGTTCGAGCGGCGTGCAAGGCATAGCCTTCCACACCGCTCGAACGAGGTTGCTGAGAGCCTCCGGTAACGGAAAGGCGAAGCCTTTCCGCACAGCAAGCGGCGAAGCCGCAGGTCGTCAACTGATGGCCAGATCGTGTCTTGCATACGAGTGAATGTTCATAGCCGCAGGTGAACCCTACGAAATCGAAACCCGGATAATTAATTTTCGACCCCCTTGGGCTCGAGAGGATTTCTTCCGTTAGGGTCTCGGTCCGTAGGTTTCACCTACGGCTATCGACATTGTTCCCCTTCGGGGAACGCGACCGGTTCAGTTACCTCAAGGGGCATTAGGTTCATTCCGCGCCGGCCACAGAACCTTGACCGCCATGCCGGGGCGAAGTTGGCCGAGCCCCGGCCCCGTGAGCTGCGCAGTCACGTCGTAGCTCATGCTGGCAGGGTCGATCGTCGGGCTCAGCAGCTTCACCTCGGCCCCATATTGCCGCGAGTTGTCTCCCACCTGGACCACGCGCAGGTGGTCGCGAACCTTCGGTGTCTTCCCGGAGGATTCGGGCACCAGGAACCTGACCTGAAGGGGTGAAAGCTGGCTCACGCGGAAACACGGGTCATTCTTAACCACATTTTGGCCAACGCGGATGGAGCGTTGCGCCACGTACCCTTCGAAGGGGGCAAGGATATGGGTCTTCTCCATCTCCACTTGGAGTTCCTGAATCTCCGCTTCTTTTGCTTTGATAGTTACCTTCAAACTATCCACGTCGTAATGCGCGCCCTTGGAAAGGAATTCGGCCTCTTCCTCCGCTGCCTGACTGGTCAGTCCATGTTTGAGCAATTCCGACTGCCGCCGGTAGGCGGCATCCTTGGCCTGGGCCTCCGCTTCCTGGTATTTGAGATTGTTATGGGCAATTTCCAAATCGTCGCGAGCGTGCTCCAGCTTGGCCTGGATCTCGCGGTCGTCGAGGCTCGCTAGAACCGCGCCCTTCTTTACCCAGCTATCCTGATCGTAGGCGATTTGGGTCACAATGCCGTCCACCTGAGCGAGCAACTCCACCGAGTTTTCCACCGAAAGCACGGTGAGAATTTCGAGCGTGGTCGGCCGAGGAGGAGTGGGGGCGGGCAGGGAAGCCGTCTTAGCCGGCTCGATAGGAGCCGCGGAAGCGGGAGGAGCCGCCGTTACTTTTTGTTCGTCATCCGAGCAGTTCGTCGCGCCCAACACCACGGCCATGGTCAAACCCAACGCCAGGATTTTAATTCGCATGAATCCGGCCTCTCTGCTCATTAGGGAATCCACGACCAAACCTCCCGCCACGCCCAGCTTGTTGGCGCGCGAAGCATGACGAACCCGACAGGGTACCATCCGGAGTGGAACCATCCTCCCATTGCGGCGATCTTGGCTTGCCCCGCCATCCCCGGCCTCGCGGAGTGACGGGGATTGGGAAAGACGGCGCGAGTGACGAAGAACTGTTCGTTTTCTGCCGTGACGGTCTGGGGGGAAACGCGCTCGACATCGCCCGTCACGGTTTGGGTGGGCAGCGCATTGAGCTTCAGCGCCACTCTCGCTCCCGGATGAATCCAGGCGACATCGGTCTCGGGAACATTCATGTCAACCGCCATGCGGTCCTCATCGACAACCTCACAAAACGCGTCCCCCACCTTCAATAACTGGCCAGTCTTTTCTTCGACCTTGGGGGTTACAATCACTCCCGCAATGGGCGATCGAAGCTGCGCCTTCGCGACCTTTTGGCGATAGAGATCCGCCTCGGCATTGTGCAGATCCATGCTCAATTGCGCCTGGCTGACCGCCGTCCAGTCCTTGCGCGCCTCGGCGTCCTCGAGTTGGCGGCGGGCGAGACCCGAATTGGTGATGGCGCTCTGCAGCATTACTGCGTAGTCCGAGTCCTCCAAAGTTGCCACTACATCTCCGGCATTGACTCGGGCGCCCTCGCGCACCGGGACGGATTTAATGACTCCGCTCACTTCAGCGCTGACCACACGCCTTTCCGCCGGGACCACAATGGCGTTCGTCTGAATCCGGAAGTGCCAGGGAATAATTACCAGAAGTCCGATCACCAATGCGGCCTTCCACGCGAGTTCCACCCAACGCCCGTGGGTAACCTCTTCCAGCCGGTGCTTGCTCTTCAAAATGGGGCGCAGGAAGCTGGCGAGCGGCACCTCCTGGTAGAGGCGCGCGTTGCGCACCGCCACCGTGGTTTGATTGGCCAGGATGCTGAGTATTTCCAAATTGCTCGCCGTAAGGAAATCCGCCTTCTCGCTCAGCAGCGCCAGCACGCCGACGCAGCCCTGATCGTCCCGCAGCGGGATGGCATGGAACCCGCCATAGCCGTGCTCCTCCATGAACCGCGTCAAGTCCGCAACTTCAGCGTCGGGCGACATCGCCCAGCCTTCCTCGTGGCGGTCGGCCGAGACGGAACCCTCCCGCGCCGCGACCCACTCCAGGACCTTGCGTAGTCCCTCCATCTTCGGCGTCTTGGGAACCTCGGCCTCTCCCGATACCGCTCCCAGCACGAATTGGCTGCGGTCGAAAATTCCAATGGCACAAAGATCGAACGGGACCACCGTGGCGGCTTGATGGACAACGGTGGTCAGCACGTGATCGAGGTTAAGGGTGGAAGTCAGCTCCTTGCTGGTGGCGAGCAGGGCATTCAAATCGTGGGCGCGGCGCTCGGCGTTGAAGAGGTTGGCGTTGGTGAGGGCGATGGAGGCTTGCTCGGCCATGCTGGAAAGGAAGAAGAGATCGTCATCGTCAAAGGCCTGACCGCCAGCCTTATTGACGACCTCCACCACGCCGAGAACGGTTTCCTCCTTGAGCAGCGGGGCGCACATCAGCGTCCGGAGTTCAAAATCGCCGCCCGCCTCGATCCGAGTTTCGAGTTGCGGCTCCTCTACTGCGTCTGCGACCAGTCGCGCCTCGCCCAGGTTAGCCACCTGCCCCAGGATTCCCTCCCCAACCGGAATTCGGACGCCCTGGTCGGTGCTGGGATCTTCTCCGGCTTGCTGGGCGAATTTCAATTCATTCGTCTCGGAATCCACCAGCCAAATGTTGCAAGCTCCGCCTTGCAGGATGTCGCGGACCTTTTCCGCCATGATTGGGAGCAAATCAGAGAGTTCGAGGGTCGAGCTGAAGACGCGGCTGATATCGTAAAGCGCCGTCAGACGGTCCACCGTCGAAATGCTGGAGGAGCGCTCTTCATCGAGGGAGGCCAGGAAATTGAGCGCTCCCGCCGTGAGACGGCACGCCTCCTCGACATAAGCAGCGTCGTCTGGAGAAAACTCCCCGTGACTGTGATTCAGAATCTCGACGATTCCGATGGTCCCGGCGCGAGTGGCAATTGGCGCGTAGAGGGCGGTGTTCACCCGCTCGCGATCGTTCTCCCCCAAATGAGTGAGCCTGTCGTGTTCGACCTCATCTTTGCCAAATCGCTGGGCGCGCTCGGCATCCATCAACTCAAAAAGGAAGCCTTCAATCACCGCTTCGGAGGAAGACCGAAACGGCGAACCCGGTTGAAACCACGAGTCCCTGCAAATCAGACCCTCGCCGCCGTGCACGCGCGTCCACACCAGCACGGCCCGCGCTCCCAAGACGGGCCCCAGATGCTGAACCAAAGTCTTGTAGACTGCGCTCGATTCCAGACACGCCTGATAGGCGCTGGCGAGAGCGAGCAAGTCAGACAACTGCGGCATGCCGTTCCCCAGTGTTGGGTTGGAATCAATTACGAGATCGATGTAGCGCGCCGGTTTTGTGGGCCCGCGGCTCGCGACGTATGGGGAAGAAAAGCCGCGGACCTACAAAACCGGCGCGCTACGAAGATTCTTTTATCAGCTTTTTCCTCACGAATATATAGTTTTTCCCGCCGCGCCGCTCATAGGAAAGCTGATCCATGATTTGCCGCACAAGGTGAATACCCAGGCCTCCGATCCCGCGCTCCTCGATCGGCTGGTTGATGTCGGGAGTAGGAGAATCGAGGGGATTGAACGGCACGCCATCGTCCTCAACTTGCAGAATCAGATCGTGCCCGTCGCAAGACACGTTGACGTCGATAAAATGCTCCTTGCTGTCTTTCAGGCCGTGGCGAATCACGTTGCTCACGAGTTCGTCCAAAACCAGATCGATTTCGAACTCGCTGTCTTCGGGAAGCGCCAGCCGATGGCACCAGGCGGCAACCTCCTGGACCATCCTGCCGATCTCCTCGACGTCGTTCTTGAGATGCAACGAAAGGGGTTCTCTCATCAGAGCTCCGCAACGTGAATGCCAGTCTCACTACTCGAAACCAACCGGTGCTTCGCCAATTGCCTAACTACGCTCGCGCCTGGTCTGAATACACGCGCTCACAATCCTGATTTAAACCGGCGCCCGGGTTTGCCGCAGGGTTTTTGCTGGAACATCTCTGATTGTACAACAAGCGGCGCGCGAAAATAAGCGGTGTGGCACGGGCATCCTGCCCGTGAAGGAGTCATGGCCAGGATGGCCATGGCACATCGCCGCAAGATTCTTTCCTCCGACTCCGCTAGAATAGCTGCTCGCCTTGTTCCAGGGCGTTGCGAGTCTCGATTACAAGCGTTCACGCTATGGATCCCTCGTCTTCCCCAAAACCGCTTCTGGTTTACGACGGTAATTGCAGCTTCTGTCGCCTTTGGATCGAGCGGTGGCGCACCTTGACCCGAGACCGCGTTCAGTTCGCGCCCTTCCAGGAAGTTGCCGCGCAGTTCCCGGAAATTCCCCGCGAGGATTTTGCCCGCGCGGTCCAATTGATTCTTCCCGATGGGAGAGTTTCAAGCGCGGCGGAAGCCGTATTTCGCGCGCTAGCATTCGCTCCGGGATGGGCCTGGATGCTTTGGCTCTACCAGCACCTTCCCGGCGTCGCACCTGTTGCCGAGGTCGTTTACCGGTTCGTGGCGCGGAACAGGAATCCTCTTTATCGCCTCACCCGCCTCTTCTGGGGACAGCACTTCGAGCGGCCTTCATTTTCCCTTGCTTCGTGGCTGTTTCTGCGCCTGGTCGGCGTGGCCTATTTCTTTGCGTTTCTCTCGCTCGCTACCCAGATTCTTGGCTTGATCGGACAAAACGGTATCCTGCCGGCAAGTGAATTTCTCGGCATGATCCACTCACGCGTGGGCGCGGAGCGCTACTGGTTCTTCCCCACGCTCGCCTGGCTGAGCGCCAGCGACACGGCGCTCCGAGTAATGAGCGTGGGCGGCGTGATCGGCGCCGTCCTGCTTATTTTCGACATTGCGCCTATTCTGATTCTGCCCCTGGTTTGGGTACTTTACCTTTCTTTGGTCACGGTGGGACAGGATTTTCTGGCATTTCAATGGGACAGCCTACTGCTCGAGACGGGCTTCCTCGCCATTTTCTTGGCGCCATGGCGTCTCTGGCCGCGCCGATCCACGGAAGCTGAGCCGCCCACGGTGCCGCGCTGGCTGCTGTGGTTCTTGCTCTTCCGGCTGATGTTCTCGTCGGGAGTGGTTAAGCTCGCGAGCGGCGATCCGACTTGGCGCAACCTTACAGCGCTGGAATACCACTATTACACCCAACCGCTGCCGACGCCCATCGCGTGGTATGTCCATCTCGCGCCCCCATGGTTTCAGCACGCCTCGACCGTGTTCGTATTCTTCGTCGAGCTCGCCATTCCCTTTCTGATCTTCGCCCCGCGGCTTTGGCGGTTCGTGGGGGGAGGCTTCTTAATTCTTTTGCAGCTCCTGATTGCACTAACGGGAAATTACGCGTTTTTCAATTTGCTCACGGTCGCGCTCTGCTTGCTGCTCTTCGATGACGCGTTCCTGGCGCGTTTCTTCCCGCGAGGCCTGGCGGAGCGTTTGCGCGTTGCCACACCCAATCCGCGGCGATTTTCTTTTCGCCGCTGGGTGACAGCTCCGGTGGCCCTCGTCATTTTCGCCGCGGGCCTCCTTCAGCTTGCGGATGTTCTCTCCATCGAGTGGGTGCCGCCTCCGGCGTTCCATCTGCTTTCCGACCTTGGGCCAATGCGCATGGTGAATGGCTACGGACTGTTCGCCATGATGACCACCGAGCGGCCGGAGATCGTCATTCAAGGCAGCAACGATGGCGAGACCTGGCTCGATTATCCTTTCAAATTCAAGGCAGGGGACCTCAATCGCGCACCGCGCTGGGTCGAGCCTTTCCAGCCGCGCCTGGATTGGCAGATGTGGTTCGCGGCGCTGGCGGATTATCGCAGTTCGCCTTGGTTTAGCCACCTCATCTTTCAATTGCTGAAGGGCTCGCCTCCGGTATTGGCCTTGCTGGCGCGCAATCCCTTTCCAGAGTCGCCCCCGAAATATCTCCGCGCGTTGATTTATGACTATCAATTCACGACCTGGCGGGAGCGCCGGATGCATGGTGAGTGGTGGCATCGCAGCTTGCGGGGAGAATATTTTCCTACCGTGAGCCTGAAGCAAAGCGACGAAAGCGACGCGCCCTAGACCGGATATTGCAAATGGGGGGGTGAGCCGGTAAACTCAGTCCAATTGCAGCGAGCAACAACAATCCGGTGAAATATGGAAAACGCGCAACGCCGTTCATATCGAATCATGTTCAGCATTCCGATGACGCTCCGGGGACATGACGAAAACGGCCAGCCGTTCGAAGCGACCGGCCGAACGGTTACGCTCAACCGCCATGGCGCGTGTGTCCAGATTTCGCGCACGCTAATGCCCGGCCAGTCAGTCATTCTTACCAATCAAGCGAGCGGCGCGGAGGCTGAGTTCCGCGTCGTCGGCCCCATCGCTCCCCCCGTCGACCAAGTTGGCGAGTGGGGCGTCGAGTGTTTGCGCATGGACGCGAACATTTGGGGCATCAATTTTTCGCCTGCAAGCGAGGCTGAGGATTCCGCAGCGCGCGTCTTACTCTCCTGCCGGTGCTGCCAAGCAGTTTCAGTGCAATCACTTTCGCTGGTGGAAGTGGAAGTCCTGGAGACGGCGGGGTTGTTGACGATCCCCTGCGTGCGTTGTGGCCGATCCACTCCTTGGGGGTACCAAAGGCGGGGCTTCGATGTGGAAAACCAAACCTATCAAGCCGCAGTAAGCGTGGAAACCCGTAGCTTTCCAACATTGACAGAAGAGCGGCGGAAGTCCTATCGGAAGCCGGCGCAACTTCCTATTCGAATCAGAAATTACTACGGAGAAATCGAGATTACTCAAACTGAAAACGTTTCCCAAGAGGGGTTCTGCTTTGTGAGCCCCCGGAGGTACCTTGTGGGCCAGGGCATCGTTGTGATTTGTCCGTTCGACGCGGCGAACGCAAAGCCGGAGGCTCGCGCCCGCATCGTTCGCTCCGAGCCGGGTTCGCTCCAGGGAATATATATCTACGGTGTGCGCTTCGGGAGCTGACTTGCAGTCGGCGTGGCAAGGGAGATACAATTTACACTCAGTGGGCTAAGGGGTGACCTGGCGCATTCTCCGCTGCGGTCAGGAAAGGGTTCGGCCATGATCCGACTTCATTCGCGGCATAAATTACGCGGAACCGCGCTCCTGTTGGGTACTGGCGCTCTGGCCGCATGGGCATTGCTGACTCCTCCCACTGTGCGAAGCGCTCAAGAGCCCCCTCCTCCCAAGGTGGCGGAGGCCCCGCCTGCCTCATCCCCGGTGCCGAACGAAGCAGCGCTTACCATCCCGAAGCAGAAGGACGAGCCTAAGAAATCCCCTCTGGAGAAGACAAAAACCGATGCGGCGGAACTTTCGACTTTAGCCGACCAACTGCGCGATGAGCTGAACAAGATGAACGTCAATGTTCTCCCATTCGATGTTATTCAGAAGACCGAAAAAGTTGAGAAGTTGGCCAAGAAGATTAAGGGAGAGGCCAATGAGTGATACGACGCGTACTCGGTGGACTTCCATGCAGCGGGGTGTAATTCTGGGTTTGCTGATACTCGCAATCTGCCTTGTGATGTCTCATGCCGACGCGCAAAACTCGCCACCGACCTTACCCTCGCGGCCCGACCGCGAAGCTGACACGCTCAATGCGACCCGCGAGAATGATCCCGCCCCCGGCGTCGACCTCTCGCGATCGCTGAGCTTCCATCAGAAGCAGAGCATTATGCAAGCTAACTTCCTGAAGTCCAAGAACGACGCCGCGGAATTGGCCGCCATGGCCAAGGAACTCTGTAAAGCGCTGGATAAACCAAACGCCGATGTTCTATCCCTCGGAATCGTTAGCCGCATGGAAAAAATAGAGAAGCTGGCTAAGAAGATTCGGGATGAAACGAAAGGATTTTGAAAGGTTTGTTCGGTGAAGAGGAGCACTTTGAAGGTTGCGGGCACGCCGTTGGATCTAGCGGCGTGCCCGCAACAATTTTAGGCTGCCTTTTTGCTGGACATCGACTTCTCGCCCAGCCAGACTCCGCCAATCCGCATTCCGTAGAACGAACGATAGACGAAGCAAATTGACACGGCGAAGAAAATAGCCGCCAAAATATGGGTCAGTGTGGAACCGTTGGTCACGGTCAACTTGACGGCCAACTCCACCGCCAAAAGGCCGAAGAGTGTGGTGAATTTGATGACGGGATTGAGCGCCACAGAAGAGGTGTCTTTGAAGGGGTCGCCCACCGTATCGCCTACCACCGTCGCGTCGTGCAACGGCGTACCCTTCTGTTTTAACTCCACTTCGACAATCTTCTTAGCGTTGTCCCACGCGGCGCCCGCATTGGCCATAAAGATCGCTTGGTAGAGACCGAAGATGGCGATCGAAATCAGATAGCCGATGAAGAAGAAGGGCTCGACGAAGGCGAAGGCCAGGGTGGCGAAGAAAACTGCAATGAAGATGTTGAGCATGCCTTTCTGCGCGTATTGCGTGCAGATGGCAACCACCTTCTTGCTGTCCGACACTGAGGCTTTTTCCGAGCTTTCCAGCTTGATGTTGGCCTTGATGAACTCCACCGCGCGATACGCGCCCGTGGAGACCGCTTGTGTTGCCGCGCCGCTAAACCAGTAAATCATGGCGCCGCCCGTGACCAGACCAAGGAAAAAGGGAGCGTGCAGCAATGACAACATTTCCTTGTTTACGGTAAGGCCGTTGGTGAGCGCCATGATGATGGAGAAGATCATGGTGGTGGCGCCGACTACGGCGGTGCCAATCAGCACCGGCTTGGC
>CAZCVY010000210.1:0-12071 GCA_964501985.1 uncultured Acidobacteriota bacterium | reverse complement strand
TATTACACCAAGGTGGAATGGGAGGTCGGCGTTTCGGGGCTCGCCGGCGCCAGCCCCTTTGATCCCTATCGCTCCAAACCCTACCCTCTGCCTCCGATGCCGGTAAAATCCTCGGGAGTCATTTTTGAGCGCGCCGCGTGGAAGGTCGGGCTGCATCCGTTCCCTGCTCCCATGGCCATTCTTTCGCAGCCTTACCGCGGCCGCGCGGGGTGCGTCCACTGCGGGCGCTGCCTGGGCTTTGGCTGTGAGGTGGGAGCGAAGTCCAGCACGTTCGCGAGCGTCATTCCCGTGGCGCAACAAACCGGCCGTTGCGAAATCAGGACGCACAGTTATGCTTTCCGCGTCGAGACCGATCACCGTGATCGCGCCAAGGGTGTCGCCTATTTCGACGACCGGGGCCAGCAGCATTTCCAGAAAGCCCGCGCGGTGATTCTGAGCGCGAACGGGGCTGAGACGCCGCGCCTGCTTCTGCTTTCCAGCTCCGGGAGATTCCCCCAAGGGCTCGCGAATTCCAGCGGGATGGTGGGAAAGCATCTGATGATCAATGGCTTTAGCGGAGTGCTGGCGGCGTTCGAGCAGCCGCTGAACGATTACACCAGCGCCGCCGTCAGCCGCGTGCTTCACGATTTCTACGAGCTTGATCCCAAGCTGGGCTTTTACGGCGGCGGAGGACTTGACGCGCGCTTTGGGCGGACTCCCATTAATTTCGCGCTCGGAGCCGTGCCCACTGAGGTTCCGCGCTGGGGCAAGGCTTATAAGGACTGGCTGGCCGAAACCTTCTCGCGCTCGATGTTCGTGACGTGCCACGCTACCTCATTGCCCCTTGAGGACAACAGCTTTTCGCTCGACCCTGATTTGAAGGATGCCTGGGGATTGCCGGCGCTGCGCATGACCTATCGAGATCATCCTGACGATCTCAAGACGGTCAAGTATCTGCAAGATCGCGCGCTGGAACTCTTGGCCGCATGCCCGGCGACTCACATTTGGCCGCAGCCGGTTCAGGAGCAAACCCACGCCGTGCATTTGCTCGGAACCTGCCGCATGGGCAACGATCCGAAAACCTCGGTGGTGAACGCCGACCATCGCACGCATGATGTGCCCAATCTCTTCCTCTGCGATGGAAGCAGCTTCGTGACCTCCGGACGCGGACAACCCACCATGACCATTCAGGCCCTCGCCTTTCGCGCGGCAGATCGGATTGCCGACGCCGCGCGCCGCGGAGAAGTTTGAATTTCCCCGAGCGCTGGAAGTCGGAAGTTGGCTACGACTCGGCAGGGGTTCGCCGTGTGGGCCCAACCGAGATTTGCCGGGAACTTTCCGTGGGACGAAAATGGGGGGCAAAATCCGGGCTGGGACTCGATGCACCAAACATGCCCTCGGCGCATCGCGACTCTCCTGCGCGAACGAAATTAGGACTTACTGTCGCTTCCGCCGGCGGTACCATTGGCATTCGCGCGGCGGCGGTGTACACTGCCTGAACTTTCATTGTGGTTTTGGAGGATCCATCGCTATAGCACTTGCCACGATCAGGAAGCCAGCTTTGCCTGCTGGAGGACAAATGAGGATATCGCGCTCGACGATCATCTTCCTAGCTCTCTTATCTGTTTCCCTGTCGTTGTTCCCCGTCACTTCGCCGGCGCAGACCACCGCCGCGCGCGCGCGGGTGGTGCAACCCGTGGATATGCATGATTTGGTTACTCTTCGCGGAAATGTCCACCCCCTGGCGCGGACGGAATTTGACCAGGGCGCGGCGCCCGACGACTTACCCATGGAGCGTATCTTAATGGTCTTGCAGCGCGGCTCGGACCAGGAAGTTGCCCTGCGGAAACTCCTCGACGAGCAGCAGGTGAAATCCTCCCCGCAGTTTCACCAATGGCTGACCCCTGAGCAATTCGGCCGGCAATTTGGCCCGGCCGATTCCGACCTTCACGCCGTCGCGGGTTGGCTCGCGGCGCAGGGATTTGAGGTGACAAATGTAGCCGCGGGCCGCACGGCTATCGAATTCTCCGGCACGGCGGGGTTGGTCCGGCAGGTTTTGGGTACGGAGATCCACAAGTTTCGCGTGAATGGCCAGGACTACTGGGCCAACGCCACCGACCCGGAAATTCCCGCCGCGCTCGCGCCCGTGGTGGCAGGATTCGCCTCCCTCAACAATTTCCCCCGGCGCACTCTGAACCAGAACCGCGGCACTTTCCGGCGGTCCAAGGCAACGGGCAAAGTGGAGCCGCTGTTCACCGTGGGCCCCGTGCAGTGTAGCGATGGCAGTGATGACTGCTATTATTTCGCTCTGGGCCCCACCGATTTCGCCACAATCTATAACATACTGCCGCTTTGGAACGCCGCCACACCCATCGACGGCACCGGGCAAACCATTGCTGTGGTGGGGGAAACCGACATCAACCCTCAGGATGTGGCGGACTTTCGCAACATTTTCGGCCTTCCCGCGACGAATCAGCCCAACATTATCTATAACGGTCCGGACCCCGGAATCCTCACGGACGGCGAGGAGACCGAAGCCGACCTTGATGTCGAGTGGTCCGGCGCGGTCGGCAAGGGCGCTACGGTTGATTTTGTGGTTTCGGAATCCACGGAGACGACCGCCGGCATCGATCTCTCCGCCTTATATATTATTGATAACAACCTCGCGTCGGTCATGAGCGAAAGCTACGGCGGCTGCGAGGCCGCGTTGGGCACCGGCGGCAATCAGTTTTACAACGCCCTCTGGGAGCAGGGCTCGGCTCAGGGCATCACGGTCCTGATGGCGGCGGGGGATTCCGGCCCTGCGGGATGCGACAGCGCGAACGCTGGCGAAATCGCCGCGCAATACGGCCTGGCGGTAAGCGGTCAGGCTTCCACCCCCTTCAACGTGGCGGTCGGGGGAACGAACTTTAACTTCACTTCGACCAACTTTTCGACGTATTGGTCCATGACCAACGCCGCCAATACCTTTTCCTCCGCGCTGGGCTACATTCCCGAGATCACGTGGGAAAACTACTGCTCACCCGGCGCAAGCTGCCCGCCGACAAGCTATAACAGCTCCATGCTCGATGCCGGCGAGTATCTTTATGCCGGCAGCGGGGGACCCAGCAGTTGCATCACCCCCACTTACACCAGCACCTACCCCGGCTTCACTTGCAGTGGAGGGTACGCCAAGCCTACGTGGCAGATGGGGACAGGCGTGCCCTCGGACGGCGCGCGCGATATCCCTGACCTCTCGTTGTTTGCGGGCGGCAACAGCTTCTACGTGATTTGCGAAATGGACGCGAACGCTGCCGCGGGTGGGAGCAGCACTTCCTGTGATCTCAACTCCCCCTTTACGGACTTTCAAGGGGGAGGGGGAACGTCGGCGGCGGTGCAAGCGTTCGCGGGCATCATGGCCATGGTCGACCAGGTGAATGGCCGCCAGGGAAATGCCAACTACGTTTTGTACCCCATGGCGGCAGCGAGCGGTGCAAGCTGCAATTCCAGCACGGCCTCCCTGAAGAGTTCGACCTGCATTTTCTACGACGTGACGTCAGGAACCAACACGGTGATCTGCATGGGTGGCTCGCTGAATTGCAGTAACACCAATACCGCTTCCGGCCAGTACGGCGCGATGGAATATGGCAGTTCGAATGCGATTGCCTACCCCACTACCACCGGCTATGACCTGGCCACGGGATTAGGCACTGTCAATGTCGCGAATCTGGTGAATAATTGGAAGTCCACCTTCACCACGACCACCACGAGCCTAACGCTGACGCCCACCCCACCCGCCACGCTCACCACGCTCGTGCACGGGCAGCCAATCGACTTCGCTGTTGGAGTTACTTCCGGCAGCGGCACGCCCACCGGAGATGTTTCGCTCATCGCGCAAGCCGGCACCGCTTCCAGCAACAATACCGGCATCGGCCCCTTTACCCTGAGCGGCGGCACTGTCTCCAGCTCGACCATCATGCTCCCGGGCGGGTCCTACAATGTGATCGCGCGTTACGCCGGCAATGGAAGCGATGGGGCAAGTGATTCGACCCCGGTCCCAGTGATTGTAAGCACGGAGAGCAGCAAAACCCTTGCGAGCCTTGTGACCTTCGATTCGAGCGGCGACATCATCCCGAACAATGGCACGATCGTTTACGGCTCACCCTATTTCCTGCGTTTCGATGTGACGAACAGCGGCGGTTCGTTGTGCGCCCCAGCAAATTCGAGCGGCGTTCAGCAAGCGACTTCCTACCCGTGCCCGACCGGAACCGTGACCCTGACTCCGGCGCCCGCCAACCAGAATGGCACGTCGACCGGAAGCTTTACCTTGAATAGCCAAGGTTATGCCGAGGACCAACCCGTCCAGGCTAACGCCGGGCAGTATTCCTTTGTGGCCAAGTATTCAGGCGACATCAGCTATACCGCGAGCACCTCCGCGGCGCTTCCGGTTACGATTACCCAGGCGACGACTTCGACCGCGACCACCGGCATTCCATCGACCGCAACGGCCGGAACGCAAATAACCGTTACTGCGACGCTCACGACCACAAGCGGCGGGATTGCGCCCACTGGAACAATGCAGCTTCTGAATAATGGCTCGCCCCTCGGCAGCCCAGTACCGGTTTCCGGAACTGCCTCGTCTTCCAGCACATTTGCTTCGGCGCTGGCCATGCTCACCCCGACCTTGACGTCGGGCAACCTCAGCCTCTCCGCAAAATACAGCGGCGACATCAACTACGCGACCTCCACTTCGGCGGCGACTTCCCTCACCGTCACCGACTTCGGTGTTTCCGCGAATCCTTCCCCAGTCACGATTTCGGCGCCCGGGCAGCCGGGAACTTCGACCATCAGCGTCACTCCACAAAACGGATTTGCCGGGACGGTTAACCTGTCCGTCGTGGGTGGCTGCCCGACGGGAGCGGCTTGCACGTTGGCTTCACCTTCCGTAAGCGTGAGCGGCACTTCGGCCGTCACCGACGTGTTGACCATTACCACTACGGGTTCCTCAAGCGCACCGCCGGCTCTCGAACGGAGAATACCTCCGAGTTTTCGCTTTCCCGTTGGATTTCTCGGGCTATTGGGAGGGATGTTGATTTTGGCCGTGCTCCTCCGTTCGCCCGCAATGCGGCGGCGCCCCGCAGCCTTCCTGTTCGCGGCGACGTTGCTCGTCGTGGGAGTGTGGGCAGCTTGCGGAGGGAGCGGTGGTGGCGGCGGGGGTGGCGGGGGGACAACTACCGCGCCCGGGGTCGGCCTTTCGCCCACGAGCCTCACCTTTTCGGCACAAAGCGTGGGCACCACCAGCACGGCGCAAAGCGTGACCCTCACCAATAGCGGCAACGCCAACCTGACGATCTCCACCGTCACCATCGGCGGAACGAATGCCGGCGACTTTTCAAAGACTGCCGACACCTGCACGAACGCGACGGTAGCCGCGAGCGCCACGTGCTCGATGAGTGTAACTTTCGCCCCGACCGCAGCGGGTTCGCGCACCGCGTCCATCAGCATCGCCGACAATGCCACCGGAAGCCCGCAGACCGTCAGCCTGAGCGGAACGGCCACTTCGCAGCCAACGCCGCCGGGCACGTACCCCATCGTCATAAATGGGGTCAGTGGGAGCGACACGCATTCCCTGACGGTTAATGTAACGGTGCAGTGAGTCCGCCGATTACTCAGATTACGCAGATGAACGGAAGAAGCAATCGTTGCCTGGGCGCGTGAAAGCGCGCCCAGACCTGCGCTTACGTTGGGATACAAAGTCTGGCTCCGCCCGCGTTTGCAGTTTTTCACCCCTTTCGTTTTTGAATCTGTGAAATCTGCGTAATCCGTGGATGATAATTTCCCCTCATAGATAGACCTCGGACATCCTGTCCCAGACCAATGCGGAAGTGTTTGCTTTCTGCAAACTGGGGTGTAAACTCTGCCATCTGGCGCCGTAGTCTTGACACCTTCAGTAAACGATTGCTCTGCCGCCATAGTCAAAGCGGCCCTGCCTTTTGGAGCATATATGAAGAACCCGGGTTCATTCCTCATTTCAATTCTCTTTTGTATTTCTGTCGGTTCGTTCTCTCTCACGTCCCTGGCACAAACCAACGTGGTGCGCGCCCGCGTCACCGAAACTGTCGACATGCACAACCTCGTTACGCTTCACGGGAACGTCCACCCCCTGGCGCGGGCGGAATTTGACCAGGGTGTAGCGCCCGACGATTTGCCCATGGAGCGAATCCTTTTAGTCTTGCAGCGTGGCGCTGACCAGGAAGTCGCCCTGCGCAAATTGCTCGACGACCAACAGACAAAGTCCTCCGCGCAGTTTCACCAATGGCTTACGCCCGAGCAATTCGGCCAGCAATTTGGACCTGCCGACTCCGACCTTCACGCGGTCACGGATTGGCTGGCGTCGCAGGGCTTCCAGGTGAATCATGTCGCTGCGGGCCGCACGGTCATCGAGTTTTCCGGCTCGGTGGGATTAGTGCGGCAAGTCCTGGGAACGGAGATTCACAAATTCCGCGTGAACGGCGAGGACCACTGGGCCAACACGAGCGACCCAGAAATCCCCGCTGCGCTCGCGCCCGTGGTGGCAGGCTTCGCTTCGCTCAATAACTTCCCCAGAAGGCCTTTGAACCAGAGCCTGGGAACCTTTAAGCGGTCCAAGGCGACCGGCAAGGTCGAACCGTTGTTCACCTATCCTGTCACTTGCTCTGATGGAGACAGCGGTTGCTACTGGCTTGCCTTGGGTCCCACGGATTTTGCCACGATCTATAACGTGCTCCCGCTTTGGAATGCCGCCACTCCTATCGACGGCACGGGTCAGACCATCGCCGTCGTGGGCGAAACGAATATCAATCCTCAGGACGTGGCGGACTTCCGCTCCATGTTCAGCCTACCCGCAAATCCGCCCAACATCATTCTGAATGGTCCCGACCCGGGAATCCTTTCGGACGGCGAGGAGTCCGAAGCCGACCTCGACGTCCAATGGTCCGGCGGGGTAGCCAAGGGAGCGACGATCGATTTTGTAGTCTCGGAAACCACCGAGACGACTGCGGGAGTTGATCTCTCGGCGCTCTATATCATCGATAACGACCTGGCGCCCATCATGAGCGAAAGCTACGGGGAGTGCGAGGCCGGGCTGGGCACGGGCGGCAATCAATTCCACAACACCCTTTGGGAGCAAGCCGCTGCTCAGGGCATTACAGTCCTGCTGGCGGCGGGTGATTCAGGTCCGGCAGGATGCGACAGCGCCAATGCAGGCGAAACATTTGCCCAGTACGGTTTAGCCGTGAGCGGCCTCGCTTCCACACCTTTCAACGTGGCGGTGGGAGGAACAGATTTCAACGACGCGAGCAGCATCGCCACGTACTGGAATCAGACGAACGCTTCCCCCTCCGAGTCCTCTGCCAAATCTTACATTCCCGAGAGCACCTGGAACGATTCCTGCGCGGCTTCCGGATTGCTTGGCTGCACCCCGCCACCCTCCTCTACCTATCTCAGCGACGGCCTCTATCTTCTCGCTGGCGGCGGAGGACCCAGTAGCTGCACCAATCCATCGGGCACGTTTCCGACCATCACCTGTAGTGGGGGATACTCCAAACCCAACTGGCAGGCGGGAACAGGCGTGCCCCAGGACAGCGCCCGCGACATTCCGGACTTGTCATTGTTTGCGGGCAACGGCCTGAATGGCAGTTTCTACGTCATTTGCCAGATCGACGCCAACAGTGATGACGACGGTAGTTGGACCTCATGTGACTTGAACGCACCGTATACCGATTTTCAGGCCGGCTCAGGAACCTCGGCATCGGTACAAGTGTTCGCGGGCATCATGGCGATGGTGGTTCAAGCCCATGGACGCCAGGGCAACGCCAACTATGTCTTGTACCCGATGGCGGCCCAGAGCGGTGCGAGCTGCAACTCCAGCACGGCTCCCGTAACCAATTCGACTTGCATCTTCTACGACATCACTGTGGGGAACAACTCAGTGATCTGTGAGGGAGGGTCGCCAAATTGCAGTAGTACGACCGCCGGCCAATATGGGGTCATGGCGAACGGGTCTGATTCGATAGCGTATCCCGCGACTGGCGGCTATGATTTGGCCACGGGGTTGGGATCTGTCAACGTTGCGAATTTGGTGAACAAATGGAAATCCAACTTTACTCCGTCCACCATCACCCTTTCTCTTTCCACCAACCCCGCGACCAACCCCATCACCGTGACGCATGGGCAGCCGGTCGATTTCACCGTCAATGTGACTTCGGGCAGCGGCACGCCCACCGGCGATGTTTCCCTCATCGCTCAAACAGGAAGCAGCGCGAGTAACGCGACTGGCGTCGGCCCGTTTACCCTGAGCGGCGGCAGCGCTTCAAGCTCAACCATCATGCTTCCCGGCGGGTCCTACAATGTGACGGCGCATTACGCGGGCAATGGAACCTACTCGGCCAGCGATTCCTCACCAGGAATCCCTGTCACGGTGAACAAAGAAAGCAGCCTGACGGAGCTACGCCTGGTAACATTCAGCACAGCGGCGCCGCCTGTTTATAACGTCACAAGTGTGCCCTACGGATCTCCCTACTTCGTGCGCATGGATGTGACCAACAGCAGCGGCCAATTATGCGCCGCCGCTAATTCTACCGGCTACCAGTATTTGCCATCATATCCCTGCCCAACCGGAATCGTGACCGTGTCACCAACGCCCACAGACGCTCCCAGAACCGTTGCCGGAGTTTATGCTTTGAACAGCCAGGGTTACGCGGAAGACCAATTCATCCAGCAAACACCTGGGGCGTACAGCTTCGTGGCGCAGTACGCGGGCGATAACAGCTATGACCCAAGCACTTCACCCGCAGTTCCGGTAACGATCACCAAAGCGCCGACTACCACCACGTCCGCGGGTTCGCCCTCGTCGAGCGTGGGAGCGAACGTTACCTTGACCGTGAATGTCAACACCCAGAGCAATGGCGCCAGCCCCACAGGTACCGTCCAACTTCTGAACAATGGTTCTCCGCTGGGCTCGCCCGTCCCTGTCTACGGCCTGCCATATTCGCCCGCAAGCGGAGCCTATGCAGGAATAAAGGCGAACATCAGCACAACCTTGGCAGTGGGCACGAATAGCATAACCATGCAATACAGCGGAGACACCAATT
The DNA here is from genome assembly GCA_964501985.1 of uncultured Acidobacteriota bacterium. Classification (GTDB taxonomy): domain Bacteria; phylum Acidobacteriota; class Terriglobia; order UBA7540; family UBA7540; genus Bog-366. The sequence goes on along the minus strand of CAZCVY010000210.1, from coordinate 2,982 downwards.
ATGCCGGTTCGACTTCGGCCCCACTTGCGATAACCGTCACGGACTACTCTTTGACGGCGAATCCAGCAACCATCACGGTCGCTGCGGCGGGGCAATCCGGAACATCGATTGTCACCATAACTCCAATAAATGGATTCAAGGGAACAATAAACCTATCTTGTGACACGGGGTTTTCCGGAGTGAGCTGCAGCATTTCCCCGTTGGTAGCCACCCTTACCGGTTCCTCGGCCCTGACCGCCACGCTGACTGTAAGTACGACCGGGCCGGTCAACACTGCGGCCCCCGCCGCCCGTCCGAATGAACCCCCGAGTTACCGCCTACCCGTCGGGTCGGTCTGGAAGCTGCTTGGATTGTTGGCTCTGGCGACATTCATGAGTATGATTGCAGCGCGTCGACGCACGCCGGGGTGGGTGTGTGCCATTGTGCTCATCGTGGTAGGAGTATGGGCAGCCTGCGGTGGGGGAGGAGGTGGCGGCAATTCTCCTTCGCCATCGCCTGATGCCGATCTGCTACCCACGAGTCTTACATTTGGTCAGCAGAACCCAGGGACGGCTAGCGCGCCTCAAAGCGTGATGCTCACAAACCCCGGCACTGCCACGCTTAGCATAACCAGTATCGCTCTCGCCGGAGCGAATTCTGGCGACTTCGCTCAGACGAACAATTGCGGCAGCAGCGTCTTGGCCGGCGCCAACTGCACGATCATGGTCACGTTCACGCCGACAGCAACGGGATCGCGCAGCGCTTCGCTTACCATTACTGACAACGCCAGTGGCAGCCCCCAGACGATCAGCTTGACAGGCACGGCAGCACTGGTCCCCGTCGTCAGCCTTTCGCCTGCAAGTCTCGCCTTTGGAGAGGAAAACGTGAACTTGACCACAGCCCCCCAGATAGTGACGCTTTCCAACACCGGCGGCGCCCCGCTCACCATCTCGAACATCGCCTTCAGAAATGGGGATTGGGATGACTTTACTCAGAGCAATAATTGCGGTGCCAGTGTGCCATCCGGAACCAACTGCAAGATCAGTGTGAGGTACACACCCACCATCGTCGGCGCGGTCTTCACGGACCTTACCATTACCGACAACACCAGTACCAGCCCCCAGACGGTGAGCATTAGCGCTACGGGTGCGTCGGCAGTTACGCCTGCAGGCAATTACTGGGTCACCGTAACTGGCGTGTACGGTTCTGGAGCGGCGAGCTACTCCCGGGCGGTACAGCTCACGTTGACCGTGCAATAGAAACGCGGCCTGCAACAATGCGGTCTCTCGCGGGGGCACCCCACGGCAGCGTCTTTGGGGCCCGACTGCGGCCCTACGCCGCCAGCTTACCCGTCCGTTCCGGCTTTGATACAGCTGGTATCAAGCAAGCATAGCGCGAACTGTTCTTGAGGTCCGCGGCTCTTCACTGCCGGTCGAGGACGGACCGCGGACCTAAAAGACAGGTCCGCGCGGCGCCTCTGGGAGCGCGGGCATCCTGCCCGCCCTGGCGGGAGCGCCCCGCTCCCGCCAGGAAGCTCACCACCTCGCCGACGAAGAGATAACAATCGAGGGCGCGTACGAGGGGCAGGAACGCGCGGGTGGGGTGGCCGGGACAATAGCGGGTGCGGCGCACCCACACGAGCGGGCAGGATGCCCGCGCTCCCATCAAGCCGCAAGCCGTGCTTGACAGGGGCAGTGCTGGATGGCAACATGGAAAATTGCGGTGAGGGCGATTTTGCACACTGTGCGCGCCCGCTTTCGCAATCGCAACGTTCAACCCATGTGCCGAAGTGGCGGAATTGGCAGACGCGCTACATTCAGGGTGTAGTTCCCGTCAGGGAGTGGAGGTTCGAGTCCTCTCTTCGGCATATTAACCATTGTTTTAAATTGAATACGCCTTGATGCCGAATATTGAGTTCGGCCTCATCTATCATTTGATAGGTTTTTTCTCAATTTGTTGGCTAATCGAAGGTATCTGTTCAAATCACAGAAATAGAAACCAAGCATCGAGCCGCCGCGGCATTTCGGGCCATTCTTTGAGGAACGCGGTGAGAACTGTGGCCTCATAGGTTCCACCCGGACCGGCGACCGTCAGGGGACAAGTGTTTGAGTCCTCAGATGTCATACCTGGCGGCCGAAAACCGGATCTTGCGATCGTACCTTCCCGCCCGTTTGCGGCTGTCCGATCCGGAGAGATCCACCTTAGCTGAAATTGGCAAGAGACTCGGCCGGAGGGGGCTGGAGAAGGCGGCCGGTGTCGCCCAACCCGACACGATCCTGGCCTGGTACCGCCGGCTGATCGCCCGCAAGTTCGACGGATCCAAGCGCCGATCCTATCCGGGCCGACCGCCCATCGAGGGTAAAACCGAAGCCCTGATCGTACGTATGGCCAGAGAGAACTCCGGCTGGGGGTACGATCGGATCGTGGGAGCTTTGGCCAACCTCGGCCATCGGGTATCGGACCAGACGGTGGCGAACGTGCTCAGGCGGTATGGCATCGCACCGGCACCGAAGCGGTGCCAGAAGACCACCTGGAAGGAATTCATTTCCGCCCACCTGGCTGTGTTGGCGGGGACCGACTTCTTCACCGTCGAAGTGCTTACCTGGCGAGGTCTGGCCACCTACTACGTCCTGTTCTTCCTCCAGCTGGAGACCCGGCGCGTCAGCCTGGCGGGTATTACCCGGCATCCCACCGAAGAGTGGATGAGGCAAATGGGCCGCAACGCGACGGACGAGGCCTGCGGGTGTCTATGCCAACATCGGTACGTGCTTCACGACCGCGACACGAAGTTCTGCGCAGAATTCCGGGAGACGCTGGCCGCAGGGGGGGTGCAGCGCCTGCGAGTGCCTCCGCGGAGCCCGAACTTGAATGCTATTGCAGAACGCTGGGTACGATCGGTCAAAGAGGAGTGCCTATCGAAGCCGATCTTGTTCGGGGAAGCTTCGTTGAAGAGAGCGTTAACCGAATTCCAAGAGCATTACCACGCCGAAAGAAATCATCAGG
>CAZCVY010000209.1:7526-12078 GCA_964501985.1 uncultured Acidobacteriota bacterium | reverse complement strand
AACGATCCTCGCGGTAGTAAAATCTCCAACTTGACCAGGGCCAGTCGCCGGGGTGAGTCACCAAGCCGCGCACCACCGGATTATTGTGGAGTATTAAACCGGGCGCGATATTTCCCGTTTCGGCCACCGTCTTGAGCCCCAAGGGGGCGACCTAACGAAGCCCAGGCCAACGGCCTGGGTCAGCGGTACCCCAACCGACACCCGAGCCCTGAAGGGGCGGGACAATCAATCCCAAACGTACCGCTCGTCGAAGGCAATTCCATGCGCGTGTAAGAGTTTCCGGAATTCGTCTTGAAAGCTGGCCACGCGGTGATGGATTTCTTGTTGCGCGATGTATTCCACAACTTCCTCCACATCCGCCGCGCTCACCGAAAACGCGCCGTAGCCGCTCTGCCAATGGAAGTTCGCCAAGCCGCGCCCTTGCGTCTTGAGCCATTTCGAAGAACTGGTCTTCACCTCCTCCACGATTTTTGCCAGCGCCAGGTTCTTCGACAATCGAAACAGTGCATGAACGTGGTCGCCCATACCTCCGACTTTCAGCGCCGGGGAGTCCTGGTTATTGAGGACCGCCGGCAGATAGGCATGGAGGTCTTCTCGCACCGGCAACAATAACATCGGCTCGCGATGTTTGGTGCTGAAGATCAGGTGAACGTAGAGTTGCGAAAGCGATTGCGGCATGGAGGACACCTATCTCGCCCTTTCAGGGCTGGGAGTAGAATTGGGGGCTAATCTTAACCCAGGCCGTTGGCCTGGGCTTCGTTATTTCGCCCCTTTGGGGCTGAGCAGGTAGCAGACCGCCGCGCTACGGGCTTTTGGCACCAGGGATACGACAGATTCTGGCGCAGGTTGCGGAGGATGAAGTTTGCTGTGCGCTCCGAAAGCTTCGGCATGTTATGGGAGCGGTTGGCCGCCGAGCTCGGCCCGATGAGCAAATGGCAGTGCTCGGGCATCAGCACATAGGCGAAAATTTTGAAACCCAGTTCCGTGCGGAGATCGTCGAGGGTTTGGACGAATTTGCGCCTGAAGCGGTCGGAGTCAAAAATGCGCGCCCGCCGATAAATGTTTTCGGTCAGGTAGTGGTAGTGACCCTCCCCGTAGAAGCGCCTCAGACGCGGCATCGGCGCAGTTTAGCGCAAGGGGAGAGTGCCGCATACATAAAAATCGATGTATGCGCCACCCTTCCTCATTTGATACCCGCTTAACTCCCGATCATCTGCGCCGCTTGCCGCCAAACAGTACGAATCGCACTCAAACTCCCGAGATACAGGGTTCTGGGATGTCTGGATCTGCCCTTATCTGCACTTGCTCGTGCAACGGCCTAACCGTGTTTCTGGAGAGGGGCTGTGATGGGGCCGACGCGGCGAAGCCACATCCGAAATGTAGAAACTCCAGACCCCGGCGCCCATGGCGCCGTGGTGGTTTTGGGTCCGCACACCGGAGGGTTGGCCCGCAGTTCAAAGTGTAGAAACTCTGGGAGAAGGTAAAGCCCTTCGCGAAACAGGCGGCGGAGCCGCTGGTGAACGGCAAGCAGCGGAGCCGCAGGTCAAGCTGGGTTGTCAATTTTGCCGCCCATTCCGGGTTTCGCTGTAGAACGAAACGAGCGTTGGAAGCATCCATCTATGTGACCCGATGAGTGTAGACCTGCGTCGATGATGGATGAGCCAAAAGAACTCGCTTCGCGACCTCCGTTTGTACCTGACGACGACACCCTTAGTGTAAGTCCCGCCTCCTCCCGTGTTTCTCCCTCGATCGATTTCCACGATTCCATTGCTGCTCGGGCAGGCCTGGGCTCGCGCCACGCTTCTGAATCAAGTCAATTCGCCGCAGAGTGCCGGCAGTTTAGCAAGGAAGAATGGAATGCCATTCTCAGCGAATTTCTAGATGCCAATCTCTACCAAACGTGGACTTACGCCGCGGTGCGGTGGGGCGCGAAGAATCTCACCCATTTGGTTTTAAGGGCGGCAGATGCGGTGGTCGGAGCCGCCCAAGTTGTCACTGTCAAGCTGCCGTTCCTACCCGGAGGCTTGGCGTATGTCAAGTGGGGCCCACTGTGGATTCGCCGGGGCAGGGAAGCCGATCCCCTGGTTTTTCGGGAGCTCTTCCGGGCGCTGCGGCAGAAATACGCGATTGAGCGCGGGTTCCTGCTGCGCGTGACTCCATGGGAGTTTGAAAATGACGAGCTGCAACCGATTCCCGAAGAAGAGGGATTTCTCCGAAATATGAACGCCCAGCAGCGGACGGCGGTGCTGGACCTGGCGTACTCCATGGAAGAACTTCGGGGAAGCCTCACGCGCCACTGGCGCTCGAACCTCAAGCGGGCCGAGAGCAACGGTCTGGAGGTCCTGGAGGGGTCGACGGAAGACTTACTCGACGAGTTTGCCGAGTTGTACCGGCAGATGCGCGCGCGCAAAGACGCCGGATGGATTCCTCCCATCCATTATTTGCCACAGATCCAGCGGGAGCTGAGCCCGGGCATGAAAGCTCACATCGCCCTTTGCCGGCACGAGGGCCAGACCGTTGCGGGTCTGGTGGTTTCGGCGCTCGGGGAGAAATCCATAGCTTGGTTGGCGGCGACGGGGGACTCGGGGCTGGAGTTGCGCGGGTCTTATCTTCTGCAATGGCGCATGATCCAGCGGCTGAAATCGCAAGGCGTCCGCTGGTACGACTTGGGCGGAATCAATGAGGTTACCCACCCGGGCACGGCGCAATACAAGCTGGGCCTGTGCGGCAAACGCGGCCGCGTGGCGGATTATTTGGGAGAATTTGAAGCTTGCGAGGCCTGGACCTCCCGCGTGGTGATTAAGGGAACCGACCGCTTCCGCCTGGCATTGATCCGGGCACAGCAGTTTGTCCAGGAACGCTGGCAGGGCCGCTCGGCCCATAAGCAGGCCCTTTGATGGTGGAGCGCATGCCCAAAAACTGGGGACAGCTCGCAGCGAGTCTTGGCGAATTATGGTGCTTCCGCTGTTGGGGGAAGTGTCGATGAAACGAGCCGAGGGAGAGTTGATTCGAGGCCGAAACGGGAATTCTGCCTACGAGTTACTTCCTCAAGCGGCAAGCAAGCAGGGTCAACCAAGGCTTCTCGCTTGCGTCCTTCGTGGGAACGCCGACATCATTTCCGCAATCGCCGACGACTGGAGGTCCTTGTGCTCCGGAGGACCCTGCGACCAGCCGTTCTTTCGCCCCGAGTGGGTTAACGCCTATCTGAGGGCGTTTGCGCCCGCCGGGACCCTGCTTTTGATTACGATTCGCGAGGAGGGCCGCCTCAGGGCCGTGCTTCCCCTCCTGGAGGAGAAATCCCGGTTCCTCGGTGTTCCCTTTTCCAGGATTCGCAGTGCGGCGCACCCCGACTACTCTTGCCGATTCGACATCATTCGCGATGGGGGCCGCGGTGAAGATGAGGTCTTGGCCGAAATCTGGAAGTGCCTTCGGGCTTTGCCGAATTGGGACGTCATCGAGCTCGCCAATATTCCGGCGGGCGGAGCGGCGGAGCGGCTCTTGGAACTGGCGCGAGCGGAGCGGTATCGGGTTTGGCAGCGACAGGTGGCGCTCAGTCCCTACATCGTGTTGACGCCACCGGCGCGAGATTCCGATTTCACGCGGTTCGTCCGTAGCGCCAACCTCAGGAGCAAACTTCGGCGCCGTCGGCGGAAACTTCAGGAGCTCGGACCTGTGCTGTTGCGTCGCGTCGACCACGCCGATGCGGAAGTCCTGAGCCGGTTTTATGCCCTCGAGCGGAGCGGCTGGAAAGGCAAGAGCGGCACCGCAATCGACTGCCTTCCGGAAGTCAAGCTTTTCTACGATCTCGTCGCCGCGGATGCCACCCGGTTTGGTTACTTCTCTCTGTACGCTCTGGAGGTCTCGGGCAAAACCATTGCCGCGCATTTCGGGTTGACACTCGCAGGCCGCTATTTCCCGCTAAAAGTCGCCTATGACGAAAGGTATGGCGCCTACAGCCCCGGCCACCTCCTGGTGGGACTAGTTGCGCAGGAGGCTGCTGAGCGCGGTCTTTTTGAATGCGAATGCCTTGGCGACAGTGAGGAGTGGAAGATGCAATGGCTGGCGGAAGTCCGCCCCCATGCCACCTGTTACATCTATAGAAACGGGCCTCTGGGTAATCTGCTCCACCTGCAAACGAGCGCGAAACACCAGTTCCGGACGATGGTGCGGAGAGTGGGGAAGCCGTTGGTCGCCGCGGTTCGCGCGCGCCTCTCCCCATAACCTCGCGGGAGCAAATCATCGGGAAAGCGAGTGGGGTTGCGGCTCCCCTCACACCAGATTTCGCTTTATTCGTGTCCAAAATAAAAGCTACGCATTGACTGGGGACCTGCGGCTCTGCCGTGTGCTACGCGGGCTGGCTGCGCCTTCCCGGAATGCTGTCCTAACCTCCAACCTGACCCTCACCGTGCCGGAGGCTGAGCCTCCAGCGCGGTGAGGGTCAGAGAAAAGTGCCATCGCGGCCCGGAAGGGCGGAGCCCTTCCGCGAAGCGGAGCGGCGAAGCCGCAAGGCTCAGGGGTTTGGGGCACGATTTCGTGTCAGCCTGACCATCGA
>CAZCVY010000209.1:5953-7426 GCA_964501985.1 uncultured Acidobacteriota bacterium | reverse complement strand
AGGTCCATGATCCCCTGATAGCCGATGGCGGAGAGGAGTTTGGTCGCCTGTTCCTGCAGGGCGTCATTGCGAACGGCGCGGCCTAACGTCGTCGGCCCGGCAAAAGCGGGATAGGATCGCAGCTTAACTCCTGTGAAGATGGTGATCGGATTCGACTGGTGATCACAGTATCCGTGGACGAACCAGTCTTCGGAGTTCCGGGCGGGAATCATCTCCTGAATCATCAGGGAAGTGGCCGGTGCTTGACGCCAAAACTCATGGAAGTAGTTGATAAGGTCCTGGCGGCTGAAGACGAGCTTGGTGCTTCTGATGCTTCTGGGGAGCAGCCAAGGCTCCGTAGCTTTCACAACGATAGGGAATTGACTGTGCGCGGTGAGGTCGAGGAGTTCCTCGTGCGAGCGAGGGAAAATCGTATGGGGACAAGCGATCCCAAGCTGTCGACAAAGCTCATAGAGGTGACGCTTATTCGCTAAGCTCCGCGGCAGAGTTGCGGGAGGCCGCGCGAAAATGAAGCGTGACGCTAGTGCGTCCGCGTGCTCAGCAATCAGAATGGCGGAAAGATCGTCGGCGGGCACAAGAATCGTCGGGCGATTGAGAGCCTTGCCAATTCTCTCCATGCCCTCCAGGAAATGGTCATTTTCCCGGACCTCTTTGGACCACAAGAACCTTCCCGCGAGGTATCGCGAGACTCCGGAGGGGATAAACGAAAATCGTTGGACGGCGAAGACCGGGATATGCAGCCGCCCCAGGCTGCGAGTAATTCCCAGGCTATTCTGCCGGAACGGGTACGTGCTGAAGTTCAGCACCAGGGCAGCGACGGAGGTGTCGAAGCGGCCTGCGAGCGTGCGATCTTTTGCCGTTGGACCTGCCGGCTCTAATTGCGGGGCACTGAGACGGACCACGCGCTTCTCCTCGCCGCAACTGCGGATCCGGCACGTGCCCGCAGAGCGCTGGTGATCTTTCGTGCTGTGTAATCTGCGCCGAAGACAAAGCGCATTGCGGGCCCGAACTGGTTCGCGGACGCAAGTCCCGCGAAATGGAGCCCTGGGACCGATGACTCGAAGTCAGACGAGAGTACCGGCGCGCTGCCCTCGCGCTTCAACTTCTGCTTCAAGCCCTCATCAAGGAATTTGAGCGCACCGATATCGACCCTATACCCGGTTGCGGCAATGACGTGGTCCGCGAAGATCTTACCTTCCTGATTTTCCCCACCCACTACGGATAAACAGACGCGGCCGCCGATCTCGCGCGCCTCAGTTACCGCGTGGCCACACAGCACAGGAAAGCTTCCTTCCACACGATCCTTCAGCCACCACGCACCTGCGGGACCGAGGGCTCGCTTGACGACCTTGGCCCTGATGTTGGGAGGGAAGTAGTGAAACACACCCGGCCCATGACAATAAAACCATGCCTTCCATCCGCGGCCCAGGCCCGATCCGGGTTGCGACAGCCGCGCCAGGGCCGGCGTCGAGG
>CAZCVY010000209.1:0-5853 GCA_964501985.1 uncultured Acidobacteriota bacterium | reverse complement strand
TGCTAGAATGACCCGGCGGGCCTTGAGCTTCTCTCCCGTGTCAAGCGACAGTTCGAATGCTCCTTGCCTTTCGGCAAGCGCCACCACTCTACATTCTTCCACCTCGGGAACCAGCCTCCGTTGAAACGCAAGCCCATAATCCACGAAGGTCGCAAGTGGAATCGGCCATCCCTGATCGCGATAGGACAAGCCGGAGAGGGAACAATAGTGCTTGAGCGTCAAGGCACGATCGGGATCGGAGAGATCGGAGGCATCACCTTCGGACTTCAGAAACATGCCCGTTGGCATGGCGCTCCGCCAGCTCTCCATGGGGACGCCAAAGATACGGAAAGCGATTCCGCGCTGGCGCAAATGCGCCGCGATTGAGAGCCCGTACGGACCGGCGCCGATTACTGCAACTTCGGGATGGGCTGAACCTAAGAGCGTCATCGAATCTCCACGTTAATCCTGGGCCCCAGTTCTTTTCTCCAACACCTTGGTGGGAGAAATCGGAAGAGGCTGGTTGCCCATTCTGGTACCCGGGAAATCACCATTTTGTGCGGCGGGGGAAGATACGGCAGTTAAAATGCGCCGCCTGAGTTTCAAAAGGAAGCGCTGGATTCGCCACCGCGGGGAAGGATCTGTTGCCGCCCGGCGCTGGTTGCTGGCACGGTGAAGAGCTTCGAGATCCTTAGCACGCTTGCGCGGATGGTTGTAGAAATCCGCCAGTTTTTCCTTTCCCATACCGGGAGTCGCGAACCACCGAGGAACACACTCCGAGAGTGCGTCCACATCCGTTAGAATCTTGTCGAGACCCATGCCAGTGGAGGGACAGACGCTCTGGAACGCGTCTCCGATCAGTACGATGCCGGGCTGAGGATAGCCGTCCACCCGGTAAAGGTCGCCACCGCCGGATTCGACTTTGCTGATGACTCGAAACTCGCCGGTCACACGATCCAACTTAGGCAGGGAGTGCCGGAGCATGCGGTCCGGCTGCTGGATGAACCCACGGACCCAGGGGTCCCTGGCTGCACGGAAGACAAAAAGGTTGGCTCGCATCGTTTGGCCAATCCGGAAGAGCGTCAGGTAATCGATTCGCTCCGAGGGGTCGAGCGAGTAGTAGGTCACCGAGTCAAAGCCGAAAGGCCGAGAATCAGGGGCAGCGATCGTAAATCCAAAAACATAAGACTGGTCCTTCCGGATCACACGGCGCCCGAGGCGGAGGCTGGCTTGGATCTCGCGGCTGACCCCTGAAGCCAACACGACCAATCGGGAGGTCAATTCCTCTCCACCCGCGAGCTTGACACGCTGCACGTCCCCGCTGTTTGCGACGGCCTCCACTCGCCCCAGCCGTTGCTCAACGGACGCCGGCAGATTCGCGCGCAACGCGTTTACCATGTCGGGGTAGCTGAGGCCGTACTGTTCGGTTCGGATCGTCCTGAAGACATGGCCGTCGAAGGCCTTCCATATCTCGCGAACTCTTCCGGAATTCGCCAGCATGGGTTCGAGCAGACCAAATTTGCGCAAGAGGTGTACCTGTTCTTGGTCGATTTTCTCGGCCTTGAACACAGGCGGGCAACTTGGACGGGGGTCGACCAGGATCACACGTCGACCCCGCTGGGCCAAAACAGCGGCCACCGAGGCGCCGGCCAAGCCTGCGCCTACAACGATGACCTCCGCCGAAACGTTGGTCGGGATCTCCATTTTCTATTCCAAGGCCAATCACCAAGTTAGATGCAAGGGAAGGGGTATATTGTCGTGTGAATTTTACGGATTTCTTGAGGGAATTAGACGAGTTATTACCATCTATGTGCGCGCGAGAGCCAATCGCGCCCCGCCGTGGTAACATCCAATGCGCCGCGGTACACAGCAGCGCGTTGCCCCTAATGCTAGGAGGGTCCGGCGGTGGACGCCTTGGGTCGATAAGTCGTGCGGGAAAGGTGATGAACTCCATGTTTGGGACAACTCGATTACAAGGTTCGTTACGCTTCATTGCGCTCTCTTCCGTCGGCATATTGATGCTGGGTTGGAATTTCGTTGTGTGCCTCGGAGGGACGGACCAACCGGATGACGTTACCGTTCATGTAGGAAAAACGGTGGAAATCACGGCTTCGTATAAGTACTTGTGGTACCCGACCGTGCACCGATTTTCCACGGGCGAAATGCTTGCGACCATGCGCATGAGCCCGGACGAGACAAGCCCGGAAGGAGAGTTTTCCGCTTATTGCCTTTCCAGGGATGGCGGGGAAACGTGGAGCCGGCGCTATCCGATGGGCGCGGGCGCCAACATCGACGCCGCATACACGCAAGTGCCGCGCGACGACGGGGCAATCTGGGGGCTGGCCGCGGGTTATGCCTCCATGGAACCCTATCCTCCCGGCGAGAAAACGGATTTCCACGTGACGCTAACGAAGTTCTCGCGAGGGGGAATGGAGATTCAGCAGATCCGGGATGCGCGGGTTCACTTTTCCGAGCCCGTGGAATCCGTGCCCGTCGAACTGTTTGCCACCAAGGAAAAAGACGCCTCTCAACTTCGTGAAGTTCCCTCGGCTCAGCCCTTCGGAGCTATCATCGACGGCCCCGGCGGCGAGTGGCTCAACACGGTGTACTATACCGCGGAAGGCCACCCACACCAGCAGCGGTTGGTTCTGATCCGTTCCGTTGATCACGGGCAGACTTGGGACGAAGCGGGGCTGGTTGCCGCCGCGCCGCCCCAAAATAAGCTGGCGCCTTGGATGGGCAACGACGGGCCCAATGAAGCGGGGCTGGTCCGGCTGTCGGATAGCCGCTTGTTTTGTATTTTTCGCAGCGGCGGCGACAACCTCGGCGAGGCCTGGTCCGCTGACGACGGCAAGACGTGGAGCCCACCGGTTTCCCTCGGCTTCAAAGGTGTGGCGCCCCACCTGCGCCTCTTGAGCAGCGGTCTCGTGGCCTTTACCACCGGGCGGCCTGGCCCCGTCACCCTGATGTTTAGCTCCGATGAAGGCAAAACTTGGGTCGGAGCTACGACCATCTTCAGCGGGAGAAGCACCCGTTACAGTGACCTGATTGAGCTCGAGCCGGGCAAGCTCTTTGTGATCTACGACAGCGTTCCCTATTGGTGGGGGCCCATCCCGCCCACCGACAAACTCTCGAAGAATGCCATCTGCGGCACCTTTGTGGAGGTGCGCAGGCATTGAGCGGCCGAGGAGGAAATATGCGGACGAAAGGCTGGTTTGGCAAAGGCGTCGCTTCATCAACATACCCGCTTGCGGCGGCGGCTTGGTTCGCGCTAGCGGGGAGCGCGCAGACCGTTCCGGCAAAATACGAGAAGCCACCGCAGGCGATTCTCGATGTACTGAATGCTCCCGTCACGCCGTTGCTGAGCCTCAGCCCGGCGCGTGATGTAGCCCTGCTCTACACGCCGATGCTGTATCCACCGATCGCCGATCTGGCGCAACCGATGCTTCGGTTGGCCGGAGTTCGCATCAACCCTGCCAACAACGGTCCGCACGGTGCCACTCGATTCAACGGATATGTGCTGAAGCGAATCGCCGACGGCCGAGAAATTCACGTGACGCTGCCCTCGGACGCTAACTTGAGCCCGCCAATCTGGGCCCCTGATGGCCGCCGCTTCGCCTTCACGAACCTCAGCCGCACCAGCGTCGAGCTGAGGGTGGGTGACGCTTCCACCGGGGCAGCCCAGGCAATTGCCGGCCTGCGCTTGAACTCCGCTCTGGGCCCGCCCTGCCAATGGCTGCCCGACAGTTCCTCGCTCTTGTGCTTGACGGTTCCTGCCGGGCGGGGCGCTCTTCCCACCCCCAATCCCGTTCCCGCTGGGCCGCACGTCCAGGAGAGCTTCGGCAAGGCTGCACCTCAGCCCACCTATGAAGACCTGCTCTTGAACTCCTTCGATGAGAAGCTGTTCGACTACTACGCCACCGCGCAAATGGAAATCGTGAGCCTGCCGCCTCTCAAGCCCGGGTCGAAGCTGGGGGCAAGCGGTGCGAAGTCCACTCCGCTCGGCCAGCCCGCCATCTTCCGTAACATCGAGGCGGCACCGGACGGGCAGCACATTCTGGTGGAACGCATCCGCCACCCCTACTCGTACTTGGTGCCCTTCGAGGACTTTCCGTGCGATATTGAAGTCTGGAATCGCACCGGGCAGGTGGTGTACAAGGTTGCCAGCTTACCCCTCCATGAAACAACTCCGCTTGGTGGCGTGCCCGAGGGTCCGCGCGACCTCTCATGGCAATCCACGGCGCCTGCTAGGCTTGTTTGGGTGGAAGCGCTTGACGAGGGGAATCCGCGCAAGAAGGTAACGCCTCGCGACCGCGTGATGGCGATCGATGTCGCCTCGCTCACGCCGGGTACCGCGCCCTCGGAATGGTTCAAGACGGAAGAGCGCTTCACCGGGATCGCCTGGGGCGAACGCGGCGACCTGGCGCTCGCCTGGGATTACGTCCGCGACCAGCAGCGCCGCCGGGGCTACTTCTTTGATCCCAAGCAGCCCGCCGCCTCCATGCGGCTTGTCTGGGATTTGAGCGTACAGGAACGCTACAAAAACCCCGGTCGCCTGGTAATGCGGATCTTGCCGAATGGCCAACCGGCGATGGCCGAAGACGGCGGCGACATTTTCCTCGATGGCGAGGGCGCCTCTCCCGAGGGCAATCGGCCGTTTCTGGATCGCTTCAACGTAAAGAATTTTCAATCCACAAGGCTGTTCCACTCGGACGAGAGGAGCTACGAGACCTTTATCGGATTGCTGGCTCCGGACGGATCGAAATTCCTCACTCGCCATGAGACGCCCACGGACCCAGCCAATTACTTCATCCGCACCGCTTCCGGTAATGGTGCGGCCTTCACGCATTTTCCCAATCGCGTGCCGCAGCTCGCAGGCATCAAGAAGGAGTTGGTGAAATACCAGCGCGCCGATGGCGTCGGCCTCTCGATGACGCTCTATCTGCCGCCGGATTACCAGCCCGGCCAGCGCCTTCCGGCAGTCATGTGGGCCTATCCTTTTGAATACACCAGCGCCGCCCTGGCCTCGCAGGTCACCGGCTCGCCCAACACTTTCACGGAAATCCGCGGCCCCTCGCAGCTCTTCTTCTTGCTCGAGGGTTACGCGGTGCTCGAGAACGCCGCCATGCCGGTGGTGGGCGACCCGGAGACGATGAACAACACGTACGTCGAACAGATTGTAGCCGACGCCAAAGCGGCCATCGACAAGGCAGCGGACATGGGCGTGGTCGACCCCACTCGCGTAGGCGTGGGCGGCCACAGCTACGGCGCCTTCATGACCGCCAACCTGCTGGCCCATTCCGATTTGTTCCGCGCCGGAATTGCCCGCAGCGGCGCTTACAATCGTACTCTCACGCCCTTCACCTTTCAGAGCGAGCGGCGCACGCTCTGGGAAGCTCCCGACGTCTACCTCAAGATGTCTCCCTTCATGTACGCGGACAAAATCAAGGCACCCATCCTGCTGATTCACGGTGAGGCGGACAACAACTCCGGCACGTTCCCCATTCAGTCGGAACGCATGTACCGCGCCATCAAGGGGAATGGCGGGTCGGTGCGCTACGTCACCCTGCCCGATGAAGCGCACGGCTATGCCGCACGTGAGACTATCGAGCACGTGCTGTGGGAGATGCTCACCTGGTTTGACCGGTACGTGAAGAATGCTCCGCCCGTCACCGCGCCTCCCAACGAAGGGGGGCACTAGCTGCCGTAATCAGTGACGCGGCGCGAGACCAGCATCGAGTCGTTGACTTCCCGACCTTCAGCCGCCGGGCCGCCATCCTACCTCGACCTTGACATGGCTCCGACGGCCACCCTCTTGCGGGGTCGCACTTCCAAGTCTACCGGATTGGAGCAGATGCCGTTGTCTCATTCGGA
>CAZCVY010000208.1:0-12080 GCA_964501985.1 uncultured Acidobacteriota bacterium | reverse complement strand
ACTGAATTCCACGGTCGCTACCAATTAAGAGCATTATTTAGTGTAGTCAACTTAGGCTTCCCACATTAAAAAACATTCATGAAGTTCTGAGCGCCTGCCGATAACACCAATGAATGTCGCCAGACGCCGGAGCAAACGGCGAGGTTAAGGGCGCCGCGGCAAAACGGTGGGAGGATAATATGAGCACCCTGCACCACATCGTTCCGATATTTCTCCTGAGTGAATTTGGATTGGTTCTCGTCGTACTCGTTTCCGCCGCGTTGTGCGCTGGGTTGCAATACGCGATCCCCACGGGCAGGTGTTCTCCTTGCGTAAGATCTCGATCCGCGAAGGGTTCGCATGATTGATCCGGATTTCTCACCCGCGATGAATATTCTCTTTATGGACCACTTGTTCTGCCGGTTGGCCCGAAATAATTCTTGACAGGCGGTACTTAAGGGGTTATTGCCAATATGGGAAAGGACGCAAGGCCAGCCCCGGCGCGTCTTGATTCCCTGCCGCGAGAGCCGGAGCGCCGCAAGAGCGGGAAGACCGAGCACACGTATCGCTGGTTAAGTATGAGGCAAGAATTGTGAATGAAACACTACCTTTCTGGATGGCACTGACGCGGATTGGAGGCTTGGGGATCCGCGGGTGCCACAAGCTCATCGAACATTTCGGCTCCCCGCAGGCCGCATATATGGCCTCGCTGACCGAGTTGGAAAGCTGCGGCGTTCCGGCAAGGGTGGCGCAGTCGATATTCGCTCAGGAGGCGCTGAAAGAAGCCGAGCGGGAGGTCGAGGAGGTCAGTAAAGCCGATTGCCAATTGATCGCGTTTGACAGTGAGGATTATCCTCCGCTGCTGAAGCAGATTCCCGACGCGCCGCTGCTGCTTTATGTGCGCGGAGACGCACAGGTTCTCTCGCAGTACGCGGTGGCAGTGGTGGGATCGCGACGGCCGAGCGCCTACGGCAGCTCTGTGGCGCATCGCTTGGCACACGATTTGGCTTGCCGGCAACTGGTGGTGGCAAGCGGCCTGGCCCGGGGCATCGATTCCGCGGCTCACCATGGGGCGCTCGAGGCCCAAGGAAAAACGGTGGCCGTGCTGGGTTCTGGCATTGATGTCATCTACCCGCGAGAGAACAAGCGCCTCGCGGATGAGATCGCGAAATCCGGGGCGGTCATTTCGGAGTTTCCACGGGGAACGGGGCCGACACCGGAAAACTTCCCGATCCGCAACCGTATTATTAGTGGACTTTCGCTCGGAGTCGTCGTGGTGGAAGCTGCGGAGTACAGTGGATCGCTGATTACGGCGCGCTTGGCGCTGGAACAAAACCGCGAAGTCTTTGCTGTGCCTGGAAATATAACTTCCGCGCAGAGTTTTGGCCCCAATCATCTAATCAAGCAGGGGGCGAAGCTGGTGGACCAGTGGATGGACGTGATCGAGGAGTTTCCGCCGGAGGTTCGCACGCAACTTCTGCCACCTGACGAGGCAACGGAAGGAGAGCCGATGGGCACCCAAGCCGCCAATCTCTTTGCTGCCTCACTCACCCCTGTGCAGAAGGCGGTGTTCGAAGTCCTCCGGGCTGACCAGACGCTGTTTGTGGATGATATTGTGGGCGGCGCGAAGCTTCCGCATCCGCGAGTTCTTGCAGCCTTGCTGGAATTGGAGATGAACGGATTGATCCGCCAGTTGCCGGGAAAGAATTTTATACGTAAACTGTAGGCCAAGGGTATCCTCGAACAAGTTGAGGAATCAAATGCACGCTAAGGGACGGAGCGTGATGTCGTAAGAGATTGAGATGACGTCCTCGAAAGGATCGAAGCTGATAGCTGACCGGTGATAGCTGGAGGCTCTTTATTCGGACTTATGAGTAAATCGTTGGTCATTGTCGAATCGCCTGCCAAGGCGAAAACCATTAATAAGTACCTGGGGTCTGACTTCCTGGTGAAGGCCTCCATGGGACACATCATGGATCTTCCCAAGAAGGAACTGGGGGTCGACGTCGATCACGGCTTTCGGCCGACTTATATCAACATCCCCTCGCGGAAAGATGTGATAGCCGAACTCAAGTCGGCGGCGAACAAGGCCGATGCCGTTTATCTCGCAGCTGACCCTGATCGCGAAGGGGAGGCGATTTGCCAGCACCTGCACGAACTTTTGAACTCCACGAAGCGGAAGTTCTACCGCGTGCTCTTTAACGAAATCACGCGCGACGCGGTGAGGGAGGCATTCGAGCACCCGAAAGAGATTGATGCCCATCTGGTGGACGCGCAGCAGGCGCGGCGCATTCTGGACCGTCTGGTGGGATACCAGGTCAGCCCCCTTCTCTGGGACAAGGTCAAGCGCGGCATCTCCGCCGGACGTGTGCAAACCGTCGCGCTGCGGCTGATTGTCGAGCGAGAGCGGGAAATCCAGGCTTTTCAAAAGAAGGAGTATTGGACCATCACCGCGCACGTCGAAGGCAAAAAGCCGCCGGTCTTTGAAGCGCGGCTGGCCAAATACCAGGGAAAAGACATTGAGATCCCAGACCAGGCGGCGGCCGACCAGATTACGGCAGCGGTTAAAGCCGCCAATCTTGTCGTGCAGTCGGTCACAACAAAAGAGAAGCGGAAATTCCCGGTGCCGCCGTTCATCACCAGCAAGCTGCAACAGGAAGCCGTGCGCAAGCTGCGCTTCTACGCCAAGAAAACGATGATGGTGGCGCAGCACCTTTACGAGGGCATCGAGTTGAAGGATGAGGGCGCCGTCGGCCTCATTACGTATATGCGTACAGATTCCACGCGCGTATCGGAAGGCGCTCTCACGGCGGTGCGCGGTTACATCCAGGCAACTTTCGGCAATGATTATTTGCCGGGTGAAGCCATCCACTACAAGAGCAAGAAAGGCGCGCAGGACGCACATGAAGCCATCCGGCCTACCGATGTATTGCGAACGCCCGACTCGCTGCGCAAGGTTCTGGGCCCCGATGAGTACAAGCTCTACAAACTGATCTGGCAGCGGTTCGTTGCTTCGCAGATGACCCCCGCGGTCTTCGACCAGACCGCGATTGATATCGAGGCCGGCGATTACACTTTGCGCGCCACGGGGTCCGTGGAGAAATTTAAGGGCTTCCGCGCCGTATACGAAGAGGGCAAAGACGAAAAGGCGGAGATGGAAGAAGACGAGGAACTGAAGCTTCGCTTGCCTCAATTAACCGAGGGCGAGCGCCTAACCCTGCACAAGATTCTCCCCGAACAGCATTTCACCGAGCCGCCGCCGCGCTTTAACGAGGCCACTCTGGTGAAGACGCTGGAGGAGAAGGGCATCGGACGGCCCTCCACTTACGCCAGCATCCTCTCCGTGATCATGAACCGTGAGTACGTGGAGAAAAACCAGGGGCGCTTTTACCCCACCGAGCTGGGCATGCTGGTCAGCGACATGTTGGTCAAAAACTTCAGCGATATTTTCGACGTCGCTTACACGGCGCGCATGGAAGAGGAACTCGACGACGTTGAGGATGGAAAGCTTTCCTGGACCGACGCGCTGGATGAATTTTACACGAAGTTCAAGAAGGACCTCGGCGTAGCCGAGCGCGACATGGTGGACATCAAGGGCGAGGGTATTCCCACCGAGGTTAAATGTGAGAAGTGCGGCAAGCGCATGGTGATCCGCCTGGGACGCAACGGGCAATTCCTGGCCTGCACCGGCTACCCGGACTGCGACGGCACTAGCGATCTGCCTCCGGATCTCGCCGCCAAGTACTCCAGCGCCGCGCCCCCGCCGCCGGAAGTCGCCAAGGAAAACTGCGAGAAGTGCGGCAAGCCCATGCTGGTAAAGCGCGGCCGCTTTGGTTATTTCCTGGCCTGCACGGGCTATCCCGAATGCCGTAGCACTAAAAAGATTATTATTAAAGAAGGTAATGCCACTGCCGTAGGTGACCAGCCGTTAAAGGAAAAATGCCCCGAATGCGGCAACCATCTGGTGATCAAACAAGGCCGCTTCGGGCAATTCACCGCCTGCAGCAATTACCCAAAGTGCAAGTATGTAAAGCGCGAAACGCTCGGAATCCCCTGCCCGGAGAAAGGCTGCACGGGTGAGCTCGTCGCGCGACGCACGAGGTTTAAGAAGACGTTCTATGGGTGCAGCCGCTACCCTAAATGCAAATTCACTTCCTGGGATAAGCCGGTCGCCGAGCCTTGCCCCAATTGCGGCTCGCCGATCCTGGTGGACAAATTCGATAAGAAGAGCGGAGCGACGACCCGCCACTGCCCCAACGAAAACTGCAAGTATGAGCGCGCGGTGGCATGAGCCCAGGCGTCTTGGGTTTTAGATTTTGGATTAATCAACAGCGCAGTCGCCAGCCCCGACCTATTCTGGAGGTCCGCGGTTCGGCCCCAAAATGCAGCACGAAGAGCCGCGGACCTAAACGTTAGGTCCGCGCTACTCCCCCTTTACAATAGGAAAGCCTTTCGCGGTCCAGTCATCGCCGAGTCTTTCGGGGATGTCGAGCGCCTTGAGGTTCGAAAAACCCATTTCCTTCAGCGTTTGAAAGGCGGGGCGAATGTTGGGGCATTGATCCCACGGGCAGCATCCGCAATAGATGACGATTTCCTGATCGCGGGGAAGACTCGCTACGAGCTTTTTCAACCCCGCCAGACCCTCGGCATTGGAAGCGGCGCCACAGTACTTCGACCCGGGAATGTGCCCCATCTTATACATTGTGTGGAAGCCCACCTGAAGCAGGACAATCCTCCCTGACTTTACTGCGCTCAATCTGTCGTTCAGTTGCGACGCCGTAATGAGGTCAGCGGTCGTGACAGGGTGAGTGGTGTCAGCAGCGCATATGAAGGCGCTGGAGAGTATGGCCAACATCAAACAGCTACTTAATCGCTGTAAAGAGTTCATGACGCACTTCCTTCCATAAGTTGAATCCTCAAGATCGAGTCTTGCCCAGGCTGCGGGCCAGCCAGAGCGCTCCCTCCACGGGCGGCCGTTCGAGCATCTGCACCCGCGCGAGAGGGGCGAAGCGGCGCAGGTGGCGCGCGAAGGCGCGGCGGATGAAATTGCTGGAGCTGAACACGCCGCCGCTGGTGACCACGGGCGTCGAGCGGCGTGTCCAACCGGCCCGTCTGAGCAATGCGGCGGCCAGGGCGGCAAGGTCGCGGGCTGCATCGTCGCACAGGTGTCGAGCCACCAGATCGTTTTTGCGGGCCGCATCCATCACCAGCGGGAATAGCGCGGCCACCTGCTGTTGTTCGAGTTGCCGTGAAACGATCTCGGGAATGCTGCCGAGGTCCAGAGCTTGGCAGATCAGGTCCATCAGGACGGTCTGCGGGCCGCGCCCATCGAACGCCTCCAGCGCCGCGGCCACAGCCTTGCGGCCCAGGTCGTAGCCGGAGCCGCGATCGTCAAAGGGAATTCCCCAGCCGCCCGCGCGCAGCAGCTTCGCTTGGTCATCGCGGGCGAAAGCAATGGAACCCGTCCCGGCGATTACGATGATGCCCGGAGCGTTGCGCACGGCTGCGGCGAGCGTGATAGCGGCGTCAAAGGTCAGCAAGTACTGGCGCGCAGGAATGTGGCGGTGCATCCAGGCGAGTAGCGGCCGGTGTACGGTCCGCCGGTCGACTCCGGCGATACCGGCGCAGACGGCGCGCACGACTGGGTGTCGCGACGCGCGCGCAGCGGTTCGGGGAAATCCCGCTTCCTGAAGGCAGAGGTGGAAGGCGCTCAGCAATTCGCGCTCGGCCATACGAAAGCCGACTTTGAGCGGATTGGAGGGCCCGGTCTCGGCGCGCGCCAGAACCTTGCCTTCACCATCCGCCAGCCACGCGGCAGTTCTCGTACCGCCGCCGTCGATCCCCAGATAGCAACCCATAGAGCCTTCAGCCATCAGCGCGCAGGTTTCAGGCCGACCTTCATCTGACAGCTCAGAGCTGATCGCAATGACCCTATTCCTGCGCAGAGACGGCGCGCAATACTTCCTCCAGTGTAGTCCAGCCGTTCTGGAGCAGCCAAGCAGCGTACTCCCTCAGCGTTCTCATTCCTTGCTTAATGGCCAGATCGGCGATCGCCTCGGAGCTCCCACCGCCGGCCACCAACCGGCGCAGCTCGGCAGTCATGCGCAGGACCTCGTAAATACCTAGACGCCCACGATAACCCGTTCCCGAGCACTGGTCGCAGCCCCGATGGCGGTAGAAGGTGAATTGCAGGCTCGGGTCGAGCCCCAGGTATCGCAGAGAGATCTCGTCCGGCGTGTAGCTTTCCTTGCACGCCTGACAAAGGCGGCGAGTGAGGCGCTGGGCGATTGCGCCCAGGATTGAGCTCGACGCCAGGAACGGCTCTACGCCCATCTCCCTCAGGCGAGTAAAGACCCCGGCGGCATCGTGCGTGTGCAACGTGGTAAGAACCAGGCGGCCGGCCAAAGCAGCTTCAACGGCGATTTGGGCCGTTTCTTTATCGCGGGTCTCGCCCACTAGAATGACGTCCGGGTCCTGGTGCAGGAAGGCGCGAAGTACGCGGGCATAGTCCAAACCGATTTCTTTGCGCACCTGCACCTGGTTCGCGCGCGGCAGATCGTACTCGACAGGGTCTTCGGCGGTGGAGATATTTAGGTCCGGGCCGTTGAGTTCGGCCAGCGCGCTGTAAAGCAATGTTGTCTTGCCCGACCCCGCGGGTCCGGTCACATAAATAATGCCTTGAGGTTGCGAGGTCATCTCCCGCACCAACTCCAGCACTTCCTCGTGAAGAATGAGCTTGTCGAGTCCCGGCACGGCGCTCGATTTATCGCGGACGCGAAGGCAGATCTTTTCGCCCCACTTGGAGGGAAGGGTGGAGATCTGAAAGTCAATCGGGTGCTCCTCCAGACGTACGGTAATTCGGCCGTCCTGGGGCAAACGCCTCTCCGCGAGGTCGAGCTTGGCGAGCGACTTAAAGCGCGAGATCAAGCCCACCTGAATCCTCTTGGGCAACACTTGTACCACTTGCAGTGCTCCGTCAATGCGGAAACGCACGTCGAGGTGCTTTTCCTGCGGCTCAATGTGAATATCGCTGGCGCCCCTCCTGATCGCTAGCGCCAGGATGCCATTGCCGACACGGATTAGGGCCGTATCTTCGTCCGAGTGGGTAAGGTCCGAATCACTGTCCGGCGACTGCCGCGCTTCTTCCACCTCGACGATTTTCAGCGCGTCGGATTCCAGCGATTCGAGGATGCCCGCCGCCAGGTTTGCTTTGTTGGCCGGCGATTCACTCTCTCCGGCCCGAGCAGATGCCGCAGGGACAGAGACGGCCGAGTCGTTCTCCTGCGCCTCTCGTTCGCCGTCCCTGCGCAGCATGTCCGGATAGGCGCTCGTCATGAAGCGCTTGAAGTCGTCTTCGGACGTCGCTGCGGGCTCGATAATCACCCCTTTGATGACGCGGCGCACCTCGTCGAGAGCCGCAAGGTTATTCGGATTGACCATCGCCACCGTCAGGCGGTGGTTGGAAAAAGCCACCGGCAGCACACGCTGCTGTTCCAGCACCTGCTGCGGCAGGAGCCTTATCACCCGCGGGTCAAACTGAAGTTTGGCGAGATTGATGTAATCGTAGCCCGTCTGCTGGCTGGCTTCGTCCAGCCGTTCGGCAAGGACGCGGCACATGGAAAGGCCCAGCTTGGAGCTCGTCAGCAGCAGTTCGTCGAAGGCCGCTTGCTCCAGGACCGCGCAGGTCGTTGGCTCGATCGCCACCACGCTCGCCATTCGCCGCTTCCCGTTGAGCAGCGCCATTTCGCCGAAGCACGAGCCGGCTTTCAGCTCGCTCAGCAAAAAGTCGATGTTTGAGTTGGGATCCTTCTTGCGGACTTCCACTGCGCCGGAAGTGATGAAGAACATGGCGTCGCCCGGCCCGCCTTCTTCCACCAGGATTTGCTGGGGGGCAAACTCGCGAGGACGCATGCGACCTTCGATCAGCAGGCACTCTTCGTAGGGAAGGCCGCTGAACAGGCGAACCTTCTGCAAAAAATGGTTCTTGTCGAGCGCCTGCGCGCGCTCCTCCGTGGCGCCCGTTTCCGGCGTTCTCGGCGCAGAGGTGACGGCTGCTGAAGGCGCCGTTACCGCGGGCCTGGGGGCGGCACTTCGAGCGCGCGGCCTTACGGTCTCGAGCGCCACCGGCCTTTGGCATTGCTGGCAATTCATGCTGTATGCCGGGTCGGCCAACCGCGCGTTGTCGAGCTTTACGGGCGAACCACACCGCTTGCAAAAAACCACCATGCCGAAATCTCCTGCCGGCGCTCCGCCGCGCGTCACTGCGCCCCCAACTGTACCACTACCCAATTCTTCTTGGGGGCTAGTAATGACGAACAAACACGCATCCTACCCGAGCGGACGCGATGTGAAGAACTTAAATAGTGTTACTGTGGGCAACGTACTCTGGAGGCTTGACAACAATAATCCCCCGGCGTTTAATAAGCGGCGAAAGGCACGAATGGTTGACGGCCGCCGTGGGGGCAGGTCGCTGATCGCGGCATTGGGACCGGATAGCGCGAGCAAGGTCAGAAAGCATAGTTGGCCCTTTCTCTGAAGCCTCATTCGCACCCCCCGACTTAAGCATGAGCCGAAACCCGCTGATGAGATTGTAGGGAGAGTCTCCCTTCCCGGAATCGTTCGGGCAGTCGGTGGTGAAGAGAGGAGAGTTGAGAGTGAACATCTGGCGGTGAACGGATTGGCTCTTACTGTCCACTGTCCACTATCAACTGTTCACTGCTTTGGGAGGATCGATGCAGATCAGGAAAGATCCGATTTCCATGAATTGGGTGATTCAGGAAGACGGCGAGACGAGTTGGCCGAACTTTAATGTCTGTCCCTTTTGCCCCGGCCAGGAAGTCTTGACCCCACAGACCCTCTATTCGCACGGAAATGGCAATGGCAAGTGGCAGGTGCGCGTCACCCCCCATCTGCGCCCGCTCTACCGCATTGAAGGTGATGCCCAGCGGAGCGCCGAAGGCGTTTACGACAAGATGCGCAATCTTGGCGCGCACGAAGTGGTGATCGAGAACCCCGACCACCATCGTCGTCTGTCGCTCCAAAGCGATGAAAATGTGGCGCAGGTGCTGCGGGCTTACGTCTCGCGCCTCGTGGACCTCAAGAAGGACCGTCGCTTCCGCTATGTCAGCGTTTTTCGGAACCAGGGCAAACTCGCGGGGCAGGAATCCGACCACCCGCACTCGCAGATTACGGCGACGCCTTTCATTCCGCGCCGGATCGTTTACGAATTCCGCTCCCTCCAACGCTACTACGCGCTCAAGGAGCGATGTCTGATTTGCGACATCGCCCAACAGGAGCTTTCACAGCAATCGCGCACCGTCGAGTGGGACGATCAGTTCGTAGCCATCTGTCCCTTCGCCTCGCGCGTGCCCTACGAGATTTGGATCCTTCCCGTGGAGCACCACCACGGCTTTGAGGAGGATATGACCGCATGGGATCGCCAGCTCCATTTCGCACGCTTCCTGAAAAGTGTCTTGTTGCGCCTCGAATCGGTCGCCCAGGATTATCACATCGCCCTGCACACTTCCCCCAACCTGACCGCCAAGTTCGAGCGTGCTGATCAGTGGCGCACGATTCGTGAGGATTTCCACTGGCACTTTGAATTGGTTCCCGTGCGCGTCTCGACAGCCCGCTCGTATTTTCACAAAGAGGTCTACTACAACTCGGTGCTGCCCGAACGCGCCGCCGAGGAACTGCGCCGGGTCAACATCGAGCAACTCATGCAGACCTAATTATTTATCCAACCGGAAAACCACCGTAATCGTCGTTACGACTTCCACGGGGACGCCATTCAAGAGCGTCGGTTCGTATCGCCAGTGGCCGACGGCTTCCATCGCGGCGCTCGTTAGGGCGGGGTCGGCGTCGTTGTAGGGGGAGAGCGAAAGCATTTGCCCGCTTGTCCCGATGACCGCCCGCAGGATGACGGTGCCCTCGATTCCTTGCTTCTCGGCGCTCGCAGGGTAAACCGGCACAACATGATTCACCAGCTTCGCGGCCTGCACCAACCCTCCCACGCGAATCCGCTGCGGGGCACGCTGTGGAGCTGCGGACGATTCCGTAGAGGCGTGGCCGCGCACCTCGATTTGCTCGGACACCGCCCCCACCTCCAGGACAATATCCTCATGGAGTTCGCGGAATGGTTCCAGCTTTAGTTCCATGCTCTTCTGGTAGGCGAACCCGGGCTTAGTAGCTTCGACCTGGTAGCGGCCTAAGGGGATCGCGGGAAACTCGAAAGTGCCGTCATCGCCGGTATAAGTGCTGATCCGATCCTGGGTGTCGAGGTTGAGCACGGTGACCCTCGCGCCGGGAATCCTCCCACCGCTGGGGTCCTCCACGGTCCCGCCGATATTTCCCGTGGCTTTCTTTGCGGATGCGTGAATGGCCGCCACGGGCAGAATTAGCGCCACGGCAAGTGCCGCGGCAAACAGTGCGTGCTTTGCCGACATGGGCCCGTGGCCGAGTTGGTGATCAAGTAACGCTTTCATTCGAACCTCCAATAGAGAGATTTGACCTGTGCCAATGCTCGTCAACCAGGCGTCACCTGAGCGCCGCAAGCTCCGGGCAAGAACCAAAAGGAATTCGCCATAATCCGCCGCGTGTTGATCGAGACTCAGGATTACGTCATCGCAAGCGCGTTCGCGTTCTCTGCGCATCGCGAAGGCCGCAAACCAAACGAGCGGATGAAACCAGTAAAGTGCACAGGTAACTTGGGCTGGGATCTGGGTGAGATAATCGCATCGGCTCACGTGCGCCAGCTCGTGGCCGAGCACGAAGCTGAGTTGCTCTTCGGACCACGACCGGGCGCTTTCGGGCAAGACGATCGTCGGCCGGAAGCCTCCCCACGTAAAAGGCATGCCGGTCTCGGGAGTTATTCGCAGCCCGACGCGACGGGAGATCCTCAAGCGCGAGCAGATGTTCGCGACAATGGAATTGGCTTGGTTCACGTCGAAAGGGCGCGAGCAACTGACCAGCCTGCGCACACGCATTTCCCCTACCCCCACGCGCATGGCCACCACTATGAACCCCATGAGATAGAGGATCACCATTCCCCAGGGGAGATAGCGTCCTGCGTCTTCGGCTGCAAGTGGATGCAGAGGGGTCGGCAGGAGCTTGCGGACATGCGAATTGGGCATAACGGCTGCATGACTTGCCTTGTCCGTCACACCGACGGCGCTAACGCGGTCCGCAAGCACAGGAGCGGTTGCCGGCACGTTCCAGCCCGGCACCATGAGAGAGAAAATCGGAAGCAAGAGCATGGCGCTCAAACCCAGCGTCCAAACCAAGTGTCGAACTGCGGCGGCGGAGCGCCGCAATAGCCGGTTCAGAACCAAAGCCAAAAGGAGAATCACGGTCCCTTTGACGGTGGTTTGTAAGAGAAGGGCAAGCCCGTACCCTGCAACGCCCGAGCGAGATCCGGTAGTTAGAAGAAGGGGCCAAAGGGTGTCCGTCATGACGCATCATCCTTCCTCGCCTTGGCGATGAGTTTCGCAATTCGGTCGAGTTCGTCGCTCGTGAGGTGCGCTGTCGATGGGTCGAGCAAGGTGGCGACAACTTGCGCGGCAGAGCCGTCGAAGAAGGTCTCGACCATCCGGCGCAGCGCCCGCAGCCGCACGCGCTCGCGCGGCACCGTGGGAAAGTACACGTACCGCAGATCCTTTTCTTCATGCCGGACGTGGCCTTTGTCACTTAGTATGCGCAGCAGAGCGCGAACCGTGGAATAGCTCGGCGGATCGGGAAGCGCGGCGCGAATCTGCGCCACCGATGCCCGGCGGCACTGATAGAGCACCTCCATGATTTGCCGCTCGCGGCGGGTGAGTTGGTGGTCTGCGGGTCGGGTCATTCGTTTGCCCTCCTGCTAATTTTAGAGCAATATGCTAAATTATTAGCACACGAGTTTTTTCTGTCAAGCGTTTTTTTCGGGCGGTAGATCAAGCAGTTACGAAGAACGGTCCAAACTTTCTTGGGACAGCGCGGTTCGCAAACAAAAGACGACTGAAAGAAACCTGCCACCATTGATAACCCGCAGGAATGGACCTGAACGTTGGGGCGCGCACGCCGCTCGCTAACCAAGACTTCTCAACGCGTCGCCCTCGATCTCTGAG
>CAZCVY010000207.1:0-12178 GCA_964501985.1 uncultured Acidobacteriota bacterium | reverse complement strand
ATTACGTCGGACCGCAATTTGGATTTGATATCGGGAGCGGCAGGAGCGGCGCTGGCTCTGCTGGCACTCTATCGGGCCGCGCGGCTTCTGGAGGCTCTCGAAAAGGCGGCCCTGTGCGGGGAGCATCTCTTGCAGCATCGGTCGGCCAGCCAGCAAGGGCCGAGGGCGTGGAAGACGTTAGGGAAAGAAGAGATGATGACGGGGTTTTCGCATGGTGCTGCCGGGATCGCCTATGCATTGCTGAAGTTGTATGAAGCCACCGGCAAGAGCTCGTTCCGGGAAGCGGCGCTGGAGGCGGAAGCTTATGAAACCAGCGTTTTCATGCCCGAGGTTTCCAACTGGCCGGACTTCCGTGTCCCGCCTACGGAGAAGGGGTATGGCCACATGACGAGTTGGTGCCACGGCGCTTCAGGGATCGCTTTAAGCCGTTTGGCCGCGCTTCCCATTCTTGATACTCGGCAAGCCCGCGAGGATATTTCCCACGGCTTGCGGGCCACCCGGCTAGCGGGAACAAAGGGGCTGGATACGGTATGCTGCGGTGCGATGGGGCGCGTCGAGACGCTAGTGGTGGCGGCCAAAGAACTGGGCGATCCGGCTTACCTCCAGGAAGCTCGCAAGATGGGGTCTGCGATCCTGCGACGTTCCCAACCTCCCGGGAGCTATGCCTTGGGATGGAAAAAAGCTCCCTACCTCGCCTCGTTTCACCAGGGGATGGCCGGCATTGGGTACGAATATCTGCGCCTGGCAGCTCCGGATTCCTTGCCATCGCTCTTGCTCTGGGAATGAGAGATTAAACGGTTGCTGCGGAGGGGCCCCGCCGGAGCAGAGACTGGGCGATGTTTCAAACGGGCGGATGTTTCAGGGATTGGTGACGGGCTAGTTCTAAACCAGAACCAAGATCAGCAGGAGAGAATCATCCCGATGAGGAGCTTCCAGTGCCGGCGAACGGCACTCGCTGTAGGAGCAATGCTATTGGTTTACAGCCTGCGGTCCCCTGGCCAGTCCAGCGCGCCGCCTCCGCACCCTCTCGGACTTGTTGAGGCCTTGCAGTCGACGCTTTTGAACCAGCCTGCGCTGCACATTGAGGAGCAGCAGGTGGTGTCCAGCCGGGCAATCCGGCGGCAGGCGAGCGGGGCCTTCGATACCATCATCGGAACGACCTTATCGCAAAACCGCATCAACAATCCTCTCACCCTTTTCAACCAGGAAGAAGCTGGCCTGCTGGGTATCATCACCAACAATCAAGTCAGCAATTTGACCAGCCTGAACGTCGAGGCCACCAAGGAATACCGCAATGGCGTGACCATCACCCCGAGCTTTCTGACTACCCGTACGACTGACAATATCTATGATATCGGCGGGGTGAACCTCACCACGGTGGCATTCCAAGTGAATGTGCCGTTGCTCCGGGGACGTGGGCACGACGTGGTCGCTGCGAGTGAGACCGCAGCGGGAATCGAGGTCGAGGCAAGTCTCCTGGACCTCAACCAAACGATCAGCGGCCTGTTATCGAATACCGCTTCCAGCTATTGGGATGCCGTGGGTGCGGCGCAGAGTCTCAAGGTGGTTCAGGAATCCGAAGAGCGTGGAAAGGTCTACGTGGATAACGTTCAGACGCTGATTGCCGCGGGGCGAGTTCCGGAGGCGGAGATCCATCAAGTCCAGGCCAATTTGGCAACCCGGTCAGCCGCGCGGATCGCGGCGGAGCAGGGTCTCATCGCGGCGCGCCAACAACTTGCCTTGGCAATGGGAATGAGCACGGACCAGATGGCTAGTGTGGGGATGCCTGTAGACGACTTGCCGATGGATGACGGCCAAGTGTTGGCCATCCTGAATGCCCATTCCCTGCAACAGTTCTTTGATATGGCGCTGGTACGCCGCGCTGACTACCTGGCTGCCAAGAAGCGGGAAACGGAAGAAAGAACACTGCTGACGCGGGCCCGAAACGCCATCTTACCGCAGCTCAATCTGAGCTTGAGTTCGGGCTACTCGAGCTTAGACGAGGGTACCGGCGTCGTTAACTTCTTCAGCGCCCCCGGACGTGCACCCCGCGGGCCGGACGTCGGCGTTGGTGTCACCTACCAATTCCCGCCCAGCAACAATGTCGCCTTCGGGGCTCTGATGCTGGCACAGTCGAGCGTCCGCCAAGCGGAGCTGCGCACCCTCCAGACATCGCAAAGCATCATGGCTTCTGTGGTGACGGCGGTCGGGGGCGTGCGCAACGCCGCACTCCAATTGCAAAGGGCGCGGGAGGCGGTGACCGCGTCGCAGGCGGCGCTCGACGGTGAGCGCGAAAAGTATCGACTCGGTGTGGGGCCGCTTGTCGATGTGTTGACGATGGAGGACCGGCTGACGGTGGCGGACCAGTCCCAGGTGAATGCCGAACTCGGTTATGCGCTGGCAGTGACACAGTTACGCTTTGCCACCGGCTCGATCGTTGAACCGGACAAAGCTGTGCAATCGGTCGACCGGGATGTCTTCTTCACCGTCCCCGTCCCCGCCACCCCGAAACCGCCAACCGCGAAGGATTGAAATCGCATGGAGACAAGTATCTACCGAAAAACATCGCTCGAACGGCTGTCTTCTCCGGAACAACTTGACACCATCATGCGGGTGACAGGGGCGAAGCGATGGCTGGCGCTGGCCGGGATGTTTCTCATCCTGGGCGTTGCCGTCATTTGGGGCTACACGGGGACGATCGATACCAAGGTGAGCGGATCCGGTGTCATCGTGCGCGCCGGAACCGTTATGAACGTGGATGCTCCGGGTTCGGGACTAGTGACCAGCATCAGTGTCAATCTTGGCGACCGGGTAAAGGCCAACCAAGTAGTCGCAAGGATATCGGATGAAGAGATGTTGGAGAAGATCCGCCTGGCCCGTGCGGCCCTGGAGGAGGCGAAAGCGGAGAGGGAGAGCAATCATTTGTTGCGCCAGCAAGGCGCCCAACTCCAGATGGATGCGCTGGCGCGTGACCAAGCGAATGCGCAGCGGGAAATTCAAGAAATGGGAGACCAGGCGAAGATCGCGACGGAGCAAATCACCGTCGATAATCAATTGCTTGCCAAAGGGCTGATTACTCGCCAGCAGACTCTGCAAGATCAGCAAAAACTGGTTGAGATCAAAGGTCAAATCGAATCTATGCGGGCGAAGATCAAGCGCTTCGACGCCGATCAATATACGGCGCGGACCGATCCGGAACGACTCGACGAAGAGATGAAAATCCGTATCGGGGGGCTAGAGCGCAACCTGGCAGGCCTGGAAGATCAGATGGCAAATCAGTCCAATGTCGAGAGTCCCTACGATGGACAGGTGATCGAGATGAAGGCTGTGCCGGGCAGTCTGGTGGCGGTGGGCAGCCCCATTCTCAGCATCCAGCCTCAGGGAAACACTTTGGAAGTGCTCGTCTATCTTCCGTCCCTCCAAGCCAAGGCGGTGCAGCCGGGGATGGAGGCGGAAATGTCTCCTTCGACGGTCAAGCGCGAGGAATTTGGTTTTATACACGGCAGAGTGGTTTACGCCGGAGAGTTCCCCGCCAGCTTCGACGCCTTGATGCGCAATTTTCAAAACGAGACGTTAGTCCACTCCATCATGGCGGGGGGCCCGGTAACCGAGCTGAGAGTTACCCTAGAGCGCGATTCCAAGACGACGAGCGGCTACAAATGGTCGTCGTCCCGAGGTCCGGCGATTACCATTAGCAGTGGCACGCTCTGCACCGTGCAGGTCATCACGCGCCAGCAGAGGCCGGTGAGCCTGCTGTTCCCTTACATCAAAGGCCAACTAGGCCTCGGTTAATCCCATGGGCACAACGACCATCGATCCCAAACCCGTCGCCGCAGCCAAGCCCCGTGGCACTTGGCTGCGCCGCAGCCGAGTCACGACTCCGACGGTGTTGCAGATGGAGGCGACGGAATGCGGGGCCGCTGCGCTGGGGATAATCCTTGCCCAACACGGGCGAATCGTTCCTCTAGAGGAATTGCGGGTGGCTTGTGGCGTGTCGCGCGACGGCAGCAAAGCCAGCAATCTCCTTAAAGCCGCGCGCAATTACGGCCTGAAGGCCAAGGGATACAAGAAAGAACCCGCGCAACTTCGGGAGTTGCCGCTGCCCATGATTGTCTTCTGGAACTTCAACCACTTTCTGGTTGTGGAGGGCTTCGGAAAGAAAGGGGTTTACCTCAACGACCCAGCCGAGGGCCGCAGGTGGGTTGAAGATGAAGAGTTTGACGAGTCCTTTACTGGAGTGGTTCTCGTTTTCGAGAGGGAAACCGCTTTCAAGAGGGCTGGGGAGAAACCCAGCGTCTTCCAGATGCTTGCCCGGCGACTTCCGGGAAGCCGCATGGCGCTCTTGTATCTCATGCTGGCCACGTTGGGTCTCGCCCTCCCAAACTTGGTGATTCCCGTCTTTTTCAAAATCTATGTCGACAATCTTCTGGTCGGCGGCCTGGCCAGTTGGCTGACCCCGTTGCTGCTGGCAATGACCGCGACGGCCATTATCAAGGCCCTGCTGACCCTTCTTCAGCAGGACTCTTTGATGCACTTGGAATTGAAGCTGGCCTTAAGCTCCTCCGCCAAGTTCTTCTGGCACGTGCTGCGATTGCCGACGGAGTTTTTCGCGCAACGCTACGCCGGGGAGATCTCCTCGCGCCTGCTGCTCAATGACCGGGTAGCAACCCTTCTCTCCGGGGATGTGGCCACGAATCTCGTCAACATTCTTCTTATTGGGATTTATGCGGCCTTGCTGATTCAATACGACGCCGTGCTGACGCTCATCGGCATCCTCATCGCCGCGGTTAACATTGCGGCCTTGCGAATTGTCCAGCGCCAGCGCGTGGACCAAAACCGCCAGTTGTTGCAAGAGCAAGGCTGCTTGATGGGAGTTTCAGTGAGTGGTTTGCAGACGATTGAGACCCTCAAGTCGTCCGCGTCAGAGTCCGACTTCTTCGCCCGCTGGGGAGGTTACCAAGCCAAAGTCGTCAATGCCGGACAACGCTTCGGAACGTCCTCGGCGTACCTTTCGGCCATTCCCTCCTTTCTGACGGGACTGAATACCGCCGCAGTACTCGGTTTGGGCGGCTTACGAGTGATGAACGGCTTTCTGACCATGGGCATGCTCATCGCTTTCCAGAGTTTGATGAGCAGCTTCATCGATCCTGTCAACAAATTGGTCGATCTGGGAAGTAAGACTCAGGAGATTGAAGGTGACCTCGCTCGCTTGGACGACACCCTCCAATATCCCACCGACCCCCAAGTCGATTCGGCCACTTTGCCGGGAGAAAGCCCCGCCGGACAAGAGCGGCTGGCTGGACATCTGGAGCTGCGGAACGTGACCTTTGGCTATAGCCGCTTGGAACCGCCTCTGATTACCGACTTCAGTCTGATGATGAAACCGGGACAGCGCGTGGCCCTGGTGGGAGCTTCGGGAAGCGGGAAATCGACCGTGTCGAGGATTGTCTCGGGGCTTTACCGGCCCTGGTCGGGTGAGGTGTTATTCGACGGTCGGCCGCGCCGGGAGATTCCTCGCGCCGTGCTGATCAATTCCATCGCCATGGTGGACCAAGATATCTTCCTTTTCGATGGAACCCTCCGCGACAATCTCACGATGTGGGACGCTACGGTGGAACATTTGTCCCTTGTACGCGCAGCCCAGGACGCGGGTGTTCACGACGAAATTACCAGCCTCCCAAACGGCTACGATTTCAAGGTGGAGGAAGGCGGGCGTAACCTGAGCGGGGGCCAGAGGCAACGCCTTGAGATCACCCGCGCCCTCGCTAGCAACCCCCGCATTCTCATTCTCGATGAAGCCACCAGTTCGCTCGATGCCTACAGCGAAAAACACGTCGATGACTGTCTTCGCCGGCGTGGCATCACGTGCTTGATTGTGGCGCATCGTCTCAGCACCATCCGCGATGCCGATGAGATCATCGTTTTGGAGCGGGGAGAAGTGGTGCAGCGCGGCACCCACGAGGAAATGATCCATGTCGATGGCCCGTATCGGAGGCTGATTGAGGCCGTGTAGGCGCCTAGAGGAGCGTTCGCGCGCTACTCGTTGAGGCGCCAGGGAGCTTCTCCAAAGAAAATGGACATAACGCAAATAGCCCGGCTAGAGGAGCAGGGGGAAACAGTGGCTTTGCCCTCGGGGATCCCCCTCACTCTCCACGACCCGGATCAGGTCTGGGTGGTATTGGAGGGAAAAATCGACCTCTATTTGGTGGGGATGCGGGATGGGGAGCCAGCTGGCGCCCGGCATCATTTCATGCGTGTTGAAGCCGGCAATCCGGTTATGGGATTCGACAAGCCCTCCGATCCGGCCTTCGGACTGATCGCCAACCCGGCGGTGTGCTCGAAGGTGCTTTGCCTTCAGCTAACGCAGCTCCAGCAGGCCGCAGTCGGTTCGCCGGAATCCGTTCAGCCCCTTATCGACAGATGGGTGGAGAATCTTGGGGCGACCGTGGCAGACAAGTCTGCCCCCAAGAACTTTCAGATGCTGGCGTCGGGCACAGAGAATCTTGTCGAGGGCAATGCCGCTGCGATTCTTCCCCTCACTGGGGTTGTATGGGTATGTCACCGGGAAGGAAGGTCGAGCTTATTAGGTGACGATCAGATGCCGCCGATCGAGCCCGGAGGATTCTTCCCGGTCACCCGTTTCGCGTGGCTGAAGTCCGCCGCGCAGGCTAGGGTAGCATGCCTGGATACCAGGGACTGGCTAGAAACAGACCCTCAGTGGTTGGGCTTGCGGCACTTTCAGGAGCAGGTCCTTGCCTATCTCGTCGCCCAGAGGCGCAGAGATGAGCGAAAAGAGAAAGTGCGCTTACAGGTATTGGCGGAGGCCGACGCGAGGGTTTTCGAGTCCGCACTGTTCAAACTCGCCGAGCCGTTTCAGGGTAGCGAAAAGACCCCTTTGGAGGTTGAGACCGGAGCCTACGATCCTCTGCTGCAGGTCTGCCATTTGGTGGGCAGCGCCACTGGCGTCTCAATTCCCCTCGTGCCACCCGTCAAGGAATTCATGAAGCAGCGAGATCCGGTGAGCGCCATCGCCCAAGCTGCCCATCTGCGAACGCGTCAAGTGATGCTGAAAGGAAGATGGTGGAATCTGGAGAGCAGCCCCATGGTTGGATTCCTTGACCAAGACAGGCGGCCTGTCGCGCTGCTACCGGGCCATCGCGGCTATCAGGTCTATGATCCGGGCACGCGCGCGAGAAAACACGTCGATGAAGGACTCGCGGGGAGGCTCCACGGTTTCGCCTATGTGTTTTACCGCCCCTTCCCCCCAAAGGCGATCACGCTCCGCGATATCCTTTCCTTTGGACTTAAGGATTGCGGAGGAGACGCCGCGACCATCATTTTCATGGGCATCGCGGCGGGCTTGTTAGGCATTGTCATCCCGGCCTTTACGGGCATCATTTTTGACACGGTTATTCCCGGCGCCCAGCGCTCCACTTTGGCGGAGTTAAGCATATTCCTGGTGATCAGTGCCCTCGCGACGGCGTTGTTTACTCTTACCCGTAGCGTCGCCACCCTTCGACTCGAGACCAAAATGGAGGCCTCCATCCAGGCGGCTGTGTGGGACCGCCTCGTGGGTTTGCCGGTGCCCTTCTTCCGGAATTTTACTTCTGGCGACCTGGCCAAGCGGAGTCTGGGAATTAGCCAAATCCGCGAAGCTCTTACGGGATCCGCGCTAGCGTCCATCCTAACTGGCATGTTCTCGATTACCTCTTGTGTTTTGATGTTTTACTACAGTCCGCAC
The DNA here is from genome assembly GCA_964501985.1 of uncultured Acidobacteriota bacterium. GTDB lineage: Bacteria > Acidobacteriota > Terriglobia > UBA7540 > UBA7540 > Bog-366. Next base: position 4,437 of record CAZCVY010000207.1, on the reverse strand, counting down.
TTGGCCCTGATTGCCACTGGGATGGTATTCTGCTCCTTCCTGGTTTTTACTTTGTGCGGCTGGCTGCAAGTAAGGATTTTGAGAGACGTGTCGCAATTGGGCGGGCGGATTGCGGGCATGACGCTGCAGTTTATTAACGGTATCGCAAAATTTCGGGTCGCCGGAACCGAGGCCCGCGCTTTCGCGGTTTGGGCGCGTGAGTTCACGAAACAGCGAGTTCTCGCGATGCGCGCCAGAAAAATCTCGAACCTCGTGTCGGTTTTCAACTCAACATTCCCAGTGCTGGCTTGGGTCGTCATTTTCTATTGTGCAAGTTCGCTGATGAAGAACCCCGACAACCTTCAGCTCACGACCGGCGAATTTCTGGCTTTCATGGCTGCCTTCGTTCAATTCAGCACCGGGTCACTGGAACTGAGTTCCGCCCTGGTTTCAGTACTCAACGTGATCCCACTTTACGAGCGCGCCAAACCCATCCTCACGTCGCTGCCCGAAGTTGTGCCCACCCAGGGTGCCCCGCCGGAGTTAGCCGGCGGCATCGATATTCACCACCTGAGTTTTCGCTATCGCGACGAGGGGCCTTTGGCCTTGCGCGACCTCTCGCTCGACGTATCCCCAGGCCAGTTTGTCGCGGTGGTAGGCCCCTCGGGCAGCGGAAAATCGACCATCTTCCGCTTGCTCCTGGGTTTTGAGGCGCCTCGCGCTGGCGCGATTTATTTCGACGGACATGACCTGGCTGAGCTGGACGTCCAGGCGGTGCGGAGACAGATGGGAGTCGTCCTGCAAAATGCGAGGCTGATGACGGGCAGCATTTTTCGCAATATCGTGGGCGACGGAACGCTCACCATCGATGATGCTTGGGAGGCGGCGCGTCTGGCGGGGCTTGAGGCGGATCTCAAGGGCATGCCCATGGGAATGCACACCGTGGTGAGTGAGGGTGGCGGCGGGCTTTCCGGGGGCCAGCGCCAACGCTTGCTGATTGCGCGCGCCATTGTCCGCAGACCCCGAATCATCCTCTTCGACGAGGCAACCAGTGCCCTGGATAATCGCACACAAGCGATTGTCAGCCAAAGCCTGAAAGCGCTCAACGCCACACGATTGGTCATCGCCCACCGCCTCTCAACCGTCATTCACGCCGACCGAATCTTTGTGCTCGAAAAGGGGTCCCTGGTGCAGGCGGGTTCGTACGACGACCTCATGGCGCAGGAAGGACTCTTTAGCCAATTAATGAGGCGGCAGCTTAGTTGAAGTGGAGGAACGATGCGGAAAGCACTCTATATTCTTGGCATTCTGGACGACACCGACGCCAATTGGCTGGCCACCACGGGTAAAGCCCGGTCGATCAACACAGGTACGGTAATCATCCAGCAAGGCGTTCCGGTTGACTCGTTGTTCCTGGTCATTGATGGACAATTCCAGGTCTACTCAGGAAGTGTGGAGATTGCCAAATTATTGGCCGGAGAAATCGTGGGTGAGATTTCGTTCGTTGACTCGCGGCCTCCCTCCGCGAGCGTCAAGGCCACGGTCGATTCCCAAGTGCTTGCCGTTCCCAAAGCCGCCCTCCGTGCCAGGCTCCAGCAGGACACTGGGTTCGCTTCGCGGTTCTATCTCTCAGTTGCGACTTTCCTGGCTGACCGCATGCGTTCAGCAGACGCCCGCCTAACAGGTCAAATTGTAAGGGAAGGGCAAGAGGGAGACCTCGACGAACTACCTGTGGATATGCTGGAGAATATTGCGTTGGCATCTGCCCGCTTCGACATGATCATCAAACGCATGGGCTCACAGTTCTCTGGGAATAGGCCGTAAACGGCGGGCGTTCGCCGGTCAAACAATCCCTTTGGTTAGTGGTGGACCTGGAGAGGTTCGAATTCTCGACCTCGTGACGATCGGCTACGGCTGCACGGGCTGCAGTTCGTTCCAGCTTCCCGGCAGCGCCGAGTTCGGATTGAAGTTCGGATCATCGCTCATCACGTACTGATTGGCGCCATTGAGCCAGGCGTGGTTGTACTGGTTGCTCAGCTCAAACGTGCGCCCCGTCGAGGGATCGCGGTACGTTTGCACGTCCCGCAGGTTCTGGTCGGCGGCGTGAAAGCCTATATCCGAGACCCGCTGGGCATTGGCGCTCATGTGCAAGTACGTTTGGGTGGCGAAGTTGTCGAGGTCGGCCTGGATCTGGTCCATTTTGGCTTCTTTATTTGCTTGTGTCTGGTAATAACTAGCGATCCACTTATTCGAATAGGCGGTATATCGAGGCGTGGGTTGAATGGAACTCAGCACCACCTTGAACAGCTTGTCGTTGGCATCCAGCTTGCCCTTCGGCGCGCCCAACGCAATTTGGCCGACGGCGTGCATATCGTAAAGACTTCCTCGACCGACGTGGTAGGTCTTAGTCACGAGCGCCACGGAGTACCAGAGCTCCATAGGTTTGTCGTCCTTTTGAAACGCGAGCCGTAATCGGATCGCGTCGACGCGGGCGCCGCCGTTGCCGGAGTCAGGCGGCGTCAATCCATAGCGTTGGCGCACGATTTGTTCGAGGACGGGGAACGGCTCGATCGACACCACCGTCATCGCGGGCGTCAGGTCGTTGAGCATGATCTGGCGGAAATACTGTTCGGCGTTCAAGGGTTTCGACACGGCGCAGAGATCGTTCGTCTTATTCCCATTGTGCGTGCGACGGTTGGGATCGGTGAGGTTGTGCAATTCTTGCGGGTCGTCGGAGTATTGCCAGGCGTAGTTGGGAACGCCTTGTATTTTGGTGACGCCATCGTCGCTTTTGGCCTCCCAGAGCTCGGAAAAACTTTCGCTGAAACAGCCTGTCTTTCCGCCGTACATACGGACCGCGCCCTTGAAGTCCCAGGTGCTGGGAATCAACATTTCGATCGCCGACCAGGGCGCCTCGTTGGGTTGGTCATCGGCTGTGACCATGATCTGCGCCTTTTTCAGGAGCAGGTAAGAGCCGGAAGCGGCGCTGGCAGCGGCCGCTCCGCGTTTGGCAGGGGATGACGAGGACGGTTGAGGAGTGGGCTGTGCAGGCAGGCTGGCGGGCTGGGGTTGCGCGGTGCCGGGCGGGTTCTGTGCTGACGGCGCGTTCGGTGCTGGCGGTGCACTGGCTGGGTTGGTCGGGTTGGGCGCGGCAGTGCCGGTCATGCTCGCTGCCTTCTGAGCTGCCTGCTTGCACTGATCTGACAGCGCATCCTGGTGTTGCTTCAAGCAGGCGATGATTCGGCCCCCGCCAGGCTGCACGCCGGCGCATAGCCTTTGCACGTCTGCCGTGCAGCCGGCACGCAGCACGGCCATCGCCGCCGCGTCATCGGCCCGAGCGTAGGGTGCGGCCCACGCCGCGGAGTACAGGAGCAGCAGCGCCAGCCTGTTCATGTGACATCTCCATTCCATGGCAGCCCTGCCAAATGATATCTGCGTGCTAAGCATAGCACAGGTGCGATACTCGTGCTCTTCACGGCGGGGCATTGGGTTCCGCTGCATCATTCCGGGCCCTGCGTTAAGCGCGCTCAAACTTTACGGCCGGACCAGGTTGATTACGAGGCACCCAATCGCAAGGCCAACGAGCATCGCGCGAGCTTCCGCACCGGCGCGCCCAATTAGCACAGTTTTAGCACCGTTTTGACACAATTAACGCGCCATTACCAGTTATGGAAAATTTTAAACAATTGAATCGGAATGACTTAATTGGTGGACCTGGAGAGGTTCGAACTCTCGACCTCATGACTGCCAGGCAGTCTAAGTTAGGGTATCTCGTTGATTTTGCGGCACGCTTGGCAACGCAAAATGAGTGAAAAGCCCGTTCGGAACGCTCAAGCGGTACTGATTTGGCACTCGTTTTTGTGCTCTTCGTTTCTCACAAAAATCCCCCGATCGCAGGCGAAATACCAAATCAAATTGCGACCATGAAGTGTGACCGATCTATGGCGGCAACGATGTAAATATATGAGGGGATGGTTGGGGGCTGGATTTGAACCAGCGACCTTTGGGTTATGAGCCTGAAGAGGACTGGCTACCTGATTGATTCTACGGCACGAGTGGCAACCCAAGGACGTTTCAGGAAGCGTTGGTTAGCGGTATTGGGGGTCTAAAGGGGGTTTGTTTGGAGGAGCGCTCGTCACCGATATTTCTCCTTCGGATTGCTTGAATCATAAGACGTGGTGGCCGGTTTTGGGTCGCTGAAAATCAATCGCCCGGTCATCATGTTCCACTATTGCTTCGCTTATTCACGATTCACGCCAGGGTCCTCCTGGCGGCCAGCGCATGGCTGGTTTCAGGCTGCGTATGAGGGCAAGCGTCGGAGGCATCAAGAACTCATTCAAGGCCACAGTAACGTCTGGAAACGCCATCCGGTCTGATGTCAGCCCGACCTTGCCGACGAACGTTTTCCACTGCGCTTGTTTATCGGGGCTGGCCGAGAATTCCGGAGTCAGAGCGAGA
>CAZCVY010000206.1:0-12225 GCA_964501985.1 uncultured Acidobacteriota bacterium | reverse complement strand
GCTTGCCGTACTGATAGTCAGCGTTTTCACTGCGATCGCCGTTGGCCGCAGCCCATGCCACCATCTTCGTTACGGCCGGGCGTTCCCTGGTGAGCAGAAACCGGTGTTCATCTTTGAGGCGCTGCAGGCCGCTAGGAGTTATGTAGCTCTTGCCTCGCGTCGCGGGCTCGTCTCCCTGCGGTTTTCTAGTAAACCCTTTTCGCATATCATTGTCCTTCAAGCGCGAATCCAGTGGGTCCCACAGGACTCTCAGGAAATGGATAGTGCCATGCCTGTTTATACGTTGTCGCCTTGGTTTTGTTCTGAAATTGGCGCAACGCCCCAAAAGAGCATGCCGACGCCGCGCAAATTTCCTGAGAATGGTCTGCGTAAACGCTACACCTTTACAGAGGATCTATTTTAGTCGGCGTTCATTCTTCCAGGTTACTGACAGTCCGAGTCGCGAAAAGGGTCGGAACCATCGAAGGAAACCGTTCGACCGTGATAGAATGCCTCCATCCCACGGTGGAGAATCCAGTGGGTGATATTCCCCTACAACGAATTACTTTCGGCGAGCTTCAACTCGATGTCCGGGCGGGCGAGTTGCGCAAGGGCGGGCTGCGCATTCGTCTCCAAGAACAGCCCCTTCAAATTCTCCTCATGCTGCTGGAACATCCCGGCGAAGTGGTGACCCGGGAGGAAGTCCGCAAGCGCTTGTGGCCGAACGATACGGTCGTCGAGTTCGAGCACAGCATCGGCACCGCGATCATGAAGCTGCGGCAAGCGTTGGGGGATGACGCTGACACTCAGCGCTACGTTGAAACCCTTCCACGCCGCGGCTACCGGTTCATTTTTCCGGTGGATACTCCGGTCGATGCGGTCGCAGAGTCTTCTGAATCTGCTCCTGATGTCGCGCCGCCGAAGCCTGCCCTTGAACAAGAAATGGCGGGTGCGCCTTTGGCCATCTCAGAAGGGATCGCCGGCCAAGGCCGGCCCGCCACCGCCGCTCCCGAACCCGCAGCAGGTTTCACTCATTCCGATCTGATTGGCCGGACCGTGTCCCATTACCGCATCATCGAGAAGCTGGGTGGGGGCGGCATGGGGATTGTGTACAGGGCCGAAGATGTAAGACTCGGCCGGAAGGTGGGGTTAAAATTCCTGCCTACGGGGTTGGCGCGAAATCCCACGGCGCTGGCGCGATTCCAGCGCGAGGCGCGTGCCGCCTCGGCGCTCAACTATCCGCACATCTGCACGGTCTATGAGGTCGACGAGGTGGATGGCCAGCCCTTCCTGGCGATGGAGTTGATGGAGGGCTGCACCCTGAAGCACCTCATCAACGGCAAGCCTCTGCCGGCGGGCCAACTCCTTGATCTGGGGATGGAGATTGCCGAGGCGCTGGAAGCCGCGCACGCGGAGGGCATCATCCATCGCGACATCAAGCCGGCGAACATTTTTGTGACCAAGCGCGGGGAAGCCAAGGTCCTGGATTTCGGGCTGGCGAAGTTCCAAGTGTCAGGAACTGGAGGGCAAGGGCCGGGAAACCATCCATTGGCAGAGGACAGCCCTCGCCCCCCCGGGGATGAGGGCGCCGAGCGTGGCGACGCGGGTGGGGGGGCATCACCGCCCGACACTCCCACTCTTTCCATCGAACGGGACGATATCACCATCGCCGGCGCGGCAATGGGGACGGCAGCGTACATGTCGCCGGAACAGGCACGGGGCCAAAAGATGGACGCGCGCACCGACCTGTTCAGCTTCGGCGCGGTGCTTTACGAAATGGCCACGGGCCAGCAGGCTTTTACCGGCGAGACTTCGGGCCAGATTTGGGAAGCGATTCTGACGCGCCAGGCAACGCCGCCACAGCACCTAAATCCCGCCATCGACCCGCGGCTCCTGGCGATCATCGAAAAGGCATTGGAGAAAGACCGCGACTTGCGCTATCAGCACGCCTCAGACATTTGCACCGACCTGAAGCGCCTGAAGCGCGATACGCATTCGAGACGGTTCGGCGCCACAAGACCTGTGGGAAATGCTGAACCTTCATCAGGCGCGGGGACAGGCGACCCTGCGGCGCCGGTCGTCTCCAAACCCGTGCGGCCCAGATGGAAACGGTGGGCAGTCGCCGTCGGCGGCTTCGGTCTTGTCGTCATCGCGCTACTCATCTATTTTCAATCGCGTCCCCTCACCCCACCGAAAGTATCGGGCTACGTCCAGGTCACTCACGACGGCAATCAAGAGAGCCTCGTAGGGACGGACGGGGCACGACTTTACTTTAATAAGTGGGCTTCTTTGGGTTGGAGCATCGCGCAGGTGTCGGGCTCTGGTGGAGAGGTGGAGCCCGTCCCAGTTCCCGCCCCGAGCATGTCACTGCTCGCCGTTTCCCCCGACGGGGCAAGACTGCTCATCGCGGACGAGGCGGTTGTGCCGGAGGGTGATGCACAGCTTTGGACCGTGCCAGTGCTCGGCGGGGCACGTCGCAGACTGGGAGAGGCCGTTGGACGGGCCGCCGCCTGGTCTCCCGACGGCCAAATGATCGTTTACGCCAACGGACACGACTTATTCCTGGGGAAGAGCGATGGCGCCGAACCCCGCAAGCTTGTCTCCGCGCCCGACGACGCTTCAGATCCCGCTTGGTCGCCGGACGGCACGCTGATTCGATTCAGCGTCGGGGGCTTTCTGACTACTCAAAGGTCGCTTTGGCAGGCTTCGATCAACGGGACGGGCCTCCATCCCCTGTTTCCCGCCTGGCACACTCCTCCCGACGAATGTTGCGGCAAATGGACTCCCGACGGGAAATATTTCGTTTTCCAGTCACAAGGCAATATCTGGGCCCTTGCTGAAAACACTAATTTATTTGGAAAAGCCAACAGCAAACCCCTGCAATTGACCTCCGGGCCGATGATTTTCTCCTCGCCTCTGCCGAGCAAGGATGGCAAAAAGCTGTTCGTGGTGGGAGCACTGGCGCGCGGGGAATTGGCTCGCTATGATGCGAAGTCCGCAGACTTCGTTCCATTCCTTTCCGGAATTTCAGCGGATATGGTCAGCTTCTCTAAAGATGGGCAGTGGGTGGCCTATGTCAGCTTCCCGGAGGGAACACTCTGGACAAGCAAATTGGACGGCAGCCAGCGACTCCAGCTCAGCTACCCGCCGCTCTATGCCCAGTTGCCTCGCTGGTCACCCGATGGCAAGCAGCTCGTTTACTCCGCATTGACCAACTACCCCCTAATTGACCCACTTCGAAACAGCTTCGACGTTTCGCCCGGCCAGAAGCCGAACTTGTATACAGTTTCGATCGATGGGGGAACGCCGCGCCAAATCATCCCCGAGGACGTCCAGGGAGAATGGGACCCCACTTGGTCGCCCGACGGAACAAGAATTGTCTTCTGTGGCGGTCATGGCCCTAACGCCACTATCCGGATCCTCGACGTTAAGACTCATCAAATTTCGACCCTGCCTGGCTCAAAAGGCCTCTTCTCGCCCCGCTGGTCGCCCGACGGACGCAATGTCGTCGCCAATTCTTTTGATTCCCAAAACGGCTTTATGCTTTTCGATTTCGCCGCTCAAAGATGGGAGGAAATCGGTAAGGGAACAGGGGAACCTGATTTCCTCAATTGGTCGAGAACCGGAGAGTATGTTTACTTCTTGCATGTGGGGGTGGACCAGCCGTCCGTAATGCGGGTGCGCATTCGCGACCGGAAGCTCGAGCGGGTGGCCGATCTGAAATACTTCCGGCAAACAGGCTATTGGGGTATCTGGCTGGGCCTGGCTCCCGACGATTCACCTCTTCTGCTTCGCGACACGGGCACCCAGGAAATCTACGCCCTCGATTGGGAAGCGCCCTGAAGGGCAGTGACGAGTGATGGGTTGTATCGGAGCCTCAAGCCAGCGGCTTATGTGTAGATAAAACGCAGAAGGAGAAAACGAGAATGGACTCCAAGGTTGCGGTCCCTGATCCCAAACCATTCCTGCCTCATCCCAATTTCAGTGATGAGGTGAACCGAAACATCGTACAGTCGGAGATTGAAGGTGGTGTATGCCTGGACGATTTATCCGAGGGCACGCGGTTGGAGGTGGAGACGCAGCATCGTTGGTACACCATCTTAATTCGAGATCGCGGCGAGGATCTGATTTGGGGCCACCCGCAGTATTGTCCCGAGCCTGTCGCGGTGAGAATCGCGGGGTCGACATGGGGCGGCTCGATGCTGAAGCTACGGTTTATCGGGCGAGGGATGCACCTGGAATTCTGGCATCCCGTATTTCGCACCATCAAGACATCACGGATTGTGGACATCCGCGCCTCGGACCAGCTCGCGAGCCCCGATTGCGCAGCCAGGACACTGACCGTGCGCCACATGGTTCCGAGACCTCCTGCGCGGCATGAACTTCCCTAACTAATACTCGACACTCAATCCCACCGCCGCCCACTGATTCCGAGGAAATAGATCCTGCCTTGTCGCCTAGCGTTTACTATCCACCGACGACGCTACTACGGCGGGCACTTGGCCGTATGACGGCCTAACCGTGCTTCTGGAGACGGGCTGTGATGGGGCCGGAGCGGCGAAACCACATCCGAAATGTGCGTTGGGATATCAGCGTGTACCCGCACCCGGGGTCTGGTAGAATAGCCTGGATGGAAAAGCCTTTGAGCGCCGAAGAACTGTTTCCCCTGGTGGACCGCCTGTCGCCGCAGGAGCGACTCCGCCTGCTGCGACTGATCAGCTTACGGCCAGCGGCTGACGATCGCGACGCCTACGTTGCTCTCCCTCCTCGCCACGACGAGTTCTCGAGTGACACGGACCTGCTGGCTTGGGAGGCTGACGGCCGGGAGGGGATCGGTTGAACCGCGGCGAAATCCGCTGGTACACCTTTCGCCCGCCGGATAAGCGTCGGCCCGTTTTGATCCTCACCCGAAGCGACGTGATTGATCAATTGAACGAAATCATCGTCGCCCCCGCGACGCGGACCATCCGTGGACTCGCGACAGAAGTCATCCTTTCGCCCGAGGATGGCATGCCCGTCTTATGCGCCCTCAACTTTGACCACGTTTCCCTGGCCCAACGCGAACGGGTCGGCGCAGCGCTCTGCGATCTCCCGGAATCGAGATGGCCCGAAGTGCGGCGTGCGCTTCCGGTTGCGTGCGGTTTTGAAGCGGGGTAGCGCGTGAGCGCAGTACGCCGGCCCTCAGAAACAAACGCAGTCCGAAATCCGACCCAGCAAGTGAAGGGCAATGTAACAATCCACTCCGTCGTATAACGGCGTAACCGTGCCTCTGGAGACGGGCTGTGACGGGGCCGGAGCGGCGAAACCACATCCGAAATGTAGAAACTCCAGGTAGCCGCAGGTCAAAACCTGCGGCTACTCAACGTTGGCCCCTTCGGCGCCTAACGAGGAAGTGCCTATCTTAGTTCCAGTACGGAGGTCCAACAAATGCCGCTGTACGTCGGTAACACGCGTGTGAGCAAGGAGAATCGGCACAATAGCAGTTCCCTTACGTCGCTGGCCGTGGCTTGGGCGCAGATTCAGCCATTGCTTCTTCAAAAGGGGGGTAAGGGGCTGGACACCGGCGCCAAGATTGTGCTGGCCAATTGGCGCGGTGACGCGGAAACACGCAGATTCCCGGATTGGGGAGGACTGGCCGGGGCGATTAAGCAGGAACTGGGAAAACGCGAGAACTACTTCTTCCAAGAAGCGGGCGAAAACATCAACATCGAGACGGTAATCTTCAAAACGGAAGTGCCCACCAGCAGTATTGGATGGTCGCAGACCGAATTCTTTGCGAACCTGGGCAACCCCATCAACATGCGCTGGACGAATGATCGGTACACGAGCCGTGGCCTGTCCGACATGCTGACGATGGACTTTATTAAGAGCCACCCCATTGCCTTGGCCGCGGTGGCGGGAGGGCTGAAACGGCGCGCGGAACAAGAATACCTGATGATGAACATGGTGAAAGGCGCGATGTGGGACGCAGCGGAAGTGGCCGACGAGTTCAAGCTGGGGATTGCGGTCCGCGGCACCGGCCTGCTGGCGCATATGGGAATCGAATCCGGAGATCCAACGAAAGCGCAGGAGTTCAAGAACAAGACCTCCAAAGAAGTGGACCTGATTCTCTGTGAGGAGATGGAATGGAGCCAACTCGGCGCGGTAGTCCATTACGATCCCCGGGCGGAGTGGAGCTCCGCGGCGGCGAAGCTCCAGGCGGACCGCGCGAAACCACCCATGTTTGTCCGGCCGGCAGACAAGAATGATTGGGAAAAGAAGAAACTGGCGATTCCCGACCGGCTGAATAAGCTGGGCAAGAGAATCAAGCTCCCGCCCGAAAATCAATACGCCAAGTTCCTTGCTGGATTGGAAGCCACTTTCATGTCTCGATCCAAGGAGTACATGGAAGAGGATTACGAATACCGCAAGGGACATTACGCGCCCTACACCGAGTTGGTGGGGCCGTACGTCCGGCTGAAATCGCGGTCCGACGTGAACATGGTGGGCGATCATGACCTGTTCGCCTTCACCGAGCCCGGACCCAATGACTACGGCAAGTTCATGCATGGAAGTAATAATCTTGTGGCGCTGGCGCAAAAGGCCTTGCAGAACAAGCCGACGTTCCAGGCCCAGCACGGCGGCATCTGGTACTGGGAACCTGGCACGGAATTCAATGTCGGGATTAAGGCGAAGATCATGGGCGCGCACGGACCCGATGGCGACGAACCGCTGGTCTACATCCGGCCTGGCAAGCAGGTCACCGCCGCGTATTACGTCCCCGCCGAGGACAAGCTTGCTTCGGTGTGGTCCAACCCGGACTGGACCAAATGGATGGCGAAGACTCATAGCGGTGAGTTGTTGTTGACGCCCGTAAAGATCGACGCGGAGTAATTTATCGCCCTGCCGATAACCGCGCTTGGGGCGGATCTGTTCTGTTGGCTCGTGGTTAGTTCCTTATGGTCATGGAAAGACTACCCCATCGGGAAGACCGCACACTTATCTCCCCCGTTGCCTCCGCTACCGCGCGTCCACGTCGGCGCTGTTCGCCCGACGGAAGAAGTCTAAAATCAAATTCAGTTCTTGCTCGCTGTAGGAGGACAGTGTGCAGCCTTCAAGAACTTCAGTCAGCCGCAGCTCGCCGTGCGCGAGATGTATCGCATCCTGAAAAAGGCCGGCCGGGCGGTGATCATCGACATGCGGCGGGATGCTTCGCGGGAATCCGTCAACGCCATGGTGAACCAACTCGGCATGGGCCCTGTAAGCCGCATCTTCACCAAGCTGACCTTTCGATTCATGCTCCTCCGGCGCGCCTATACCCGCAGCGAATTTGAGTCGTTCGTTTCCCAAACCGGGTTCGACCACGCCGACATCGAAGAGTCCCCCACCGGGCTCGAAATCAGGCTACGGAAGTAAAGCCGCGGCCATCTGCCCGCCGTCGACGCCGGGCGGAGCGAACTCCCTCCCTTCGACCAGCCAGAAAAACCTCTGTGATCGGGACGATCTGGTAACCCGCCCAGTAGACCTCTGTGGCCCCACCCACCCTTCGACGCATCAAAATTGCGAAGCTTTTGGCTAAGTTATTGCAAATAAGGGTGAAAGTCGACTCCCTTCGTTGAAGATGACGGGGGCGCTCGGATGCATTGTCCGCTTCCCGCCCGGCATGCAGGTTCGCGCGAGCCTGATCGATCGCCCGATCGCCGGATTCCCCGATCACCCGATGGTTTATCGTGGCCCGATTCGTGCAGACAATCTGACAAGGTGAGTTAATGCCCGCGGAAGGACAAAAAGTCGCAAACGGCCGGCTCTACCCGCCTCCTACAACTGCCCCTGGGACTATTCGGGACCGGACCCAACTCAACCCCTGCGAACTAGAAATCGATCTTTTTTGCAAAGGCCTGCGCATCGACCCTTCGTGCTCGCTCGAAGCCGATGCGCGGTTCATCTCGCGGACACGCGCGGGACTCGGCAGCGGACTCGAGTTGGTCATCCCCGGTTCCATCAAGGATGTGTGGGTAAACGTCCCGGTGGAAGAGGACTTCGCGCAGCAGTCGTGCTACGTGCTGGTCCGCGATCAGGGCGAGTACTGGGTGAAGGACACCCGGCTCGACCATCGCTATGCCGTGCGCATTCCGCCGGAGCCGGGATGGTACACGCGCGAGACTCGGCGCGGCACTCCGATGCACAAGGTTGGGGTGCTGCAAGGGACTTACCTGGGAATCTACACCTCGAATTCATGCGGTTTCTGGTATCACTCACCGCCCGTGAATTGCAGGTTCTGCGCGACCGGCCTGAATGTGGGCGTGAATGAGGCGGGCCGGAAGAACATCGACGACGTGGTGGAGGTGGCGCGCGCGGCCAAGGAGGAATCCGGGGCGACGTTTGTGCATTTAAACTCCGGCTATCAGACCGACCGCGATCTGGACGAGGCGGCGCCCTACGTGAAGGCGGTCAAATCGCGTGTGGGTACTCTGGTGGGCCTGCAACTGATTCCCACGCTCGATCTCTGGAAATATGACCGGTTGATCGATCTCGGCGCGGACCACTTCAGCTTTTGCTACGAGTTTCACAACCCGGAGTATTTCGCCCGTTTCCTTCCTGGCAAGGAGGGACTGGTAGGGCAGCTAAGCTTCTTTCGCGCCCTCGAATATACGGTAAAGAAGCTGGGCAAGGGATCGTGCTCCGGTGAAATCATTGCTGGAGTTGAGCCCCTCGAAGACACCCTGCGTGCCATCGACTACATCACCGGCATCGGCGCTTTTCCCACTGTTTGTATCTTCCGGCCCACTATTGGCTCCGACATGGAACAGTGGCCGTCGCCACGCTTCGAGGACATGCTGGTGGTTTTTCGCCACGTGTACGAGGCCTGCCGCCGCAACCATATTCCGATTGACGTGACGCCCAACATCGAGGTGAGCCTGATCGTTCAGCCGGGTGACACGCGATATCTCGCGCCCAAAAACCTTCAGTCATCGACTTACCACGCCGAAATGGCATTGGCGCGCTGGCTGGCACGTCCGTATTTTGCCTGGAAAATGCGGCCGAAGAATATCACCGCTTCCGAAACTCTTACGCCACCGGGGCCTCGGGGTTAGGGCTCGGGGGTTGGGAATAAGGGGCCTGGGCGGCATTCGGGGTCTTATCCAGGGCTCTCAACGATGATTTCAAATCACGCACAACCTGGGGTAGCGGAAAAGCTCCGCGTAGAAGCTGAGGTTCATCCCATCGCCGGGGCAGTCGCCGCGGCGGCGGTCGCTTCCGCCGATCCTTTCGAAATTGAATCCATGGGGGCGGGGCTGGAATTTGTAGCTCGCGCGCCGCTTGCCAACGGCCTTGCCAATCGCGCACGAATGAAGATTCTTTCCCCCAAGCCAGGTCACACGTTGGTGTTTTTCTTTAAGAGAAGCCTGGTGCCTTACAGCCGCGACCGCTACAGCTACGGCGGCCTCGATCTGCACACGCCCTCCGCAGAGCCGCAGGAAATTGCCGCTTGGCTCGACTTCCTGACGTCCGGCTTTCACCCCGACAAGCGGCCGGATTACCTTCGCCGCGCTTTTCCTTACGAGATCCCCGAGTAGTCACCCGTTGCCTGCGCCTCATCGTCTTCGCTTTGAAGGGAAGGGCAGGGGTGGTTTTTCTAGACGCCTGGGAAGGTCTTCACACTTCGCCTTCGAGCGGGCTGTTTATCGTGCGCGCTTTTTGGCGAGGGAGAGCAGGAGTTTTGCGAGGTGGCGGGAGTCGTGGCGCGCGACACGGTCCTCGATGAGCAAGTCAGCGCAGAGTGGTTTGACGCCCAGCTTGCGCACGGCATCGAGGTCCATCTCGACGGGCGCAGCGCGCTCGGCGGCATAGCGTTTCAAAAGTGCAGCCGAGAGCGTGCCCGTGTTGAGCACGACGTGGTCGAACAGCTTACGTCCGGCGTGTTCGTGAAGCGCCCTAACGTGGTCAGCGGCGGAGTAGCCACGCGATTCGCCGGGCTGCGTCATCAGGTTACATACCAGCACTTTCACCGCGCGCGACCGTGCAATGGCTTCAGCGATGCCATTCACAAGCAGGTTCGGCACGAGAGATGTATAAAGCGACCCCGGCCCCAAGGTGATGAGATCGGCTTCGCGAATCGCCACCATGGTTTCCGGCAGCGGCTGGCAGCGGCTGGGGATGATGTGCAATCGTTGGATGGCCACTCGCGTCTTGGTGATGCTCCGTTCCCCCCGAATGATCACGCCATCGATTCGAGTAGCCTGCAAGTGGACGTCGGAGAGCGTGGCGGGGAAGATTTCGCCGCGAATGGCCAGCACCTCACTCGACAGGCGCACGGCCTTGGCAAAGTCATGTGTTAAATGCGTGAGTGCGGTGAGAAAGAGATTCCCGAAATTGTGTCCGCGCAGTCCGTGACCGCTGGAAAAACGGTAATTGAAAAGCTGGGTGAGAAGTTGTTCGTCCTCGGCGAGTGCCACCAGGCAGTTGCGAATGTCGCCCGGAGGAAGAATGCGGAAATCGCGTCGCAGGCGGCCTGAGCTTCCCCCCTCGTCGGTGACCGTTACAACGGCAGTGAGGCGCGTGACCTCAGGCCGAAGCTGGGCGGGCCGAGCAGGCTCTGTGACGTGATGCTTGAGACCACGCAGAACCGTTGACAAACCCGTACCCCCACCGATGGCGACGACTTTCATGAAAAGGAACGAATCCTTGCGATGAGCGGGCATGGCAGGCAAGGCCGAGGGGGTGCCTACGACCCTGCCAGATAAACCAGACGCCGGAAGCGAGGGTCACCGGAGAGCTCTTGAAAGTCTTCGTCGCGGCGCGCGTGGATGCGGTTTTCGGGACGCAAGGCAAAAGCCGCCTCGAGATGAGCGATGGCGTTGTCCGAATTCCCGGCAAGGGAATGCGATACCGCCAAAGCATAGTGGATGTGGTCTTGATGCGGCTTCATCCTGTCGGCCTTCGTGAGGTGCTCGACGGCGCGTTCAAATTCGCGCGCATTTAGACAGGCAACCCCCAACGTGTAGTAATCGTCGGCCGACTTGGGAAGTGACTTAGGACGGCCAGTCCTTTGCCGGCATAATCGTAAGTGCACGTAGGCACGTTCGGCCACGTCGCGCGCATCGCTCTGAACTAGTTTCTCGAAGATCTCTGCAGCTTTATCGTAATTCTGTTTTTGAAAAGCTCGCACACCCGTTTCAAAATTCTTGACGGCGGTCTGATATTGAACGTCAACCTGCGGCCTCTTGGGAATTGGGGGCACTCTTCCCTTACGGCCCTCGTTGGTCCCTCCAGCGAAAGCCGACCTGACCGCATCACTGTGACGTGATCGGGTGTTCGATCGCGACCCGCCACCTTCGCTCCCGATCGCGAGATCTCCCCGGGACGCAGTCCTCCGGGACCTTGCCAGGGCCGGCCGCTTTGCCGATTTAAGTGTTTTCATTTCAATGTTCTACGCAACCATCCGGGGTAAGAGCGCCTGCCGCGACGGTTGCACTCCCTATCTATAACAAATTCCGGTAGTTGGAGTCAATTGGTCATTTGCGCCAAGTCCACGGTGGGACTGCGACTCCAACCCTCGTATTTAGATGCAGCCAGGGTGATCGCTGGATCAGGCCTGGTAGAAAGCTACCTCCAGTAACGTCTAACTCGCGGCCAGCAAATCGGTTGATGCTTGGCCTTGCAGATTATATTTAAGTAGGGTTATTGTACGTTAAGTAATTTACGTATTCAAGAGAAATCTTCAGTGTGTGCACGGGGCGTCCGACCCGTTTCCCCAGCCAGAATTGATGAGAGGGGGGGCCACATACCAGCGCGAATGGAGAAAAGCATACCCGCCCGGCCCACCTCCGCCGCGAAGAGGAATCAAAAGATCAATTTCAACGAGAACTGAATCTGGCGGGAAGTCCCTGCGGTGTGATTGATGACCCCGAACCCCGAGCCGCGCAAGACATTGACGGGTAGTCCGAAGTTCACCAGGTTGAAAGCGTTGAAGAACTCTCCGCGAAACTCAAGAGTCACGGGCTCCGAACCCGCACGGCTACCCAAGGTCGTGTCCTTGATTAGAGCGAAATCAAGATCGTGGAAGCCGGGGCCGCGGAATGTATCGCGCCCCAGGGTTCCGAAGCGGCCCTGATTGGGCCCTGTGCCACCAGGAATGTTGATGGGGACGGAGAAAAACGAGGCATTGTCGACACCTCGCCCGAAATAGTCCTCACGAATTGAGCGTGTGGTGGAAAAGACGGGTCGCGAGACTTGATCAGGCCGGTCGCCCCCACCCGACCCTAC
>CAZCVY010000205.1:0-12356 GCA_964501985.1 uncultured Acidobacteriota bacterium | reverse complement strand
CGCATAAAGGTTTTGCAGACCTCTCCCTTACCACTTGGGTACCGCGCCCCAAAACCAGTGCGAGTGACACGAGACCAGCAAAGCCCCCAGACAAATCCATGTTTGCTCGTCACTTGTCACTCGTCACTGGCGATCAAATTTTTGGAGCGGGAGACGGGGGTCGAACCCGCGACATCGACCTTGGCAAGGTCGCACTCTACCACTGAGCTACTCCCGCTCGTCCGGCTGCTGGACAATCATCCAGCATATCACAAATTGAATTATAGAAACCCTCGCGCTCCGCTGTCAAGCTGGTGCTGCACGCAAGAGTGCCGGGGATAAGTGTAAGTTTCCGGGAATCCAACCGAAGAGTGCTCGCCGAACTTCACCGCGGTCTGCCTGGCAAAACGCAGAGCGGAAGGGCAACCTTCCGCTCGGCCGTGAGGATTCATGTTGCGCGGGGGGTTAGAAATCGATACGTGCCCCCACTTGCCCCTGGCGGGCTCCAGCGAACTGGAACAACCCCTGTGCTGAGGAAATGCACCCAAAACCGCAAAGTCCGGCAGAGGGATTATTTGCGTTGGTAACGTTAAGGTTGGGGTTCCCCAGGTTAAGGTGGTTCAGGACATTGACAAAGGAAAACTCAAACCGCAATTTGGCACGCTCGGTGAGGTTGAAGCTCTTGGAGATCCCAGCGTCCCAGTCGATTGTACCCGGACCATTCAGGATACCTACCCCGGAGGTTCCGAAGCGGCCAACGGGAGCATTGGCATCCGATAAGCCCATACTGCTACAATTCGTGATGGCTAGTGTTTCGCCAGGGCACGCGAATCCCGAACCATTGATCCATTCCCCCGGCGTTTTTTGGGGAGGAATGAAGCTGCCAATGCGGTCCGGCCGCTGGGCACGCCCAATGACACCCGAGCCTGAACCGGACGGGTCCCCTCCCGTGAAATAGGGCGTCAAGAATGGGCCGGTGTGAAACGTAAAGACGTTGTTCAATTGCCATCCGCCGATCACCCCGTTGACAACCTTGTTGTCGGAATTACCAAAGCGTTTACCTCTCCCGACGGGAAGCTGGTAAATGGCAGTGGTAACCCAGTTGTGGGTGTAAGGAGCGAAGGTATTGCCTTTTTCCATGCGGCGATCATAGAAATCTTCGGACCGGTTGCAAGCGGTCTCGCCGCACAAGCTGCCAGCATTTCCCGCACCCTGGTTGTCCGCCAGATTGCGTGACCAGGTGTACGTGCTGTCGAGGGCGAGGCCGGAACCTACGCGGTGAGTGACCTCGACCTGCGCCTGGTTATTGGAGGCGGTAGCGCCATTAGCGCGTGTGTTCACCACACCCCAATTGGGGTAAGGGTGGCTGCTGAGGGGCTGTTCGAGATAGGGAGTGGTCGAGGGAAGCGATTGGTTATCATCGGGCGCCCAGACGAGATTGGTGGTTCTCATGCCGATGTAGGTAAGACGCACGCCCGTACCCCACCCGAGGGCACGTTCTAGAGAGAGGTTCCATTGAAGCGAGTAGGGCTCTTTCCAGTCGATGGAGTTGGCGGTACCGAAGTAGGCCGTGCCATAGGGCGCCACTCCGGTGGTCCCGTAGGAAGTTTGGGGCCACACGAAGGAGGGGCCCACGCCTGCGGTTTCAACGTTGTTGTAGGTATTGGTGTACGCCTGAAGGGTTCCGGTGAGGGAGTAATAGACGCTCCCCAGGGTCGAGGCTTGGTAAGAACCGAGGCCGCCGCGCAGCACGGTCTTATCATCATTGGTGAGCTTATAGGCAAAGCCAAATCGCGGCAGAGCACGTTTGGAAGTAGCACGGAGCCCCTGGGGGATGCCCGCCTGGGAAGCAGTCTCGACCGGGGTGCAGGGTGCGCCGTTGGCCGACATGGGATCGGAAGCGAGCCCGGGAAGGGCCGCATTCGGGCAGGCATCGAACGACTGGAGGAAGGAAATGGCCAGGAGTTTGGCGGACCCGTTCGGATAAACGGCGCCCCCTGAGAGCGGGGTTTGAATGAAGTTCCCGATCTGGCCGCTGGCGTCGGTGTAGCCGGGGTGATACTCAAAACGTACGCCCAATTCCAGGGTCAGGCGCCTGGTGGCGCGAATGCTGTCCTGGGCGAAGAAGGAGACCTTGTAGTTCCGGCCGTCGTTGTCCAATTGGACGTCATCCAAGTCCGACTGGGCTGGGGCGCCAATCAGAAAATCGGAAAAGTCGTTTCCTGTAAACACCCCGCTGAACCCGTAAGTGCCGTAGTTGTCAGCGCCGAAAAAGCCCAATGCGTCTACAGCACGAAGCTTTTGCGCATCCATGCCGAACTTCAAGGTGTGGCGGCCCGTTACCCAGCTCAGATTGTCGGCAAACTCGTAGGTGCGCGATTGGCCCTCAGAATTCAGCCGGTCGACATTGAGGCTTGTAACTCCGCTGCTTCCGTTAAAATCGACTTCGGGAAGGCCGTTGTACCAGAGGTCCTGGATGTTTTCAAATCCGAGAGCGGTTGTGAAGGGCTTGCCGTTATACGGATTCGACGACCCGGTAAGATCGTTGGTCAACCCAAATCGGAACTCATTCAGCAAGGTTGGCCGGAACGTATACGTCCCCGAGAGGACGAGCATGCGTACGTGCTCGAAATTCGTATTGGAAGGTATTGTTAGCTCTTCGGGCGATAGCTGGGGGATATTCTTGTACGTATACCGGCCGGTAACGAAGAGCTTCTGACCGAAATACTGATCTCCGCGGACGTCAAACCCGTTGGAGTTTAAGTTCGCCGGGACATTCGTGACGTAGTTGTTGCCGGTAAACACAGTCCCCACATTAGGGCTAGGATAAAGCCCCAAGAACGCCGTTGCGCCCGGATTGATGCCCGTAATCACGTTGTTTGCATAGGGCGCTCCCGTGAAGGGACTGTAAAGCTGATTCGCTGTGTCGCTACAAACGCCGGCTGAGCTGAATGTTCCTCCGGATTGGGTGCAAAGATAACCCATATCCCCTTGCCGCATGGCGGCGGTGGGAACGGTGTTCTCGATCGTGCCGGTGCGCGGCAGGCGGAAACCTTCGTAGTCGCCGTAGAAGAAGGACTTGTTCTTCCCATTGTAGAGGTGGGGGATGACGACCGGCCCCCCCACGCTGCCGCCAAAGTCGTTGGCAATTTGCGAGGGCTTGGTAACGGCGCCATAGGGAGTGGCGTTGAGAGCCGCATTCTGGGTATACCAGTAGACGGAGCCATGAATATTGTTCGTGCCGCCCTTCGAGGTGGTGGTCACGTCCCCGGGCTGACCAAACTCCGCGGGGCTCCCAACACCTTGCACCTTAATCTCGGCGATGTCCTCCGTGGAGGGGAAAGCATTGCGGAGCGGCGAGTTACCGGTCACATTGGTGATGGAAATCCCATCCACGCTGAACGCTGACTGCGATTGCAGCCCGCCTTGAATGGAAAGGTTGCCGCTCTGGTCGGTCTGCATCCCCGGGAGGATTTCCAGCAGATAATACGGACTGTTGCCATTCTGGGATGCCCGGAAGTTGACCGGGAGGTTGGTGATTTCAAGGGTGTTGTAGGTGGACGAGATCGTCTCGGTATCCGTGGTGATCACGCCGGCACTTTCGCCCTTAACTTCTAACTGTTGGCTGATCTCTCCCACGCTGAGCGTGACATCTACGCGCAGCGTCTGGCGCGCCTCCAATTCCAAGCCGTCCACTCGCGTGGTTTTGAAGCCGGGGTTGGTCACTTCCACCGAGTAGTGCCCTGCCTTAGCATCGACGTCCTCGTAGTTGCCGCTGGCATCCGTCGTCACGGTTCGCGACGTACCTTCATCGGTGTTGATGATTTTCACCGAGGCTTTGCCAATGATTGCGCCGGACGGGTCCGTAACCGTGCCCAGCAGCGTTCCAAAGGTGGACTGACCGAACGCCAAGCCAGCCGAGACCGAAGCAACAAACAGAATGCAACCCAACTTTCTAAGCATGCTATTCCTCCAGCTTCAGGTTTTAGATACAGTGCCAACCTCAAGAATTGGTTGGAATGATAAGGCTTCCCGGAGAAGCCCGGATGGGCCTTCCTGTACAGATTTTCTTGAGTGCGATCATTGTGCTAGGCAGGTATGATTCAGGCATTACGACAATATGAACTTTATGTTACAAGCCGCATGACCAATGCCCGGTTTTGAGGCCGCTTTTCGCTCCCAGCCCGCCGCAGTGCATGGATTAACAGAAGAAACTCAGGTTTTTCGCCTGGAATAGCTGGGTGTGGACGCGATTGTATTCGGAGATGGCGGGGTGTATGGTATCGCCCGGTCGAATGTCAGAGGCACAAGCCAAGGCTCTGACGGCACCACGATATCTGGGAGGTCGACATATGCTGCAAACATTACTCGATCTAAACGCGGCGAAACGGTTATTCGGCATTCTTGGCATTCTTGCTTTCTATTCATGCCTGGGGCTCGCACAGGCAAAGGCTCAGGCGACAGAAACCACTTCCCTGCCGCAGATGCCGAGTGTGCTCTATGGCGCTGCTTATTATCACGAGTACATGCCCTACGAGCGCTTGGATAAAGACGTTGCTTTGATGCAGCAGGCTGGCTTCACCGTGGTGAGGATGGGCGAATCCACCTGGAGCTTGTGGGAACCCGCCGATGGGCACTTTGAGTACGCCTGGATGGACCGGGTCGTGGCCGCCATGGGAAAGGCGGGGATCAAGGTCATAATGGGGACGCCGACTTATTCCATTCCCACCTGGCTCTATCACGCCCATCCCGAAATTCTGGCGCGGCCGCTCGGTGGAGCCGGAGCGTTCTACGGAATGCGCCAGAACATGGACACGGATAATCCCACCTACCGCTTTTACGCAGAGCGCGTGATTCGACACATGGTGGAACATTACAAAGACAACCCCACGGTGATCGGCTGGCAGATTGACAACGAGACGTCTGCGTATGGCGCCTCGAACCACGATGTATTCGTGGGCTTCGTGAATCACCTGCGCGAGAAGTTCGGCACCACCGACAATCTGAACAAAGCGTGGTTCCTCAATTATTGGGGCGAGGACGTGAACGCCTGGGAGGACCTGCCCACTCGCGACAGCGCCCAGAGCACCGGCTACAAGCTGGAATGGTCGCGCTGGGAGCAGATGCGCGTGACCGATTTTCTGGCGTGGCAGGCGGCGCTCGTGCGCGAGTATCGCCGGCCCGACCAATTCGTGACCACCGATTTTGGCGGCGCCCTGCGTCACGATGTCAACGAGGAGGCGATCGCCAGCTTTCTCGACATTCCCGCCATCAACGTTTATCACGGCACGCAGGACCACTTCGACGGCGCGCAGCAATCCTTGAACGAGGATTTTGCCCGCTCCCTGCGGGGAACGAACTTTCTTATTACCGAGACCAACGCGCAATCCACCGATTGGTCCTCGGCGTTTCAATTCCCGCCTTACGACGGCCAGTTGCGCGCGGATGTTTACACCCACCTCGCGAATGGCGCGAACATGGTGGAGTACTGGCACTGGGCGTCGATTGCGGCCAATCAGGAAACCTACTGGAAGGGCGTCCTGTCGCACGATTTGGAACCCAACCGCGCCTATGCGGAAGTTTCGCGCACCGCGCACGAGCTCGCCAAGATCGGGCCGCACCTCGTGGACCTGAAGATCTCAAGCCCCGTGGCCATCTTGTGGAGCCGCGACTCGCTGAATGCCATCGAGTTCATGCCCTTCGCGTTGCGTGGTCCGCAGTGGTCTGAAGATCATCCCGCGGCTGACTACGCTTCGCTCGTGCGGCAGCTTCATAAGACGCTCTACGACCTGAATGTTGGAGCGGACTTCGTCTTTCCGGAGACCACGGACTTTTCGCGTTACAAATTGCTGGTGGTTCCTGCGCTCTATATCGCCGATGATGCCCTGCTCACCCGCATCTCGGATTACGTGAAAAACGGTGGCCACGTGGTGATGACCTTCAAGAGCGGCTTTGCCAATGAGAATTCCGCGGTGCGCTGGGTGCGCGCGCCGGGACCACTGCGCGAAGTAGCGGGCTTCAGCTATCAGGAGTTTTCCAACCTCGAGAAGCCGTTGGCGCTCAAAGGCGACCCGTTCCATGCGGGGGCCGATAACAAAGTCAGCTACTGGGCGGAATTCATCATGCCCGAACATGCCCAGCCTCGCGCCTGGTACGACCACCCGTTTTTCGGCCGCTGGCCTGCCATCACGGAGAATCATCATGGTTCAGGCACGCTCCTCTACGAGGGAACGCACCTCTCCGACACCCTGCAAAAGAACGTTCTGCTGGATGTGTTGAAGGAAGTCGCACTCGCCGGGCCCGACCAGCAGTTGCCCGCGGCAATTCGCGTGCGGCATGGCGTGAATCGCATGGGAAAAAGGCTCCACTACTACTTCAACTATTCGAGTGAAACAAGCTCATTCGCTTACTCATATGCTGCGGGGAGTGATCTCCTCACCGGCAACGGCCTTCGCCCCTCAGAATCGATCACCCTCAAGCCCTGGGATGTGGCGATTGTGGAGGAAAACTAACGGCGAATTGCTCTGCGGCTCGGGTGCATCGCCTGGCGGAGGCGGGCGGGAGATTTCGATTTGACGAAGGCCAACGGTAGCTGGAAACCGGCCACCTTTCGTCCGCAACCCGATGTTGACAATCGCTGGGTGTTTGCTTAATCTGCCGTTATCCCCATCGTTGCTGAAGAGGAGAACTGGCGGCCCCCAATGACTATCAAAGGGAGTTAGGAAGACCCTGTGAGGTTTTGAACCAAGCGGCATTGGACCCAGCGCCCGGTCCTGGCCATCGCCTCGGGGGGCGGCAGCGGGCAAAACGCGCAGATGGCAGAGGAGGATTCGCCATGAAAGTCCGAATCATGGATCGCCCGGTTACGGTCTTCACCGCAGCCGATCCCAACGCGGCGCCGGTGACGCAGGTGATGGCCGGACAGGTTGTGGAGGTGGGCGGAGTCAAGAACCAGAACGGGACCAAATGGGTGACGGCGGCGCTCGCCGACGGCCGCAAAGGCTACATTACTGCGGACGCCTCCATTCTCTCCTTGCGGCGCGTTTCTCTCGTTCAGAACGAAGTGACCGCGTATGCGCAACCCACTCTCTCTGCCCCGGTGATTGGGACTTACAAGCGGGGGACGAAGTTCCACATGGGCGAGACCGTGACTTCGCACGGCAAGGCGTGGGTCACCATTGTCGACGCCGCGGGAAACGAGGGCTTCATTGATGGGACGACGCGCATCAAAAAGCTCGCGGATACCACCAAGGCCGCGGGCAGGAAGATTATGCTGATGGGCGCCGGATGGTTCGTCGTGGGCATCGTGGCGACGGGAATCGGCGTGGCCATATCCGCCGGCGGACCCTTCTTCGTTGCCGGCGGAGCTATCGTGGGTGGAATCATTCAGATCTTCAAGGGCCTTCACCAGTTCGTGACCGCGCCCATCTGAGGGCTCCCTGCAACCGAGGCCCTGGCCAGAGGCAGGTCTGCATGGAACATCCAGTATCTCCAGTGAAGAATCACCCCGCCGTTCTTCGTGTGCCATTTCCCGTGACCCCCAACCGAGGGGAATGACTTACTACCCTCACCCAGGTTTCAAACCGGACAGGCACCCAGGCGCCGCGGTGGCTTGGAGTGCGGTAGCAGCAGCTACCGCCTTCCGATCTCGGTTCATACGGCAAAATTGGCCAGGCCGAAGTCAGCAAGGCGGTAGCTGCTGCTACCGTACTCCAAGATGCTGGCACCGTTTCTCCCTCTGCGAAGCTTTAGAGTGCGGCAGCTTGCTGCCGCTTTCCTCCCCGCGAGCTTGCTCGCGGGATTTCGCCAAGGCGCCCCCGTCCGGCAAGCGGGATCAGAGAAGGACCGCCAGCAAGCTGGCTGGTGAGAAAGCGGCAGCAAGCTGCCGCACTCCAAAGCGCTTCGCGCGCATGCCTTTGGGACCCGCGCCTGTCGTCACGTTTGGAAGCGGGGTTGAAGGGAAGAGCCGCAGACCTCAGGGGGAGGGGACGCCTCGTTAAACTTGTTATCGAGCGGCGGAGGGTGGCCGCGGCCAGCCGTCGTGGACCCAAGGCAGAGAACGTTGACCTTCGCCCCACCGCTGGGGTCCCAGCGGCCGCCCGCGCGAAAACGAGTTTAACGAGGCGCCTCTCCCCTGGTTCCCGTCGTTGAGGTAACTCGGAGGCTCAAATGTTCAGCTCTCAAGAACCCCTCTCGGGAACCCCACTTTGACTTGTTATGACAAGTGTGTTATAAAAGGGGCTGTTATGACGGCACAGGAACTCAAGTCGGCTCGGCTGGCGAAGGGATGGACAGAGGCACAGGCTGCCCGCCTGCTGAAGGTATCGCAGGGGTATTTGAACTACCTGGAACATGGAAAGAGGAAGCTGACCTCCGGGTTGCTTCAGAAGGCCACGGCGGTCTATGGACTATCTCCCGAAACTGTTCCTGTCCCTGTTACATTTACCCCTCGGCCTGCCCCCAATGAGGAGCTGTTCGAGTCCGTGGCCAAGCTTGGCTACCCTGGTTTCGCCTATTTCCGCAGTCAGGCGCCGCCCAAGAACCCACGGGAAGTACTGCTCACGGCACTGAGCCAGGAAAGGTTGGATGCGGGTGTGGCAGAGGCATTGCCCTGGGTTGTTCTGAGGTACGGCCGGGATGATCCGTGGCTGGTTGAAAACGCGCGACGTTTCAATCTGCAGAACCGGCTGGGATTTGTTGTCAGCCTGGCTCGCAGAATAGCCAACCGGCAGTCTCTGAAATCACGGTCGGAAGCGCTGCTTAGGCTCGAGAAGCAGTTGGAAGAAAGCCGGCTGGTCAAAGAGGATGCCTTCTACCGGCCGCCCCGAACCGAAAGTGAGAAGAAGTGGCTCCGGCAGAACCGCAGTAAAGACGCGGTGCATTGGAAGCTGCTGACGGATATGAAGCCGGCACACCTGCAGTACACGTTCCTATGACGGACCTGCCCCATCCCTGGAATGAGTTTCTGGCCGAACTCGATGAACAACTCAAAGAGCCGGTTGACCTGCACTGCATCGGCGGGTTCGTCTGTACCTATTTTTACGGCTTGGCACGGAGAACCGGAGATATCGACTACTTCACAACCGTACCCAACACGCCCAAGATTGCCGAGATCGCCGGCGGCGGGTCCCCTTTGGCCAAGAAATGGGGGATTTCACTGCACTGCGTGCCGTTCCTAAATCTGCCCGACAACTATGACGCCCGACTGGTCGATATAATGCCAGGGAAATTCAAGAACCTCCGGATGCTCGTTCTCGATCCCTACGATCTCATCTTGTCCAAACTGGAACGGAACTCCACGAAGGACCGGGATGATGCCGATTATCTGTTCCGGTCGAGGAAGCTCCACTCCACCACCCTGCGCGCTCGTTACAAGGAGGAATTGCGCCCGTATCTGACCAGAGAAAAGTGGCACGACAACACGGTCGACCTCTGGATCGAGATTTTCGAAGGCAGTCCCACTTGATACCCGCGGTCGATCGTTTCGGAGGCGCGGGACGGAGTCCCATCCAAAGCCGCCTGTACGGAAACGAAAAGCCGAAGAAGGTTGTCGAAAGGGTGTGGACCCAAAGCAGAAAACGTTGACCTTCGCTCCACCGCAGCGGTCCCAGCGGCCGCCCGCGCGAAAACGAGTTTAACGAGGTGCCTGTCGCCGGGTTCCCGCGGGAAGACGGAAGGCCCTTTGCAAAAAGAGTACCTGCCCTCGTTTCTCCCTGACCCCGTTTGTCCCCTCTTTTGCTATACGCGCTGCCCCGATGGCACGCCTGCGAAGCTTTAGAGTGCGGCAGCTTGCTGCCGCTTTCCAACCCGCGAGCTTGCTCGCGGGATTTCGCCAAGGCGCCCCTTCCCGTCTGGCAAGCGGGATCAGAGAAGGACCGCCAGCAAGCTGGCTGGTGAGAAAGCGGCAGCTTCGCGGCCGCACTCCAAAGCGCTTCGCGCAGAGCAATCTTGGCGCGGACCCCCGTTTTTGGGGTCCGCGGCTCTTCTCTTCGTCTCGCCGCATGCCTTTGGGACCCGCGCCTGTCGTCATGCTTGGAAGCAGGGTTGAAGGAATGAGCCGCAGACCTCAGGGGGAGGGAACGCCTCGTTAAACTAGTTTTCGAGCGGCGGAGGGTGGCCGCAGCCAGCCGCCGTGGAGCCAGGGCAGAAAACGTTGACCTTCGCCCCACTGCGGCGGTCCCAACGGCCGCCCGCGCGAGAAGGAGTTTAACGGGTGTCTGTCACCGGGTTCCTTGAAGGGGAAACGGCTGAACTGGAACTCGCCACCGATGAGGCTCTCGGCAGGGTCGAGCCTCAGCTCAAGTAGCAGCACCTATACCCTGTCGGGGAGAAACGGTGCCTAGAACGTGTGAAGAACTTGAAGCTGGACCTGCTATCAACTGTGTAAAGCATTAAAAATACGAGAGTCTGCTACCCTGCCTGAAGACCGGCGAACGTCGTTTGTAGCTGCATCTCCGCCCGTTGAAGCAGAGTCTTGTCCCTTCGCCTTGCATTCGCCATCCGGCTTTGCTACCGTCATTGGCTAAGGGCTAAAGGAGCAGCTCTGAGCGAGGCCAAGAATGCGAGTAAAAATTCTTGCGAGTGAACTTCTGGGCTCCAATCCCACCCTCGGGCCTTTCAAGACCCTCGACATTTTCGAAGTAGAGGCTGCATATCAGATCGGCGACGCGACGCACTACGGCCGCGTCGTGATGATCGCGCCTGATATTCCGCCTTTCAACGAGGACGCGGAGCAGAGCGTGGTCGTGAACCTCGACCGCGCTACCATGAATTCTTACCCGCACGAGAGCGTCTACCCCAAGCCTCCCCTCTCGTACAACAAGATCGAATTTTTCCCGATTCAGGTGGATACGCTCGCGGACCCCGATGAAGAGCCGCCCCCGCTGGGTACCCACAAGATTGCCGACGGCCTCACCATCGAGGACGTATCGCCTCTCATCACGGACGAGACGTTTTCCCTCTGGACGAAGGACTGCCACGTGTCGCGGGACACCGCAAACGCCTTGCGACATGTGAAATATGCAATCGCCTACCGATACACGTCTCCCTCGGAGCGCGCCGCGGAGCTAGACGGACAATCGGCGCAAACCGTCAATGAAGCAATCACCTGCCTGCAATTGATCCGCCCCACAAGGAGAAGCAGGGCCATGAACGTCCCCGGAATTGTCAGAGAGACCGGGAAAATTGACGCGCACGGGTTCAGCGAGATCCACGACCCAGCGGACGTGCCGGAGATTCAGAAGCTGTTCACGATCCGCAGCCGGGACATCGACCTGTTGCGTCTGATTCTTCCCGAGTTCCGACGACTTTACGCGAGGGACGCCAAGGGCGAGCTGCGCGACTACGAGCCACTGCGCATGGCGATTCAGCTTTATGAGCTTGGCTATTCCCTCACCGCGTGGAAGCCGCGACACATTCTCTGGTGGTCGGCCATTGAAGCCCTTTACGGAAGCAACGAGACTACCGCCAAGGCGAGAATATACGCCTTCTTCGGTGATAAAGACTTGCGCAGGGGCTTCGACTTCGCGATCTACGAAAGGGGGGATATACCCTCTTGCTACTGGCCCGAGCCGGGCAGCCTGCATACGCTTGGAACCACGTTGCCGAAAATCTATGCGGTTCGCAACGATTCCGCGCACGGCCAGCGTGTCCCCGACATTTACTTCTCTAATGTTCCGCACCCCTTCGGGACGGCCCCTTTTCTCGACGTACTCGCGGAGGCGGCGACGCTTATCATCCGCAAGACTGTGGTCGAAGTCCTAAGACGAGGATGGCGGGAAAAATTCAAGGACCCGCAAACGAGGGACGACTTCTGGCTGCTCGAATACGGCTTGGATAAGCACCAGTCCAAGAAGAGACTCTGCGACGCTGGGCTTCTCTAAGCGGAGGGGAAAAAGGTCTCATTTTCCCGAGCTCGCACTGACACTTTCCCCTCCGGGGCTCGGGTCGGACACACCCACGCCAATGTAAAGCGGGGGAAGGGTGTCAGGCACACTTCCACGAACAACCGCTCAAGGGGCAGGCCTCGTGCCTGCCAACCGCGGGGCCGATTCGGCCCCCGACCGGCGGGCACCCGCTAGGGTGCCCCGACGAGATCCGACGTAAACTCAAAATAAATCCTCTCCCCTCGGAAAATTTGTCATTATTCCCCTAGCCTCTGGTCGCCAACGTGCTGCATATCTACTGGAGTATTGTCGCGTGGGGGAAATAGCACACCGCCATTGGCTATGTGGTACTGGATGCGGCAAATGGTCCGCAGCCTAGAACTTAGCCCCCAGCCCCCAGTAGCAAGCATGCGTGTCCAAAATAGGATCTGGCTATCAGTTGACCACCTGCGGCTTCGCCGCTTGCTCTGCGGAAAGGCTGCGCCTTTCCGT
>CAZCVY010000204.1:0-12468 GCA_964501985.1 uncultured Acidobacteriota bacterium | reverse complement strand
TTTCAACCTCGGTGAGAGCCGCTTGGAATTGCTGGAGGGTACCGACGTGGATTCCCCCATCACTCGGTTTCTCGCCAAACGCGGTCCGGGCATCCATCATCTGGCCCTGACCGTCCCTAATTTGTCTGAAGCGCTGCGAAAGTTAGAAGGCGACGGCGTGCGCCTGATCGATCGCGAACCTCGCATTGGCGCTGGAAATGAGCGCATCGCTTTCCTTCATCCCTCGAGCACGTGTGGCGTGCTGATCGAATTGATAGAGGAAAAATGAAACTCGGCAAGTTCGACCTTCACATCATTTCCGATGGAAGCTTTCTGCTTGACGGCGGCCAGATGTTTTCCGTTGTCCCCAAAGTGTTCTGGGAGAAGAGAATCCCTGCCGACTCGCGCAACCGCATCCGCTTAGGCCTTATTTGTTTGCTGATTCAGACGGGCCGCGAGAACATTCTGGTCGAGACCGGAATTGGGGATAAGTTCGACGCAAAATTTAACGAGATCTACG
This sequence comes from uncultured Acidobacteriota bacterium, assembly GCA_964501985.1. GTDB lineage: Bacteria > Acidobacteriota > Terriglobia > UBA7540 > UBA7540 > Bog-366. Next base: position 11,969 of record CAZCVY010000204.1, on the reverse strand, counting down.
GCGTCGATCACGCTCGGACGCTTCCGGGAGAACTCGAGAAGCTGCACTTAAATCCTGCGGACATCGATGTCGTCATCAACACCCACTTGCATTTCGACCATTGCGGCTGGAACGTTCGGCGCGAGAACGGGAGCCTGGTGCCGACTTTCCCTCGCGCTCGGTATTATGTACAACGAGGCGAATGGGAAGACGCGCATCACGCCACCGAGCGCAATCGCGCGAGCTACTTGGAGCAGTTCTTCGCTGCCGCGGAACCGCAAACAGAGTTCTTGGAAGGCGACGCCGAAATCGTCCCCGGCGTACGCGTGGAAGTTGGCGCGGGGCACACGCGGTGGATGCAATGTGTGCGGGTGGAATCCGAAGGCGACACGGCGTACTATCCCTCGGATCTGGTCCCAACAGTGGCCCATCTCGCTTATCCTTGGATGACGAGTTTCGATTTATATCCCCTGGAGACACTTGCCAATAAGAAACGTCTTCTGCCCGAGCTGGCGGAAGCGAACGCGCTTGTGGTTTTCACTCACGACGCTTGCGTTCCCTGGGCGCGCTTGGTAAAAGTTGATGGCAAGATTTCGTCGCACCCTGTGGAATAGGTTTTCGGATTTGCCCTGGGCGAGGGCATAGGAGGAAGTTTGGCCAAGGCACAAATTGGAGTGATCGGCGGGAGTGGCCTCTATAACATGCCGGGTTTGGAAAAAGCCCGCGAAGTGCGCATCGCTACGCCCTTTGGAAAACCTTCCGACGCGTATATCGTCGGCACGCTCGAGGGGCGGCCCGTTGCGTTCCTTGCCCGTCACGGACGCGGCCACTTAATCAGCCCATCGGAGCTCAATTTCCGCGCCAATATCTATGGATTCAAAAAGCTCGGCGTGGAGCGAATCATCTCAGTAAGCGCAGTGGGCTCGCTGCGTGAAGACTTCCGTCCCACGGACATGGCTCTGCCGACCCAGTTTGTTGACCGCACCAGCAAACGCATCTCCACGTTTTTCGGTGGCGGGCTGGTGGCGCATATTGGGTTTGATACCCCCGTTTGTCCCACCGTCGTTGATGTGCTCGCCGAAGGCTGCACCGCCACGGACGTGGCGTTTCACAAGGGTGGGACATACCTCTGCATGGAAGGCCCCGCGTTTTCCACGAAGGCGGAATCGAACCTTTACCGGTCATGGGGCATGGACATCATCGGAATGACCAGCCTTCAGGAGGCCAAGCTGGCGCGCGAGGCGGAGATCTGCTACGCCGTGCTGGCCATGGTTACGGATTATGATTGCTGGCATCCCGGCCATGACGCCGTGACCGTGACCCAGGTGCTTGACTATCTTTCCCGTAACGTGGAGAATTCCCAGAAGATCGTGCGGTATGCGGTGCGTTCGCTGCCAGACGCGCGGAATTGCAAATGCGGTTCAGCGCTTGCCCACGCGATTCTCTCCGATCGCAAGAAGATCCCTGCCGCGACCAAGAAGAAGCTGGCCCTATTGCTCGGCAAGTATCTGAAGTAAAACGTGCCGGTCAAATTCCTCGCGCGAGGTTAAGAGTATTCCTATGTCACTTCTGGCGGTTGGTTCGATAGCGTTTGACACAATTCTCACGCCCTACGGCCAGGTGGAAGAGATACTTGGGGGCTCCGCGACATTTTTCTCCGTGACTGCGAGCTGGTTCACTTCGGTTTCCGTCGTGGCGGTGGTTGGCGAGGACTTTGGAGAAGAACAGCTCCGGATCTTTCGCGAACGCTCCGTCGACACCCGGGGGGTGGAAAGGGTTCCCGGCCGAACCTTCCGCTGGAAGGGCGAATACAAGGGGGACATGGACCAGGCCTATACGCTCGATACCCAGCTCAACGTCTTTGAAAAGTTCGTCCCGAAGATTCCTGACGCTTACCTTGACAGCCAATTTCTTTTCCTAGGAAACATCGTTCCCACGTTGCAGCTTAACGTCCGGTGCGCCCTTCCCAACCTTCGAGCCACCGCTCTTGACACCATGAACTACTGGATTAACGGCATGCCGGAAGAATTGGCCAAGGTTCTGGCGACGGTGGAGATTCTTCTGATTAATGAAGGGGAAGCGCGGATGCTTTCGAAGCAAGGTAATTTGAAGAAGGCCGCCGAGATCATTCAGAAACTCGGCCCGCGCGTGGTGGTGATCAAGCGAGGCGAGCATGGCGCCACGGTCTTTGGCCCGGAGTCGATCTTCACGGTTCCCGCTTTCCCGCTGGACGAGGTGTTCGATCCCACGGGTGCGGGTGACACTTTTGCGGGCGGCTTTATGGGGCATTTGGCTCGGAGCGGAGACCTTTCGGATGCCAACCTGCGCCGCGCCGCGGTCTACGGGTCAGTCATGGGAAGTTTTGCGGTGGAAGAGTTCGGAGTGGGCCGCCTTTTGCGCCTGACGCCGGGCGAAATCGAATCGCGTTACCGCGAAATCAAACGCATGACACAATTTGATGCATGATTCTGCCTTTGAATCCCACGCATCCCCAGATGGGCCCTGGCAAACCCCTGTCCGGGCCCACGCTTCGATTGCCGCTCTGATCCTGGGAATAACCGCTTTCAGCCTGCACTTTTTCTACGCCCGCGGACTCACCAACCTTTATGGCGACGGGTTGGCGCACATCGAAGGCGCGCGGAGAATCTTTGACTCGATCACTCCCGGCTATGAGGAAATCGGCACCGTCTGGTTGCCGCTTTTCCACCTGATTTGCGCCCCGCTTGCCATCAACGATTTTCTCTGGCGCTCGGGCCTGGCCGGAAGCCTAGTCTCCTCCACGGCATTTGCACTGACGGCTTACTTCCTTTTTCGCCTGGGCGCGGAGGTCAATCGCAACCTGCCGGCCGGACTTGTGGCATTGGCCGGGGTCGTGCTCTGCCCGAGCTTTCTCTACCTTTCAACCACGCCCCTGACGGAGCCGCTTGCGGTCATGTGGTCCGTGGTCGTTGCTTACGCCCTTTATCGTTACTCGCTGTCGGGCTCATGGAAATCGCTGGCGGGCGCAGCCGCAGCCGCGTTCCTGGGATCGCTGACTCGCTATGAAGGGTGGAACGTTCTGCCGTTTGCCACTCTGTTGGTATTGCTGATCCGCCCGTATCCCTGGAGGCAGCGCATCCTACGCGCCGTTTGTTTCGCGGCCATTGCCGGCGCGGGGCCATTGCTATGGCTTATCCATAACGCCTATCGTTACAAGAATCCTATCGAGTTCTATAACGGCCCGGGCTCGGCCAAGGATATTTACGCCCACCAACTGGCGACGACGGCGTTCCCGTATCCGACCGATGGAAGCCTGCTGCTTTCCGCGCGATACTACCTGGAAGATCTCAAATTGGTCATCGGCGTCTTGGCGCTGGCATTGGCGGTGCTGGGTTTGGTGGCGTGGTGCGTAAGCATGCGTGAATCCCGCAGCGCCGCCGTCGCTTTGCTGTTCATCGTTCCGCTGCCCTTCTACTTTCAGGCCATGGCGCATGCCGCCGTGCCCCTGTATGTGCCCACGCTCTTCCCCTATACGCATTACAATCTTCGGTACGGCGTGGAAATGATCGCGGCGGTGGCGCTGTTTCCGTCGTTCGTGTTGTCCCCGCGCCTGGGAAAGAAGCTTCGCCTTACACTACTCATTGTTTTCCTGGCGGTGCTCGGACGGCAATTTGCGGTAATGACCGCGGCAGGTCCCACGCAGATGGTTGTGGTCAAGGAAGGCGTTCGGAATAATCCTTGTCGCGCGCATCGACAGATGGCGATCATCGAATTCCTGCGCGCTCACTACGACGGCAAACGCGTCCTGGTGGCGGCAGGGAAGTGGCCTTGCGTGATGCCGCAATCCCGGATTTACTTTCGTAATACCCTCAGCAATTTGAATCGCAAATACTGGGTTAAGATGCAGACCGAGCCGCAAAATTGGGTGGAGTGGATCATCCGCGGCCAAGGCGACGCCATCGATAGTCTCATGGAGGCCTACCCTCAAGCCTTCAAGGAATATGAATTAGTAGATCAGGGGGAGTTTAAGGGCGAGGGCAGTTTCGAAATCTACAGGCTGCGAAAGATGTGAAATGACCAAAGTTATCCCTTTCGTAAAATATCACGGGCTGGAAAATGATTGGCTCGTCGTTCTCGCGAGTGACGCTCCCGCCGGACTTTCCCAATTCGCGCGGAGAATTCTCGATCGCCACACGGGTGCCGGGTCCGACGGCCTTATCGTAGTCATGAAGCCCCAGGTGCGCGGCCACGATGCGCGAATTCGTTTCTTCAATGCCGACGGCAGTGAAGCAGAGATGTCGGGAAACGGCATTCGGTGTGCGGGAGCGTTTTTGGTTGAACGGAAGCCGCAAAAGCGCACGCTGGAAATCGAGACGCTCGCAGGCGTGAAGACGCTGGAAAAAGGGAACTCGCGCGCAGGGAAGTGGATGTTCCGAGTGCAAATGGGAGCCCCGATTCTTACTGCTGCACAAATTCCTTTCCAGCCGGCGGAGAACGCCTCTCCTCTCCTGCGTTTCCCGCTCAAAACCCATCGGGGCGATTTGCCGGTCACGGTCACTTCCATGGGGAACCCTCATTGCAGCGTGTTCGTGGCGGATTTCGAGAGCGTCGATTGGCTGCGGCTAGGCCGGGAGATCGAGCAAAGTGAGCATTTTCCCAACCGCACCAATGTTGAGTTCGTCCGGTTGATATCCCGGGACGAAATCGAAGTGAGGTTTTGGGAGCGGGGAGTCGGGCACACGAAGTCCTCAGGGACGGGTTCCTGCGGCGCTGCGGTGGCCTCCATTCTCAACGGCCTGACGGAAAGGCGCGTGCACGTGCGGACGGAAGCCGGCGTGCTCGACATCGCGTGGCCCGAGGGTGGCGAGGTTACGTTGACGGGGCCGGCCGAAAGGGTGATGAGCGGGAAATTCGATTACGGCCGCACGTAGAGGTACAGCTTGTGGGAAATACCGTTCTTGGAAACCACGTCGACAACCTTATCGGCGTCCCATCCGGGTATGTGAAAATCATGACAAACGATTCGCGTTCCGGGCCGGAGTTCCCGCTCCAGCTTCGGCCGCAGCTTTTCATTGAACGAGGTCAATAGGTATAGCATCACGACTGTGGCGCGATGCACGCTGACGTCAAACATATCTTCGTAAATGATGTGCGCGCGGTCGTCCAGCCCCAAATCCTTGATGCGTTTGCTCGACTCGTTATAGAGGTCGGGATTAATTTCCACCCCCACGGCGTGGGCGCCATATTTTTGCGCGGCGGTAATTACGATTCGGCCGTCACCCGATCCCAAGTCGTAAACCACATCGTCCGAGGTGACCTTTGCCAGGTCCAGCATCTTTTCAACGACGTCCTGGGGCGTGGGCACGTAGGGTACTTGCTTGATGAAGGTAGCGCCAGCGAGGCCTTGGCCTGATTGTTGGGCCGCCAGTAGCAGGCCTGGCGCTCCCGGCCCTACCATCGCCGCCGTCGCCACGGAAAGGAAAAGTGCCCCTGATAAGAGCGAAGGGTTCTGGCAGTTCCTAGCTATCCGCATAGCTTGCATTCTAGCGGCATCCGGCGGGATTGTCGAGGTGGGTCCAAGTGTTAGGGTCACGAACTCCCTTGCGCTTCCGGCGGTTCCACCCTAGGCTGTGTACGGCACTTATCTGCCGCCCGGCGTCGGGTTTCGGCGCGCGCAATCCCGATCAGCGGTATTGGAGAACCCAGCGTGGCTCAACCTTCCTTACGCCGAGAACTTAAATTCAGCCATGCCACGGCCATCGTTATTGCCAACATGATTGGCACCGGCATTTTTACGACCACCGGATTTTTAGCGGGTGATTTGGGGCGGCCTTCGCTGGTTCTCGGGATCTGGATCGTAGGCGCTATCGTCGCGGTTGCGGGTTGTCTTTGCTACTCGGAAATGGGCGTCAATCTTCCTGAATCAGGCGGCGAGTATATTTTCTTGCGCGAGGCCTGGGGGCCGGTCTGGGGCTTTCTCAGCGGTTGGATTTCCTTTTTCGCAGGATTCTCCGCACCGATTGCTGCCGCTGCTCTTGCCTTCTCCGAGTATTTCTCACATTTTTCCCCCTCATTCGCCGTGGCGGGACCGGCGGGGAATTCTGGGAATGGGTGGTTCCACACCGGCAACGGGCAGTTGTTGGCGGTGGGAATTGTGGTGGTATTCTCGTTGATAAATATTGTGGGGTTGAGGCTTGCGGCCAAGGTTCAAAACCTCATCACGGCGCTCAAGCTCGGTGCGCTGGTGCTTTTCCTCGCGTTCGCGTTTGTCATCGGCCATGGGAGCGCAAGCCATTTCTCACAAGTTGCGGTGCGATCGTCATCCCACAGCCTGCCCGCGCAGTTTGCGGTGTCGCTGATCTTTGTGATGTTCGCGTACAGCGGCTGGAATGCCGCCACCTACGTTTCCGGAGAAATGAAAACACCGGAGCGGACGATCCCCGCCTCGCTGGTGGCCGGGACCCTCACCGTCGCGGCCTTGTACCTGCTCTTGAACGTGGCGTTCATCTACGCATTGCCGCTCGAATCGATGAAAGGTGTCGTGGCGATTGGCGAGAAATCAGCGGGCGCACTCTTCGGCCTGCGGGGAGGAAACTTTTTCAGCGCGATCATGTCTGTAGGCTTGCTTTCGTGTGTAGGCGCTATGATCATTGCCGGGCCGCGCGTTTACTTCGCCATGGCGGTGGACAAATGTTTCTTCCCCACGGCGGCGCGCATTCATCCGCGGTGGGGAACTCCGATGTTCGCCATCATTTACCAGTTGTTGGCAGCGGTTCTGATGATTCTGACTGGAACATTCGAGAGCTTGGTTTATTACATCGGATTCGCGCTGATTTTCTTCGCGGCCCTCGCGGTGGCAGGGTCGATACGCCTGCGCCGGCGCCCCGGATGGAAGAAACTCCCGGCAACAAATTGGGGTTACCCCCTGGCCCCAGCCCTCTTCGTCGTGGCAAGCGCTTGGATGCTGTTTTACACGGCGTCCCTGCGGCCCAAGGAGTCGGCGCTCGGCCTGCTAACGATATTGCTCGGGGTCGGACTGTATTTCGGGAAATTTCGGCAGGGCAGCGTGCCACCCCGCGGCGGCCTGTAGGACAGGGTTCGCGCTCGCCTCCTTATCGCAGCGAGGATTATCGCCAGTCTTGAGAACCTTGCTATTGATATAACCCGTTATTTTGAGATGGGAAGGGCCCCGAGGCGCCGAAATGTTATAGTTGTGCGCGAGCCAAGCGATGATGTCGAGTGGACTCCTGGCTACCGAAATCTAGGGCCGGAGTGTCACGCTAATGTCCGTAGAGCCCAGAATTAAATTGCGCCACGATCCTCCAGAATTCGACGACCACGGTGGCCCGAGATGGGTCGGGTTGTTTATCACCGGCCCTCGCTTCCCACTGCTTCAAAAAAAGTCTTGTTACCGGCCTCCGCTGTCTCTCCTTCTTCTTTGCGTGATCCCGTGCTCCGTTCGAGCTGCCGAGCCAATTCGTTACCAGTTGGATTTGACCGCAACGGAGGCGCACTTGGTTCAGGTCACGATGAACATTCCGGGCGCAAGGGCAGGCACCGAGATTCAGATTCCCGCCTGGAACTGCCTCTACCAGATTCGCGACTTTGTGAAAAATGTGGAGGATCTGAGGGGCGACTGCGATGGTCAACCCGCTGATCTGGACCGGGAAGATCTCAACACCTGGCGCGGACCGAACCGCCCTTGCGACAATCTCGCCTTTCACTACTCGGTTTATGCCGACACGGACGGACCCTTTGACAGCATCCTGGATGGCAATCATTCGTTCTTGAACCTGGCTATGATCCTTTTCTATCTTCCGCAGGAGCGCGGCCGGGCGATGCGGGTCAAGTATCTAACTCCCCCCGGATGGAAACTCGCCACGTTTCTGGAAGGCGAAGGGAATGAGTTCGCGGCCGCAAATTACGACGCTCTGGTGGATAGCCCTGTCGAGGCGGGCCACTTTGAGGAATTCTCTTACCCGCAGGATTTTATTCCGCCCAGTGCATCCGCTGCCGAAGCGAAGCACGCGACCGTTCGCCTGATCATTGATGCCAACCGCGGCGATTATTCGCCCGCCCGCGTTCTGGATTCCATTCAGAAGATCACCAGGGAAGAAATCCAATTGATGCAGGACTTGCCCTTCATTCGCTACACTTTCATTCTGCATTTTTCGCGCGACGGCGGATCCACGGGAGGCATGGAACACCGCGATGGGACGGCCATTGCTATCCCGGCATCGGCGGTCCAGAACGGGCAAGGATACCTGGAAAGCGTAGTGGCCCACGAGTTCTTCCACGCCTGGAACGTCAAACGCATCCGGCCTCAGGCGCTGGAACCCATTGACTACATCCACGGCAACGATACGCGCGATCTATGGCTGTGCGAGGGAGTCACCAGCACGTACGCGCAGTTGGCCTTGGTCCGCGCGGACCTGATCGATCGTGACACGTTCTTCGCGCGAGTCGCGGACGCCATCGAGGTGTTGCAAGGCCGTCCCGCGCGGCGCTCGCAAAGTGTCGAGACGGCGGGCCGGGAAGCGTGGCTGGAGAAATACTCCGACTACAATCGGCGCGACCGTAGCATCTCGTATTACAACAAGGGTGAACTTCTCGGCTACTTGCTGGATCTGGGCATTCGCCACGCGAGCGATAATCACGCGGGCCTGGATGATGTGATGCGGCGCCTTAACCAGGACTTTGCCCGCCGCGGCCGTTATTACTCCCTTGCCGACGTGCAATCGATCATCGCCGCGTTGGCGCCCACTTTTGACCTGTCTCGATTCTTGAAGGATTACGTGGAGGGAACACAGGAACTTGATTACTCCACCTACCTGGGTTATGCCGGATTGAACTTGGTGACGCGAGAGGAGGATTTACCTTTGCAAGGGTTCTCGGCCTCGCGGAATGCCGGCCGGGTGCTGCAAGTGGACTCGGTCGACACAGGAAGTGACGCGGAAAAGGCCGGCTTGCAGGCAGGAGACATCTTGATGATGGCCGATAGTAACCCGCTGGGTGCAGGGGCGAATCCAACACTGCCATTATGGCGCCCTGGCCAGGCGGTGGAGCTCCAAATCGCGCGCGAGGGCATAACTCAGCTCCTCAAATTGCGCATCGGGGTGCGGCACCAAGTCTCGGTTCAAATTCAGGAAAACGCACGGGCCACGCCTGGCCAATTGCGATTGCGCGAGGGCTGGCTAAAGGGCATCACCAATTCATCCCCGGGGCAACCATGATTCGCGCGACCATCGTCACGATCATCACGTTTCTTTATATCGTCGTCGTGGGATTTCCGTTTTTGATTCACGCCTGGCTGACGAAGAATACCGACAGCCTTTATGAAATAGGCATGAAGGGGACCCGACTGGCCCTTTGGTTTTCCGGAGTTCATCTGGACGTCGAGGGATTGGAAAAGATTCCCCACGGCCGCGCTGCGATTTACATGCCCAACCATCAGAGCAATTGTGATCCGCCGGCGGTGATTTCCATCCTTCCGCCGGTCCTGGTGATCGCGAAGAAGGAGTTCTTCCGCGTGCCCGTGCTGGGAACGGCCATGGTTTACCGCGGCTTCATTCCACTGGATCGGAAGAACCGCGAGAGGGCCATTGCCGCGGTCGAGCAGGCAGTGGACTCTTTGAAAGCGGGAAACTCGTTTCTGGCGTTTCCGGAAGGTACGCGCAGCCCGGATGGCCGCCTTCAGACATTCAAGAAAGGCTTGTTCGTCATGGCCATCAAAGCTGGTGCCCTCATTGTTCCGATATCAGTTTCGGGGGCTCGAAAGGTTATGCCCAAAGGCCAGTTTGTGATTCACCCCGGCCGGGTTCGCGTCACTATTCACGACCCCATTTCCGCCGCGGATTACTCTCCCGAGGTGCGGGGGAAACTCATCGAGCGGACCCGCGAGGCCATCTTGAAAGGGCTCGCCCCGGAGGAAATGCCGGCGGAAGAGCGAGTGACGGTTCGCGAAAAACCCTAGTAATTCTCAAAAATTCCCATATGAAATCCACTGCTTCAGGCTTTTGGCCATGTACGAAGATTTTCGTTGACAATACGAATCCCTTCGTAGTATCAATAGCCCATGATCAAATCAAGTGTTCCAAAACCCACCGCCGGCGAGCTCGAGATTCTCCGGGTTTTATGGGAGCAGGGGCCGTCGACCGTGCGTGCCGTACACGACGCCCTGAGCCGGGAGAAGGATGTCGGATACACCACGGTGCTGAAGCTGATGCAGATCATGACCGCCAAAGGCACGTTGCGCCGCAACCAGGAGCAGCGGGCGCATGTCTACGAAGCCTGCCAGCCCGAGGAGAAGACCAAGCGGGCGCTGGCCGGTGATGTACTGCAACGTGTGTTCCAAGGATCGGCGAGCCAGCTCATGATGCACGCGCTGGAAGGCCGTCGAACTTCGCGGGAAGAGTTGGACAAACTGCGACACTTGCTGGACAACTACGAAAGGGGACTGCGATGACACACCTTGGGCTCTCTCCGGACGTCACTCGGGCAATTTGCTGGGCGCTGCTGCACTTTCTCTGGCAGGGACTGGCCCTCGCCCTCCTGCTTTCCGTGGCGCTATCCGTGGTGCGCCGCGCGGCCATGCGCTATGCGTTGGGCGTGGCCACACTGGTCCTGATGGTGGCAGCGCCGGCCGCTACTTATCTCGTGTTGCGGCAGCCAGCTCCCGCTGCGGGAACGCGCACCATGGCGGCGATGGCCGAAGCGCCTTTGGTCCATTCCGCAGCCGCGGCCGCGAGTGCCCGCGTGGCGAGCGTTGAGCCCGGCACTGCGCGCCAGGGCGGAAGTCCGGCCTTTCCCGAAGGAGCGGAGGTCTGGCTACTCGAATTCTGGCTGGCTGGGGTTGTTGTGCTCAGCATGCGTGCGCTTGGCGGCCTTTGGGTGCTGGAGCGCATGCGACGCCGCGAAACGGAGCCCGTATCTGCGGAACTCGTGGCCATGGCCCGCGCGCTCGAAAGCCGCTTGGGCCTGAACCGCGCTCTTCGTTACTGCCAATGCCGCAATCTGGATGCGCCTGCCGTCATCGGGTGGCTGCGTCCCGTCGTGCTGCTGCCTGTTTCCGCCCTGACCGGCTTGTCGCCGGAACAACTGGGGGCGGTCATCGCGCACGAACTCGCTCACATCAGGCGCCACGATGCCTGGGTGAACCTCTTTCAAACGGGGGTTGAAACCCTTCTGTTTTACCATCCCGCGGTGTGGTGGGTGAACGCGCAAATTCGCGCCGAGCGCGAGCACTGCTGCGACGATGTGGCGGTCTCCGTGTGCGGCGGCGTTCCGGATTACGCCCGTGCGCTGATGCTGATGGAGGAATGGCGACGTGCGCCGCGTCTCGCCATGGCGTCCAATGGCAGCAGACTCCGGTCTCGAGTGCTTCGGCTGACGGGCCTTGAAGTCCAGCACCAAGGGGCACGGAGCATGGGCTTGGCGGCCGCGTCGCTTTGTCTCGCGCTCGTGGTTTTGGCGGGAACGGGACTCATGGGCACGGCGCGAGGCCTGTTCGATCCGACTGGCGGCATCTCCCCGCTGCGGACGGGGATGTTGCCGGTCAGCACGCCCCCAGCCCTTGGATCGGTTGCATCGGCATCACGCTCCGCCTCCCCCGCGTCTCTGCGGGGGATGATGGAGCCCTTGCGTGCCGCGCGTGCTGCCCGGGCGGCGCGCGCGCTGGAAAGCGTGGTGGCCTCTGCGATGAGGCTGCCCAGCTTCGCTGAGGCAGCGACGCAGAGCGCCGAGGCAAAGGCGGGATCCGCGGCGGGGGATCCGCCTGACCCTCAGGAAGTTGCTCCGCCGGCGGCGAAGGAATCCTACATCGACGGCCTCAATTCCGTCGGCCTTAAGAATCTCGATGCGGACCAACTCATCAGTCTCAAGGTGCAGCATGTTACGCCGGAATACATCCGCCAGATTCACGCCGCAGGGCTGACCCCGACGGTGGATGAGCTGATCGGCATGAAAGTGCAGGGTGTGACTCCCGAATACATCAGCGCCATGCGAGCGCACGG
>CAZCVY010000203.1:0-12510 GCA_964501985.1 uncultured Acidobacteriota bacterium | reverse complement strand
CTCCAAGATGTTCTCGGCAACAGTGGTGGATGAGCCAAGTAAGTCAGTCCCCTAAATGTCTGTTTTTATTCGGGCCTTGTGCCTTGTTTTCCTTTGTTTTCATAGAAATTCCGGCTTCTAACGTATTTTAAGAATTCCTTTTTGCTGCAAACCTTCCGTAGCGCGTCAGACCTGTTATGCAGGTCAGCGGCCGCTCTCCCCCGTAAGTTTTTCTTGCCCGCAGCGAACAAAGCCCAAAGCAGGTCCGCGCCTGCTGCTGGGCAAGCCCCTTGGGGCTGGAGAACTGAGTTTTCGCAATCTTCAAAAAATTTGCTTGACAAGGCTGGAACATTCCATACACTTAACACTAGTCAGTGACAGACTAGTGTTAAGTATAGCGAAACTATGGGAATCAAGGAACGGCGCGAACGGCAGAAGGAACACTTGCGGGAGGAAATCCTCGAGGCAGCACGCGAGTTGTTCCTCAAAGAAGGGGTCGAAAACGTTTCCATGCGCGCGATCGCCAGGAAGATCGAGTATTCGCCCACCACGATTTATCTCTACTTCAAAGACAAGTGGGATTTGTTTAGGAGCGTTTGCGAGGAGGCCTTCGCCAAGCTCCAGTGCGAGTTAGAGGCCCTCGATCAGGCGGAAAACGACCCGGTCGAGTGCCTCCGCCGGGGGACCATTGCCTACGTCAACTTCGGGCTGTCACACCCCAAGCATTATCGCGTAGTCTTCATGACCCCACACAGCCGCGATGTTGATAATCCCTTTCAGTTTTCGGGTTCGGCGGGGGAAAGATCATTTAAGTACCTGGTCAGCAAGATTCAACAAGGAATAGACCAAGGAAAGCTCCGCCCGGGCGATCCCCAGATGGTTGCCCAAACGGCATGGTCGGTGATGCACGGGCTCACGTCTCTGCTCATTACTACTGAAGGATTTCCCTGGGCCGACCGAAATACCTTGATCCAGCACTTGGCGGACACTTTGGTCCGCGGGCTCCAGGCGTAAATTTTTTTGCCTTGATGCTTAACAATGTTAAGGCTGTAACCGACGTTAACCATATTGGGGGTGTACATTGAGGCGGCACTTTGGAACCGCAGCGAAATTACTCCTAGTTCTAGGACTATCCGCAATGAATGTGCCAGCCGCGGAGGAGCCATCCATCGTTCAACTCACACTCGAGCAAGCCGTGCGTTTGGCACTTCAGGCCAACCCGCAGGTCCAGAACGCGAACCTCACGGTGGCCGAGCGGCAAGAAGATATTCACGTGGCTCGCGCCGGCCTGCTGCCCCAAGCAACTCTCAAAGTATCGGATAGCGCCGAGCGCATTAATCTGGGTTCGACATTTGGCAAAGCCCTGCCAATCTTTCCGCACCATGTGGGACCCTTTCAAGTCTTCGATGCCGGGCCGGAGTTCTCCACGCCGATTTTCGACCTGACCTTATGGCGCAACGCGCAAGCGTCGCGAGCCTCCAGGGAGTCTGCGCGGCACGACGAGCAATCGGTACGCGAGCAGACAACACTGCTGGTGGTCTCGCAGTACCTTGCCGCATTGCGCGCCGCCGAACAGGTGGGGACAGTGCAGTCGCGGCCTGATTTGGCCGTGGCTTTGGCCGACCAGGCGCAGCAACTGGAGGAAATCGGAATCGGCACCAATCTCGATACGGTTCGCGCCAACGTGGAATTGCAGAATGCCCGGCAAGCGCTGCTGGTGGCGCAGGCGGACAGCAAGAAGGCTCTGTATGGCGTGGCACGACTTTTGGATTTGGACCCACGCCAGCAAATTCACTTGACCGACCAATCCTACTTCAATGCCACGCCGGAATTCCCAGGCGACGCCAGCATCTCTTCCGCGTTGGCAAACCGGCCAGAGCTACAATCGCTTGCCTCTCAAGAAGCCGCAGCGCGGATCAAACGACAGTTCACGCGCGAACAACGGCTGTCTTCGCTGAGTGTGGGCGGCACGTGGGATTATCAGGGAACATCGCTCTCTTCCTCAATTCCCACTTATGTCCTTGCCGCCACCGTGAGCGTGCCCGTGTGGACCAGCGGCCGCATTCACGCGGAAGAAGCCAAAGCCAGTCTCGAAGTCAGGGAAATCGCGAACCAGCAGCGTGGCGAGCGCGATGCCATCGTGGAGGAAGTGAGAGCCGCCGAGGCCGACCTCGCATCCGGCCGCAGTCAAGTGGACGTGGCGCGGTCCGGCCTCGCCCTTGCTGACAAAGAACTCGGGCAGGCGCGTGAACGCTTCGCGGCCGGAATCGCTAACAACATTGCATTGATCACGGCTCAGGACTCCCGGCCCGCGCCCACGACAATCTGATCGACGCTCTCTATCGCTACAACCTGGCGCACGCCCAACTGGCCCATGCCACAGGGCAAATCGAATCGCTGTATGCAAAGTGAGGTGAACTGTGCCGCCGCTTGCTGTACGCAACTTGTTTCATGACCGGGTCCGGTTGGCCGTAACTCTCACCGGCGTGGTGTTCGCCGTGGTTCTAATTGTGGTGCAACTCGGGCTTTACCTGGGCTTCTCGCACACCACCACGGCGCTGGTGGATAACTCGCGCGCCGACCTGTGGATCGTCGCCAAAAACGTGCCGTACATCGAACAGGGTATTCCCTTCTCCGAGCGCAAGGTCTATGCCGTGCGGGCGACGCCCGGCGTCGCGGAAGCCCAAAACTACATCGTGCGGTTCAGCCGGTGGAAGCGTGCGGACGGCCAGGAAGAGGCCACCCAGATTGTGGGCGTGAATCCGGAATCCACCATGGGGCAGGCGTGGAATATTGTCGCCGGCAAACGGGAAGATCTGAAAGTTGATGACAGCGTGTTTGTCGACCGGATCTATTTCCCCAAGCTGGGAGTGCACGGGCTGGGAGATAAGGCGGAAATTGTCGGCCACCGCGCCCGCGTGGTGGGTATCACGCAAGGCCTCCGGTCGTTCACCACCTCGGCCTACGTTTTCACCAATTACCGCAACGCCCTGGATTATGCCAGCCTGCGTGACGACCAGACGATGTTCATTCTGGTGAAGGCCCAGGCGGGCGTGAACGTGGGGGATCTTCAGCGGCGCCTGGAAGCAGGCCTCACGGACGTCGACGTTTTAACTCGCCAGCAGTTCTCGGATATGACGCGCCATTACTGGATGTTCACCACCGGAGCGGGAATGGCGGTTCTGATGGCCGCGGCGCTGGGATTGGTGGTGGGCGTGGTCGTCGTGGCCCAGACGATCTACTCCACCACCATGGATCACCTGCGGGAGTTTGGCACGCTCAAGGCCATGGGCGCCACGAACGGCTACATCTACCGCGTCATTATGAAGCAGGCAGTGATTGCGGCAGTGCTGGGATATGCGCTGGGCATCGCCCTCAGTGTCTTCATCGTTCGCGAGAGCGGCAAGGGTGGGGCGAACATCGAGCTTCCCTGGCAGCTCGGGGTCGGCATGTTCGTCGTGACCGTATCGATGTGCGTGATCGCGGCGTTCGTCTCCATCAACAAGGTCACCAAACTCGATCCGGCTTTGGTGTTCAAGCAGTAGGACCTGCTTCGCCAGGCAAGAACGGCAAAAGGAGCGTTTATGCAAACTCCCGTTTCAGTTCGAAAACTCATTAAGGATTACGGCGAAGGCCCCGCGGCATTTCGCGCGTTGGACAGCGTGGATCTGGATGTGGAGCGCGGCGAGGTGATGCTACTGATGGGACCCTCGGGCAGCGGCAAGACCACCCTGGTTTCGATCCTGGGTTGCATCTTGCGGCCGACTTCGGGCAGCGTGCGAATTTTGGGGGAGGAGATCACTCACCTCAAGGAAAAGGATTTGCCGCGCATCCGCCTGAGCAACATCGGTTTCATTTTTCAAGGTTTCAACCTGTTTCCCACCTTGACGGCGGAAGAAAACGTGGAGATGGCGCTCGACCTCAAGAACATCCGCGGCCCCGAGGCCAAACGTCGCGCCCACGAGTGCCTGGAAATGGTGGGTTTGAGCGACAAGTACACCTCGTTTCCCGCCGATCTGAGTGGCGGCCAAAAGCAGCGCGTCGCCATTGCCCGCGCCATCGCGGGTGACCCGCAAGTGATTCTGGCGGACGAGCCGACGGCAGCGCTCGACTCGCAAAGCGGGCGCATGGCGATGGAAACGCTCCGCGATCTGGCACACCGGCAAGACCGCGCTGTGGTAATCGTCACCCACGACAACCGTGTGCTGGAGTTCGGCGATCGCGTGGTTCATATCGAAGATGGACGGATCTTGCGAAATTCGCCGGCTACCGAACTCCGCGCACCGGCGCCCGCGCTCACCGGGACGTGCACACAGTGCGGAGCAACCATCGTGTAACCGCTGATCACCGGTGTCCAAAACAAATGAGCCCTGCGGCTTCGCCGCTCTGCTTTGCCGGTGGGCTCCGCCCTTCCGGGCCGCGACGGCCCTTTTCTCTCATCCTCGCCGCGCCGGAGGCTCAGCCTCCGGCGCAGTGAGGATGGAATTGGATGTCAGGACAGCGTTCCGGGCAGGCGCAGCCAGCCTGCATAGCCAGCGGCAGAGCCGCAGGTCCTCCGTCGATGCGAAGCTTTTATTTTGGACACGCGTGACGGCTGACAGCCGGCCTTGCGCCATCCCGGAATGGCAAGACGCCAACGGCGAATTTAGGAGGAGAATATGAAACGGAGCACACTTTACATGATCGCGGTGGGATTGGCCTTGGGAGTCATGACGGGATTGCTCATCTCCCGCCACGGCAAGGCAACGGAGACGCACGCACCCGAATCGAGCGAGCTTACCGTTCCGGCTCACGGCTCTTGGATTGCGGGTCCCGGTCTGGTTGAGCCGCTCTCGGAGAGTGTGAAAGTCAGCGCGGAATTGACCGGCAAGCTTCAGTCGGTGCTGGCCGATGAAGGGGACACGGTCAGGAAAGGCCAAGTACTGGCCATACTCGTGAATGACGATTATCGTGCCACGGTTCTGGCCGCCCGGGCGAATTTGGAGGACAAGCAGGCAAGCCTTGAAAAGGTCATCCACGGATCGCGCCAGCAGGAACGAGCCGAGGCCCTGGCCGCAGTCAACGAAGCTGAAGCCAACATGCAGAACACCAAGTCAGATATGGAGCGCCGCGAACGGCTCTATCAAAAGGGTGTGGTCTCGCGCGAGGAGACGGAGAATTTCGAGAATCAATACCATGTGGCCAAAGCCCGCTACGATGCCGCGCTCGAGCACTACAAATTAATTGACGCCGACGCGCGCTCCGAAGATGTGTCCATGGGGCAGGCGCAGGTTCAGTTAGCACAAGCGCAATTGGCGGAGGACGAAGCACGATACGAGAAGACGTTTGTTCGCTCGCCTCTCAATGGAGTCATTCTCCGCCGCCATCACCGCGCCGGCGAAACGGTAGTGAGTTCAAACAGCAATCCTGACCCCGTTTTTACGCTGGGAGACTGCAAAGTGCTGCGGGTACGAATGGATGTGGATGAGGCCGACGTTTCAGGCTTGCGCCTGGGTGAGCGCGCTTACGTGACGGCGCGGGCCTTCGGCGAGCGCAAGTTCTGGGGTAAGGTGGTTGAGATCGGCGAGCAACTGGGTAAGAAGAACGTGCAGACGGACGAGCCCACCGAGCACGTCGACAAGAAAATTCTCGAAACGCTGGTGCAACTTGACGACGCCAAGAACTTGCCCGTCGGTTTGCGCGTGGATGGTTACGTCGAGATTGCCAAGTGACCGCACCGTCGCCTGGTCGCGTAGAAGGCAAGTTATTGCTGCTAGGAACGCCCGGGGTTCTGCGGCCCTCTCGAGACTCCGTTACGCATCTGCGGCACGGGCGCCCCGCCCGTGCCTGGAGTTTCTACATTTCCGAATGTGCGCTGCGCCGCGCCATCCCTCACATCCCCCCAAAGTAACAGAAAGACGGTTTGGCGACTTGACCAACTGCCGGCCGATAGGTCTTGCGCACCACACAATGGTATGTCGTGGGCACAGCGGCGCCGGCGGCAGGGGCTCTCAATCTAATGCCGACTTGGGAGAACGAGCGTGGACTGATAGGGCTGCTTGCCTAGATTTCCTCAAAATAGTATCCACTGTCTATCTTCCGTGCACTTTTTAGCAACTGTCTCAGGAGATCTGGATTCTTTATCCGCTCCCTCAACTGATGGGCTGGCCAACCGTGTCGCACGAAGGCTGACATTAGCGCTCTCCTCATGCGTTCGCACTTGTCCCAATTCTTGCCCCATTTCAATTCCGGGACGAGAGGCTCCAAAATGAACCATGCGTCGTCTGTAAGCTCCTCTTTTTCTTGCAATTGGTGAACTCGCTCAAAGGACTCGGAAACAAGATCAAGGGGGGCAGGTGGAGCATTGCAGAGCGCTAAAGCTAGCAGAAACGCACATATGTAATTTGCCTCCTCCTCTTGATCGTTCTCGCTTAGAGCATGAAGTGTACGAAGCCAGACTGTGGAGTGATCACGCGCGATTTGGCTGGAATAAGGCGCCACAACATGCGCGACGGCGACAAGTATGGCCGTAGATTTTGCTCGCCCCTTCCCAACCCAGCTCATTACGTCCGGTACATAGAAAGTGAGGGCCGAGCGACAAGTTTCTGACACGGAGCCGTCGTGAGCTTCACCCCAATCCAGCGCTTGAAATACTGCGACTCGGCCCCATTTCGCAAACGCTCGCCCAATAAAGCAGTCGCAGCCGCTATCTAACAAAGCGCTGATAATTCCACACAGAATTTCTGGTTCTATGCTTGGCTGGGCGACAAGAGCCTCGAATAGCTCGCGTTTACGATCCAATGCAGCCAGCCATAGACGGGCCGAGGTTGCCAGTCTCGGATTGGCTCGAAAGAGAGTCGGAAGGAACTGTTGCTGATCGGTCGCGAACACCAAAGCGTCTTCAGGACGCATCGCTAGAATGAGACTCGTCAGTATTTCGTCACCAGTAGGATTTAGCGAAGCTCGGAAAAGCTCTCCTATTAATAGACATCCAAGTGTGGGTTCCTTCGTTAGCAGACGAGATGCTTGCTCTGTAAGAGACAATACCTGCGGATCAAAACTCCCCATATGATGGGTGGTGGCCAGCGCGAACAGCATATCTTTTGGGTCGACAGTTGGAATTAGCGCCGCTTTTTGACCTCCAAAAACCGCCTTCTTTAAGCGTTGCCCGTCCGTAGAGCGGGGGAAGAGCTCGGCAGTAAGTTCCACTGTGCTCGAAGCGGGCGATGATTGATCGAGGCCATCATAAATCTTCACAAACGATTCGAAATCCGCAGGGGTGCTGTCTTCATCGGCTACTGCCCAGAGAAACTTTCTGACCGGCCCTCCCTCGCACCGCACCGCGTCATTTGCGGCCAAAACAGCCCACCGCGGGAAGTCGAGCGGAGCGAGGTGCATCAGGGTCGGCGCACCGAGTCCGGCTTCCGCAATCTCTCGGAACACTAGCCGGGTCGAAGCAGTCGGCACGCATTGAACGTCCAGTGGCTGTTTCTCAAAGGTTCGAGCGGAAAGCGAGCCTGTACAGAATGTAAACCTCATTCGAAGTGCTGGCCACTTCTGGGACCACGCAGCGAAAATCAGGTCTGTGTATTCGTCCGCATTTGCCGCGGCGATTATTAGTGGAGGGGAGCCCTTCTGATAGTGGGCTGCAAGGAGGGCCTGCATCTTTAGTTGTCGGTCTGAATCCCATTCGCAGGTGCGAACAGCGCATTCGGGACCGAGGGGTATCGGCTTTGAGTAACTGTCGCCAGTGGATTGTCCATTGGGACGTCTGAAAAATGGTTGGACTGCGGCCAATGAAGGGATTCGAGCTATAACGGAGGCGGGTATTACGAAAGTGTGAGTCCACACACACCCTGGCCTGGGCATTTCAGCGGCATACCAAGTCCTTGCGAGGGCGTAAGCGCCAAGGGATGGGAGCGGGTAACCTGTAATGTAATCTTGAAATCCGTTTACTATCGAAGTGCCCGAGAGATCGCTCATGCGTAGCATCAAGCGCTTCAGGTCGTCGGGTATGGGAATCGAGCTTTCAAGGAGACGGTGCCCCTCCGCGTAACCGTGAAGCGCCTGATGCAGCAGTAGCCCTTCAGTTCCAGCGTCGAACTGTAAAGGTGTCAGCGCATTAACCATTGGATCGGCTCAGTCACATCATTCGGCATCTTAACGCCGTCTCCCACAACCGAAACGCGACAAGCCGGCAGTTTCTGTTGGAGGTTTGACGCTTCTTGAGCGTGCTCTCTGTCTCGCGACAGTTCGTTGGGGTACGCATCTTCCAAGAGTAGGCGCGCTAGATATAGTTTTTCTGCTTCCTTTTGCAAACCAAAATATCGTAGTAAACTCTCGGTTTCTGGTCGGAACTCGACTTCCGCAAAGCGGTTTTCGTCATAAACATCAGGCTTGGCCATAAGTCTATTGAGGTCTTCAGCCAGTGCTCTCTTCTGGAGCTGTGTGGTCTCGCTTCCATTCTGAAGCAAATCCAAGGTCGTGCGACTGCTCGGATCGAATCTCTCCCATAGCCATGCAGAAATCGGGTCGCTATGCTTACATACTCGCTTGGAAAACACCTGGCAATTGTCGAAATTTCCTGACCAAAAATGCGGGAGAGCGTATCGGCCACCCTGAGCACTGACACCGTAGTACGAAACCTCAAAAAGCTCCTCATTAGACTCCAGGAATTGTCGGAGCATCGGTAGCTCCGTTGCAACCCACTCAGAGGGATGCCGGTCGCTCGGGGTAATGCGGTCCCAAGCAGATACCACTATGGCCAGTCGAAACGGCTTACGATATTTTTTACGGGCATTCATAAATTGTAGGACATCGACTAATTGCACCTGTGTCGGCGATTTATCCTTATCCCAGGGCTTGTCTTTGATTCTCGCCTTGTCTTCCACGTCATCGCCACCGATGTCTTGGAGGACCAAATTAACAATATCGATGCGGTGAGGTTTGATGATTTTCTCAGGATGCAGGAATAAAACTCCCCCTGCCGCCTCACGAAGACTCTTATCGTAACTCGTAGTCAACTGCCGCTGAGTCCACTGCCATCTAAAGGCTTCGCCAGAGAGATCTGGAAAGCTAAGGCGCCCCACATTGCCTGTCGCGCGGCTTCTAAGCCACATCGATACAGCCGTCTCAGAATCGGCGTTGTTTCTGGGCACAGGTCGATATTTTGACCAAGCATCGCGGATTTGGTTAAGGTATTGGATTTCGCCGTCAACTTTTTCGAGGCGCAGCCCGCAATCGGACCCGGATTGACCCACCATATACCATAGAGCCGCAAGAAAGCTCGTTTTTCCCGTACTGGGAAGTCCGATTAACAAGAAGTGGCTATCTGTTAGATTCGTCATTGGCTGCCGCTGAAGAAAAATGTCGAGCGCCGAACAATTCACTCTCACGCGCCCCCGAATACGACTTCGGAAACAAATCAAGCTCCTTGATTCCCGCTGAAGCTGTTACCCACTGTTTGAAGAGGGAGGGTACCCCATGTCCGACACCGAGTTCCGGCGCCTTCAGTGGCCGTGCAGTGACCTCGCTGAACGTGAGGTTTGGGATCAATCTACCAAAGGTCCCACGGAGCTCCTTTTCGACCTGGGTACGAAAAAGCAGGTGTTCGTCGTTAGCCCCTTCCGCGATGAAATAGTCAAATCTCGACCAAACAATATTCACCATGCAATCCGCCCCGATCATGTCACTATCGACACAAGACCGCAGTAGTCCCCTCCCATCTTCAACCATCGCCCAGCGTTTGTCCGACTGAACGCCCTTTTCGCTATCCAGTAAAAGGAGAAAATGGTTGGCGCGCCTTAGAAAAATCATCTCCTTGCACTCGGTCGTCGAATCACGCGCGTGTTCAAACATCTCGCCTGACACGTCCGTACATAGAATATCCCTGAATTGGCGCAATCCCTCGGTGGAGCGGACCCTCAGGTGGAGGTACTTGGGATCCGGTCCCGTGTATTGCGTCCGCTGTGTGTGCGGGACCAAATTCCCGGAGCTCCTGCGGGACAGATAACACCGCTCTTCAAAGGCAGGCAGAGTACTGGATCCAGCAAATGCGTATCCCTCGACTCTTTTCCATTGGAACAGCTCATACAGGCTAATCAGGAGTGTCGTCTTGCCAGCATCAATGGGACCCGCTAACACAACCCATTGTACCGGCCTGGATTCAGCAAGGTCTAGAGCAGCAGCTTCAGTGAGTTGCATCCCTAGCGGGAGATCGATGTATTCTGGCGTCTCCCCCGGCGTGCTCAGCCCGGTGGCGAGCTCGTCGGGCGCTGGAAACGCGTCTTGAGCAGCCTTCGGCACGGCTTCTGACTTCTTAGGGATCGGGGGCGATTGTGGCGGTAGTGCACTCATATGATCATCCAATTTCTTCCGGCAGGCGCGCCAGCAAACGTTCCAAGAATACCTGATACGCGAGGACACCGGGGGCGATAGTTGAGTTAGCTGGCATGGCAGTTCCTTTCTCGAAGACCGGCGACCAGTCGTTGCCGTCAGAAACCGTAACCGATAGTTTTATCCCGTTGCTAATCGGCATTAGGTCAATAAGACCGCCAGGCTTGAAGGGATATTGCTCGCGCCATTCACGGGGTGTCCTCTCCACCGCGTCCATCACTTTTATAAACTTAGGAGGTTTGGCTGAACTTGAATGTCGAACCACGCGATCGAGAAAGGCAGCCGCTGCAACGGGGCCTGGAATGACCCGCGTCAGATCCGCGAGTTCCTTGCCAGCGATGATAGACGTTGCTGGCAGTCTGAGGGCTTTCCATGATTCGTTTCGATCACGGCTGCATTCCGAGATCAGCCACCACAACATGTTCGTTTCTTCACCCACAATCCTCAGTTCGCGTTCCAGATTTTCAATCTTCAAATCGTCCTCAGCTTCATCCGATGCGACTTTGGCTAAGGCTCGCTTGCTCGTCCGACTTTCGATATAACGGGCCGCAATCTGTGGCATCATAGGAATTGGAATCACTCCGCGCATGCCCTGAGCCGCGCCGCATACCAAGCATAACGCCGCAAGGTCAGCTAGACTCTCGTGTTCATCTCGCTCAATGACCGCGATGAGTTCAGCGCCGGCAAAAACCGATAGATGCTGCTTATGACTCTGCATTGAAAAGCTTGGATCCGCGTCCTGTAACGATGTTCCAAACTTATCCATCGACGTGTCCTCTGCGCTGCGAAAACCATAAAAGAAACGAGCAAACGAGATGATTTCCTCGACCTCCGGCCGGTACTCATCTATAACACCCCAATGTTTGGGTGAGGTCTCAGAGTTCGGCTCAATGCCTGCAGTCCGATGCCAATCAGCAAAATGCTTGTGCATTCGAAACCCCTCTTAGTTCAACGCACGAATGGATTCTTCTCTGGCTCTCCATCGTCATGTCGTTTCTCAACCTCGTTCCACAGCTCGTGAAGCTTTCCGTTTTGGTCAGCGCGCTGAAACAAGATTCTGCACCACTGGTCTTCCAGGATGTGACTGTCACCCTCTTTAAGCAGCCCGAGAGTCTGCGCGATCTCGTTTTGTACGTGTCGTGGCAAATCCAAGAAATGGTCGACCAGTTGCCGCCTTGACCCAGCCATAATGGTCCTCTTGCCCACCAAAGGCGGATGTGTTTTTTCAATCTCGTACAGCTCTCTAACAGCCCCCAAGTTCATTGTATTAACATCATTGTTGCCCTGCCAATCCAATTTGCGATTGGCGCATAAAGTGAAATTGTCCCTTGGGACCACAATGAGGTCCTTGACTACCTCCAGCTCGAAAAGCTTTTCATAGTAGCCGCAAGAACGATCAGTCGCTTCACCCCAGATCAGTTCGCAAGAATTCTCGATTGCGATCCGGCTGAGGCAGCAAAGCAACACCGTCCCGATGCCCTTCACTTTGTGTCGAGTGTCTTCCGTTTCTCCTAGGGTTAGCGGGTGGGTTGCTAGATAATCTAAAACGATGTTGTTGCACCACGTTCGGCGAAAATGGCAGATGCCAATTACTTGGGAGGCGTAAAACCAGTCGCATTTTAGGAGCATGAATCCAGCAACTTCACATTTCGGGTCGCGGGCGATGTGTTCTTGCATCTTTCCCAGCGTTTCAATATAGGGCTGACCCAATTTTGAGTCCGCAATAAAGCGCTCGCGCGCGAGCTCCGCGAAGTCAACTGCGTCTCTCTGAGTGGGCTTAGGATTCGCGCCCAGCGTTTCCCGCCACCTTAAAACAAAACTCATGTCGTGGAGGGTCGCAAATTTCACCACGACTTTTTCGGGGTTCGCGTTAACAGCGACAATGAAGTCGGTGAGAATCGGCTTGCCTCCAATGGTTTTATTCGCATGGCAGTCTGCGCCGAATTGGACAGAAATGCAAGGCTGCTCCGGCCTGAGGTGACGTAAATCAGGTATCAAGCGCCGGTGTACCCGGACTTTGCGTCCATCTGTGGCTTTTCACCCTGCCGTCATTATTGAACATCATCCGCACGTGACCGTAATACCGTCCAGTTGGCCGCACAACGGCCTAACCGTGCTTCTGGAGACGGGCTGTGATGGGGCCGGAGCGGCGAAACC
>CAZCVY010000202.1:0-12523 GCA_964501985.1 uncultured Acidobacteriota bacterium | reverse complement strand
CACAGGATCTTCTGACTTTGCTAACAACCGGATCTTCTTACTTTGCCTTGACACGGCGACGTAATCCCTCCGTGGGACCATCAGGAATCCCTAAGGGACGAAAAAGAAGAGGGTGATTTTCGCCGGTTGTCGGCGTAGAATCAGCGCGCTTGCGATCCAGTGAATCTACTCCTTCGGTGTCTTCGCACGCGAAGCAGACGGAGAGCGTTGAATGAACGTTGACCTGAATTTAGAACACCTGCCTGTTCCTCCCCGCAAGAAGGATTTCCGCATTGGCGCTATTGGGGCGGGCTTTATCATGCGCGACATTCACCTTGTCTCCTACAAGAATGCAGGCTTCAACGTGGTGGCGATTGCTTCCAAAGATTTTGTTGAGGCGCGCGCGACGGCGGAATTGCGGGCAGTCCCAAAGGTCCACAGCACGTGGCAGGAACTTTTGGCCGACGCGCGGATTGAGGTGCTTGACATCGCGGTTCCGCCTGCCGCCCAACCCGCGATTTTGCACGCGGCGCTCGAGCACCCGCACATCCGTGGAATCCTGGCGCAGAAGCCCTTGGCTACAAGTTATCGGGAGGCTCAGGAAATGGTGGTGGCTTGCGAGCGTGCCGGGGTGCGACTCTGTGTGAATCAGAACATGCGCTATGACCACTCCGTCCGCGCTCTGAAGACCGTGCTCGGGCGGGGGTACTTGGGAGAGCCAATACTCGCCACGGTGGACATGCGCGCCATCCCCCACTGGCAATCATGGGCAAAAGATTATGGCAAGGTGACGCTCATGTTCATGAGCATCCATCACCTGGACTCTTTTCGCTATCTCTTCGGCGATCCGGAGTATGTTTATGCCAGTGCGCGCCCGGATCCCCGAACGGAATTCCCCCACCGCGACGGCATTGTGCTTTACATCCTGGAATATGCAAACGGTTTGCGCGCGGCAGCGTGGGACGATGTTTGGACCGGACCGGCGCGCGAGGGTGGGGCGTCGGACATCCACATCAACTGGCGGGTGGAAGGGACTGCGGGAATGGCGGAGGGCACCATCGGATGGCCATGCTATCCCGCCCGCGTCCCCAGCACGATCCGCTTTACCACGCAGCGAGAGCCCCGCTGTTGGTTCTCCCCGACATGGCCGCAAGTTTGGTTCCCCGACGCGTTTGAGGGTACGATGGGAGAGCTCTTGTGCAGCCTGGAAGAGGGCCGCGAATCCGTCCTCAGCGGACGGGACAACCTCAATACGGTGGCGCTGGTGGAAGCCTGCTACCGTTCGCTCGATCAGCATCGGCCGGTACGGCCGGCGGAGATCAAGGAGGAAAACGCATGAAACTCGGACTCATTAATTCAGCCTGGTTGGGTTCCCCCGTGGGTACCAAGCAAGGCATTCATAAAACGAAAGAGATCGGTTTCGACACCATCGATATTTTCGCCGACCCGCTGGAGATCGATATTAAAGAGCGCAAGTTGATTAAGGACACCTGCCACGAGGTCAAGCTTCCCGTGATCAGCGTGTGCTGCTGTGCCTTGGGGATCGCGGATTTCAATCGATCGGTGCGACGGTTCCACGTTGACCGGGCCAAGGAATACCTCGACTTGGTTTACGAGCTCGAGGCCCGAAATCTCTTGCTGGTGCTGGGAGAATACATCTGGCAACAGGAAGTCATTGCGCCCGCCGATCAATGGAAATGGGCCGTGGAAGCGGTGGCGGAGTTGGGCGACTACGCCGCGGGGCTGGGCATTGAAATCGCCATCGAACTCGAGCCCTTTCAACTTTCCATCGTGAACACGCTGGCAAAAATGGTCACTTTTTTGAATGACGTTCACGACCCCGCGGTGCGCGCCAATCTGGATATCTCGCACCTGGCGCTGGCCCATACGCCGCCGGAGGAGATTTCCGAATTGCAGGGGCGCATCGCCCATGCACACTTTTCCGATTGCGACGGAACGAAACATGGCGATTTGCCGCCGGGGCGAGGAGTGGTGAATTTCCGCCCTTACCTCGCGGAGCTGAAAAAGGTCGGCTTCAACGGGGTTATCAGTATCGAACTGGAGTACTCACCCGAACCCGAAAAGATTGTCGAGTGGGTCACGGAAGCCTACCGCGAAACCGACAAGCTGATGCAGGAGTTTGGAATTCGGACCTAATTCGAAGTCCTCCCTCCCCCCGCGCCCTGATGGTAATTCGGATAGGGCGGCTTGTGGTAGACGGGGAGGGGATGCCTCTCCAGTTCCAAAAGCAGCAGCTCGACGGTTTTTTCAAGTTGAGGGTCGTGCCCCTCCCGTACGGCCTGGGGGTCGAATTCAACCTCCACGTCCGGCGCCACGCCGTGGTTTTCCACT
This sequence comes from uncultured Acidobacteriota bacterium, assembly GCA_964501985.1. GTDB lineage: Bacteria > Acidobacteriota > Terriglobia > UBA7540 > UBA7540 > Bog-366. The sequence continues at coordinate 10,192 of CAZCVY010000202.1, read as the reverse complement.
TCCCACGCGTTGTTCGGAGTCCAGAAACCGCGGCTGGGCGCAGTCACCACCCCTCCATCCATTAGCGACTCTCCCGGCCCGAAGAATCCCACCAGGCCTCCCCAAGTGCGTTTCCCTACAAGGGTACCGATGTGCGCCTGGCGAAAATGCCAGGGCATCGCATCGCCGCCGGAACCCGCGTATTCATTGATGATCATAGCCTTGGGTCCCCGGATCAGACTTACCGGCGTGGTCATGTCTTCACCGTCGCGTGTGGTACGGTAATTCATCAGCGTCCGGCGCAAATAGTCGAGGATGTAATCGGTGTTGGTGCCGCCATGGTTGAATCGCTCATCCACCACGGCTCCCTGCTTTCCGGCCTGCGGGAAGAAGTAGCGGTTGAAAGAGGTGTATCCCCCGGAGGCCGTATCGGGCAGGTAGATATAAGCCAGCTTCCCGTGGCTGAGTTGATCCACTTTGCGGCGGTTCTCTTCAACCCACGCGCGATTGCGTAGGCCGGTTTCACTCGCAATCGGAACCACGGTCACTTCGCGGGAGCCTGAGCCGCCCGGGTCCGAACCTACGCGCAGAACGACGGGCTTATTCGCGGTCATCTCAAAAAAGCTATAGACGTCGCTGCTGCCGGGCACATCGCGGCCGTTGACGGCGAGCAGGTATTCGCCCTCGACAACGTCCACGCCGGGCTGAGTCAACGGCGCGCGCAGTTCCGGGTTCCAATTCTCTCCGTCATAGACACGCGCAAAGCGATAACGGCCATTCTCGATCCGGTAGTCCGCGCCCAGGAGGCCCACCGGGACTCGTTCGACCTCCGGATTATCGCCACCCGCGACAAACAGATGGCCCACGGTGAGATTTCCGAACGCTTCCCGGAAAAGGTAATTGAGGTCGTCCCGCGAGCCCACTCCCGCGAGGTACGGCTCATACTTTTTCTCTGCCGCCTTCAGGTCCCAGCCGTGGAAGTCGCCATCGTAGAAGAAGTCGCGCTCCAGCTGGAACGCCTCGTGATAAATCTGCCGCCATTCGGCAGACGGGTCGACGCGCACTTCCATGGACGCGAGATTCAAAGGCTTTCCCGCTGGTGGCGGCGGGTTCGAAGTCCCGGAGGCGGAAGCTTCGGACTTGGGAACAGGCGCAATAGACCACGACTGCGGGGCGGCGGCGCTCCCCGGTCCACCAGCGGTCCGGTAAAGCATTTTCTCGCCATCGGCAGACACATAGAACGCCCACAGGTTATCCAAAAGCTTGTCCGTCTTGCGCGTTTTCAGCGCAAACCGATACGCGGTGAGCGAGCTCGAACCATTCAACGGTTGAAAAGAGGGGCCTTCTTCGATAAAAAGCTCCCCATCCTTGCCCGGCAGCAACTCCTCGTAATTCTTGGGCGGAACCGGCAGCGCCAGAATCCGCTGGCTTATCTTCTCGAAGTCCACCTTCACAGCGGGGGGAGTGCTGGCCTTTCCCGCGGTTTCGTCCTTCTTGGAGGACTCGGGTTTCGCCTCCTGCTCCTCATCACTCTCCGGAGCGAGCGGCGAGGGCAGGTCCTTGCGCAAAACGGCGATGTAAACGCTGCTGGTCACGGGTCGGTTGAAGCTCATCATCGATTCATCGACTGTCGGGCCCGCATCGGTGCTGGCCAACACGTAGAGGTATTTTCCGCTTTTGTCGAACACCGGCGAAAACGAATCGCTCAATCCATCGGTAACTCGATGGCTCTCGCCCGTCTCGAGCGAATAGAGAAACACCGAGCGCATGTGGCTCAGCTCCTGCTGGGTGTACGCCAACCACTTGCTGTCGGGCGACCACGCCGCTCGAAAGATTTGCTGCGGCCCCGTGAAGCGGTCATGAAAAACCCGCACTGGTGTCTTCTTTTCGAGATCGACGTACCAGAGGTTCAAGCGCTTATCGGCGTAAGCGATCTTTTTGCCGTCGGGCGACCAGGTGGGGAAATAGAAGAACGACGAGGGACTCCCCAGATCGATCTTCTGCGCCTCGCCCAGGCCATTCTGATTTTTGATGTAGAGGGCGTACTCACCCGACTCATCGGAGAAATAGGCGATTCGATCCCCTTCGGGCGACCATGCCGGATAGCGTTCATCTGCGCCGGTTGTATTCGTGATGTTGCGGATGTCACCCTTTTCCGCGGGCGCCGTTAGAATCTCCCCGCGGGCCTCGAACACCGCGCGCTTACCCGTGGGAGAAAGGTCGGCGATGGTAATCCTGCCCGCGACCTTAATGAAATGCGGGCGCAACTGCGGCAGATCTGCCTCCACGCGGATATCGAGCTTGTGCTCTTTGCCGGATTTCAGGTCGTAAAGCAGGAGCGCGCCGAACTGCTCGACCACAATTGCCCCGGGGCCCGAGCTGGCATACTTGAAATCATACCCATCGTTCTTCAGAACGGGCGTGACGCTTTTGGAGCGTGTGTCGTAACTGAATAGGGTTATAGGTCCCTGACGGTCCGACAGGAAGAAGATGCGTTGATCCACCCAGATGGGATTGAAGTCGTTGGTATTGTCGCGCGGGATTTTGGTGATGTTTGAATCACGCAGTTGCGCAATCCAGATGGGAGAAGTGCGCCCGCCGCGGTAGCGCTTCCAGATCTCAAAAGCATGGTCGAGCGGCACGTAGGCGATTTGGTTTCCATCGGGGGAGTAAGAACCTTCGGCAGCAATAGGCAGAGGCAACTCCGTGGGGAACCCGCCTTCGCGCGAAACCGTGAACAGCCGATTGAAGCTCTCATAGCTGCGGCGGCTGGAAGCGAACAACACCTGCTTCCCATCGCGCGTCCACCCCATCACCAAATCTGGCGCGGGATGATAGGTGAGCCGGCGCGGCTCGCCGCCTTGGGCGGGAATAACGTACACGTCAGCGTTCCCATTGTAGTCGCCGGTGAAGGCGATTTCATTGCCATCCGGCGAGAAAAACGGACGCGACACCGTCCCGGCCCCACTCGTCAGCCGGGTGGCCACACCGCCGTCTCGCGGAACGATCCACAAATCGCCCGCATAGGCAAAGGCGATCTGAGTTGCGCGGAGGGTGGGATGCTGCAGCAGCAGCGGAGGAGGATCAGCCGAAAGACAAGGGGCAACGGTGATGAGAGCAAATAGAAGGGCGATGATTCGATTCATACGTTCAACCTCCGGCGAGTGGAGAACTGACCCGCGCAAGCAAGACTGACTTGCACGCAAACATCCGGCTGCCCCTGGTCCGCAGTCTGTATTACTCGATTGAGACTATGCGAAGCAGACTACCCCAGGGCTGCGTCAAAGTCCAATAGGTTAGAGGCTTGCGCCCTCATGACGCCATCCTCATCAAACTCGCATCGCCAAGTGCCGCGGAAATTTACTCCCTGCGCCGCGCTAGCGTATAATGAAAACGTCCGGGCGATTTACAACCTCTTACGCCCGGGTTACTCCGCAGTCAGCGGCGGGCCTTGCAGGTGCGGGGCTTGGCTGACGGCTGAAAGCTGAGTGTTCTGAGCCTATAATCTATGCCTGCTCGAACTTTATACGAAAAAATCTGGGAAGCCCACTTGGTTGCCGAGGAGCCTGGCCAGCCCGCACTTATCTACATTGACCGGCACTTGGTGCACGAAGCCACGTCACCGCAGGCTTTTGCCGGCCTCAAGGTGGCGGGGCGCAAGGTACGCCGGCCGGATTTGACCTTCTCGGTGGTAGACCACTCGATTCCCACCAAGAACCGCCATTTGCCCATGTTGGACGAAATTGGGGCGGCGCAGATCGCGGCGCTGGGGCGTAACTGCCTGGAAAATGGGATCCTGTACTTCGACATGGACAGCCCGAATCAGGGCATCGTGCACGTCATCGGGCCTGAGCTCGGCATCACTCAGCCCGGCCTCACGATTGTATGCGGCGATAGCCACACCTCGACCCACGGAGCCTTGGGGGCGCTGGCTTTTGGCATCGGCACCAGCGAGGTTGAGCACGTGCTGGCCACACAGTGTCTGGTGCAATTCAAGTCGAAAACCATGCTGGTGCAAATCGACGGCCGTCGCGCGACGGGCGTCACCGCCAAGGACATCATTTTAGCCGTCATCGGCAAGATCGGCATCGCCGGCGGTACCGGCCACGTGATCGAATACGCTGGGGAGGCGATTCGCAATCTCTCCATCGAAGGCCGCATGACGGTGTGCAACATGTCGATTGAAGGCGGCGCGCGCGCCGGCATGGTGGCGCCCGATGACACCACCTTCGCTTATTTGGAAGGCAGGCCCTTCGTTCCCCGCGGCAAGGAGCTTACCGACGCCGTGGAGCATTGGAAATCCCTGCCGACGGACGCCGGAGCAGAATTCGACAAGGTCGTAAAGCTCGACGCTGCCGAAATCGCTCCGCAGGTCACCTGGGGTACTAACCCGGGCATGGTCGCGGACGTGACGGGCAAGGTGCCGGAGCCCAATTCTTTTGCTGATCCCGTGGACCGCCAGGCCGCCAGTCGCGCTCTCGAGTATATGGCGCTTAAGCCTGGAACGCGCATCACCGACATCCCGCTCGACTACATTTTCATCGGTTCCTGCACGAACTCCCGCCTGGAGGATCTGCGCCTGGCGGCGCGTGTGGTGGCGGGAAAGCGCGTCGCCAAGTCCCTCAAGGAGGCGTTGGTGGTTCCCGGCTCCATGCAGATCAAGGCTCAGGCGGAAAAAGAAGGCCTCGATAAGATTTTCCTGGACGCAGGCTTTGAGTGGCGCGACGCGGGGTGCAGCATGTGCCTCGCCATGAACCCCGATGTGCTTCCCCCCGGCGAGCGGAGCGCCTCAACCTCGAATCGCAATTTCGAGGGCCGCCAGGGCGCAGGCAGCCGCACGCACCTGGTCAGCCCCATGATGGCCGCCGCGGCAGCGATTGAGGGCCATTTCGTGGATATTCGGAAGTGGAATGTTACGGAAGGCTAAAGTGTAAAGGATAAAGGATTAAAGCTAGCGATGAAATTGACGGGGCTTTTCAAGCAGGAGCCGCCTTTTACGGACACTCGGCGGAAGCTGAGGTCCGCAATTGCAGCAGGTAAAACCACGGAAGATGCCGATGCGGATACTGCGCTTAGACTGATCCTTGATTCTCTTGATTTGGTTGAATTCGCCATGGCTATCGAGGAACGAGAGAGTGAAAGCGACCTTACTTCCCGCACCGTTCGAGATCTGTTGTGGCATTTGGATCGCTTGGACCGAGACTACGAAAGGAAACACCGAGAGTAGATTCCGAGATATACGTTGTGTGGGAAGCTGGCGACGGACTTCGGACTACTGACGACGGACAAAAAAACATGCAATCCTTTACCAAACACACGGGCCTTGTTGCTCCTATGGATCGCGTGAACGTCGACACCGACCAGATCGTGCCCAAGCAATTCATCAAGTGGATTACGCGCGAAGGTTATGGGCGCGTGCTTTTCTATGACTGGCGTTACCTCGGCGACGGCGCGACGCCCAACCCCGACTTTGTTCTGAATGCGCCGCGTTACCAGGGTGCGTCGATATTGGTGGCGCGAGCCAATTTCGGATGCGGCTCCAGCCGCGAGCACGCGCCATGGGCGATTCTCGATTATGGCTTTCACACCATCCTGGCCCCCAGCTTCGCCGACATTTTCTATAACAACTGCTTCAAGAACGGCATCCTGCCCGTGACCCTCAGCGATGCACAGATTGACGAAGTCTTTCGCCGCGTCGCCGCCAAGGAAGGTTATCGCTTAACGGTGGACCTGCAAACTCAAACCGTTACCGACGATGCCGGGTTGCATTTCGATTTCCGCGTCGATCCCTTCCGCCGCGAGTGCCTGCTGAATGGCTGGGACGATATCGGCCTGACCCTGCGCATCGCCGACCGGATCGCCGACTACGAAAAATCGCATCATCCGGCGGCGACGATGTACGCACCGCTGGCCGTGAGCGCAATTAAAGCGGGCTGATCGATTTTATTGAACCCGATAGTCTTCGCACGGACGAGGAGGGGCCTATGCGCAAACTGGCGCTTTTCATTTTGGGGGCCACGCTCATGGCGGCCATGCACTCCGTGGGATGGGCGCAGAAAATCAAGGTCGGTGAGCCCGCGCCCGACTTCACGGTTCCTTCCTTGGACGGCAAGACCACTTACCGGCTCAGCGATTTCCGCGGCCACCGCGTTCTCGTCTTTAATTGGGCATCGTGGTGAGGGTGCCGCTCACAACTGCCGGTCTGGCAGAAATTCTACGAAAAACACCAGCACGAGAATTTTGAGATCTTTTCGATTTCCATGGACACCCAGGGAGCGGAAGTGGCGCGGCGCTTTACCGAGGCGGCGGGCGTAACCTTCCCCTCGGCTGTCGATCGCGCCCAGGGATTGTGGGATCTTTACGGCTTCCCCGTGGTCCCGAACGGCTTTCTTGTTGACGAGCAGGGCATCGTCCGCTATGCGAAGATCGGCGAATTCGACGCTCGGAACCCGGCCGACGCGGCAGCTATCGAAGGCCTCCTCTCCGAACCGAGTCATAAGCAGACGGCGCCAACTGCGGGTGACTACACACGCCCGCTCGCGGAGGCGCTCCATCAGGCGGAGGAAGCACAAAAGCGCGACCCCGAGAATCTGGATCTGCGGATGACTTTGGCGGAACGTCTGGTGGAGAGCAAACAAGATGACCGCGGGCTGCGGGAATTTCAATCTGTGCTCGAAATAAATCCCAAATCCACCCGTGCGCTCGTGGGCCTCGCTACCGCCTATCTCGACCTTGGGAAAAAGGACAAGGCACTGGCGGCCCTTCAGCACGCCTCGGCCCTCGATCCCGACAACTGGATCATCCATAAACAGATTTGGGCCATCGAACACCCCGAACAGTTCTATCCCGCCATTAATTCGGAATGGCAAGACGAACGGCTAAAGGAGGAGGGGAAGAAGTAGCATGATGCTCGCCTCTTCCCCCTTTGCCGAGCCTCGCTAACATCGAAGTTCACGCCTCGACGCGATTGTCTTGTGCCAAGGTGGGTCATCGTCCTACTCCCCCAGCTTGAAGGTCACCGTGATTTCCGTCAGGACCTCCACCGGTTCCGTGTTCAACAGCGTGGGCTGATATCGCCACGTATTGACCGCATCCAGCGCGGCGTGGATCAGCAACGGATGGCCACTCAGGACCTTCAAATCCTTGATTGTGCCGTCCGTGCCAATGATCGCCTGCAACACCACCGTTCCCTGGACGCGAGCCATAGTGGCCAGCGGCGGATAGACGGGCGAGGGCTGGTACAACCCCTGGGCCGCGATGACGTTGCCGCCCACGCGGATCATCTTCTGCTTGGGAGCAACGTGAGTAGGTGGCGGGGGAGGCAGTTGACCGCCCGACGGCATTCCGCCGATGACCCAATCCCCAGACCCACCCACCGGTCCGCCAGGGGGTGCGCCGATCACCCCCAGTCCCACGCCGGTATTCTGCTCGGGTGGCTCGGGGGTATCTACGATCGGTTTGACGCCAACGGGGATGATAGGGGGAGCGACAGTCAGATCGATCGCGGCATGAGGGGTCGTCCGCGCTCGAGTCCCGACGGGGCGCGCGGGCGGCGGGCCCGGAGGCGGCGAGATATGAATTTCTCCAATTAACAACTGCCTTGGCAGCGCCTGAGTGCGAATGAGTGGAACAAGGATTAGCACTCCCACCAGCATCGACTCGGCGATATAGGCGAGCGGCAGGGAAGCACGCTTCCAGTCGCCGGACTTGCGGGCTGAGTAGACAAGGTAGATCAGGAAACCCGGCAGATTCAGCAAGAGCGTGAACCCGAGCCACGGCCATGCGCGCAAGCGTTGCTGCCGCGTATCTGCCCACACGTAGCAGAGCATCAGCGCGTAAGTCCCTGCGGCCAACCCTACCGTCGCCGCGGCCACGAACAGTGCGCGTTCGCTCGCCAAGACCAGCACCCACGGTAGCAGGTACCAATCCAGGGCAAAGAACATCGTGGCAACCAAGGTTGAAAGTAGATAGTGAATTCGGCAGAGTACGGAAATCCGGCGGGGTGAAGATTCCAAAAGCGCGTCCTCGAACATGGCTGCACCTCCAGTGGGTCTTAGGTACTGGGGACTGGCGGCTCGGCGCTCGGCGGCAGGTGCCGGGGGAATTTGTCCTCCCCGATCCCTAGCCTCCCAGCCCCTAACCCCGGTCTTTTCCGGTGTCAGCCGCGGAGCGCTCCAACGACTGTGTTTCCTTTCCCTCCACCCTATTCGACACCACACTGGCAGAAGTTGTTCCGCTATTTTTCGCAGGGATAACCGCAAGGAAGATGAGTTTTCGGTGACAGGGGACTCTGCCTTGGTACGGGCCTTTCGATTCGTTCCCTCATGGCGAGTGCACAATTGCGCCCCATATAATGCGGCGGCTATGGCAGGTCTGGGCGGCTCCCGCATTTTGGAATCGGTATCTGACACAGAGTTGCTGGTGGCGCATCATCGCGCCATGGGGTCAGCTCGACCCGACGCGCTCTTCCACGACCCCTACGCGGAATGTCTTGCCGGCAATCGCGGTGCTCCTGGAACGAGTTCTATAACGCGGGCGTCTCGCCCGGTGGGGCGTGGGCATTCTGCCCGCGCTACGAGGGCATCTCGCTGGCGGGCGACTGGATGAGCTCGCAGAACTTCTTCAAATCGATATTACCGCCGGAGACGATCGCGACGATGGGACCGTAGCCGGCCTTGCCCGTCAAGGCGGCGGCGAGCGGCAATGCTCCAGCGCCTTCGGAGATAACGCGCGCCTTTTCCGCCATAAGCCGCATCGCGCTTTTCGTCTCGTCTAGGGTGACGACGATGGAGCCGTCGAGCAAGGGCTTCATTCGCTCCCACATCCGCGGGAAGACGCTCTGGCCGCCGGCGCCGTCCACGAACGAAGACTTCCAATCCGTGAAGACCTGCGGCGATCCCTTTTGGAACGAAAGTGCCGCGGGGGCGGCAGTTTCCGGTTCGGCGCCCCAGACTCTTACGTCCGGCTTCAGCGCCTTGATGGCGCTGGCTACGCCCACGACGAGCCCGCCGCCGCCGATGCTGGCAATGATCGCGGCAGTATCGGGTGCGTCTTCGAGAATCTCGAGTCCCATGGTCGCGTGCCCGGCGATAAAGTTGTGGTCGTCGAACGGATGCACGAATGTCCCGTCAACTCCGGGAAACGAACGCTCCTCGAGGGCCTTCCAGGCGACATCATAAGCAACTGGAACGAGTTTTGCCCCGAGGGCCTTCATGCGTTCGATCTTCGATGCTGGCGCCGTCTGAATCACGACCACCGTGCACGGGACCCCCGCCTTTTTCGCGGCATACGCGACGCCTTGCCCGGCATTTCCCGCGCTGATCGTCCACACTCCGCGCGCGCGCTCGTGGTCGGGCAGCATGGCCACGGCATTGGCGGCGCCGCGCAATTTGTAGGCGTTGATCGGCTGGAGGTTCTCGAGCTTCAGCCGAATGTCGGGGTAGTCCGGCCCCAGTTGCAGGCGGATGAGCGGCGTTCGCACGATGGTCCCGGCAATGCGCTCGCGCGCTTCTCGTATTTCCCCCAGCGAAACGGGGCGGATTTCTTCCAGCGTCATGGATGGCATATGTTTCACCTCGTCGATCATGGTTCCCCGGTTTAGCAAAGTCTGTCCAAGGAGTTTAAGTGGGATTGCATCGCGTACGCAATACAAGGAACGTAGCGCATCTGCTGGTAGGGGCAGGCCTCGTGCCTGCCCACCACGGGCCGACGAGTCGGCCCGCTTTGGGCACCCACGAGTGGTGCCCCTACGAGAACCAGCGGCCGGGGAAAAGCCGCGGACCTATAGGACAGGTGCTACGCGGGTGTCGCATACATCGTCGTCCAATGTATGTGTCCCCAAGGTCGCGGTGCGACCCTCCGGCATAGGGTTTACGGCATCCGGTTCATCGCCAAGATTCAGGGGCACTTCGGGAAGTGTCGCGTACATACCGAACGATGCATGCGCCACCCCGCGTCTTCTTATAGTAGCGCGGGCTTTAGGTAGCGCGGGCAGCCTGCCCCGATGAATCGGGGTCCCGCCCCCTGGGGCGTGGGCATCCTGCCCGCGCCATTCGCGAGAGCGGGACGCTCTCGCCCCAGCGGGCAAGATGCCCGCACTGCGGGGTTCAGGCAGCCTCGGCCCGCAGGTTTGCCCTTTCCTGCCCATCGGCCGGGGCCTGGGTTGGCGCTGAAGGACGTTTTGTCGATGCTGCCCGCGGCTGCTTGCTCGTGT
>CAZCVY010000201.1:0-12565 GCA_964501985.1 uncultured Acidobacteriota bacterium | reverse complement strand
CAAGACACAATGCCCGAATAGAAACAGACATTTAGGTCGAACTTTTCGACATTTTTGCTTCATCGATGCCCATTTTGCAGAAAAATGCAGATTTTGAACGACCCATTACCAGCTCAATTCGGTTTTTTGCAGATTTCTTCGTGCATAATACATTTGTCCCAATCATGAACGCCGTGTCGCAGGTCCCGAGTCCCGAATGCCAAATCATGATCGTCGCGGGGGAGCGCTCCGGCGACATCTATGGCGCAGCATTGGCCCGAGCTCTCCAGGCGCGTTTGCCGGGCGTGGAGATCTTCGGCTGCGGCGGTGAGGCCATGCGGCAGGCGTCGGTGGACACGGTCGTGGACTCTCACCAGATTTCGATCGCCGGCATCACGGAGGTCATCCACGGAATTCCCCGCATCTATCGCGCGTTTCACCAACTCCTCGCCGAAGTGGATCGCCGACAGCCCCAGCTTGCTGTTCTCATCGATTTTCCGGACTTTAACCTGCGGATGGCACGGCAGCTCAAGAAGCGGGGAATACCCGTGGTTTACTTCGTCAGTCCCCAGGTTTGGGCTTGGCGCAAGGGGCGCGTGCAAACGCTGAAGAAACGCATCGCGAAGATGATTGTCATCTTCGACTTTGAAGAGGAGATTTACCAACAGGCAGGCGTGCCGGTGGAGTACGTTGGCCATCCGCTGGTGGACATGATGCGGCCGCACCTGTCGCGCGAGGAGTTTTTCGCGAAAGTCGGCCTGGATCCCTCGGTCCTGACCATCGCGCTGTTGCCGGGCAGCCGGCATAAGGAATTCACGGCGAATCTGCCGGTGATGCTTGACGCGGCCGCTCGCCTGACCCTGCATCGCAAACTTCAGTTCGTGGTAGCTGCCGCGCCCACGATTGATCCAGATTGGCTGAAAACTGCCCTGCCGGACCAACCGGTGGGAGGCGCCGCGGTCCGCATGATCGCCAATGCCACCCACGACGCTCTGCAACATTCCGACGTTGCGGTGATAGCGAGCGGGACGGCAACGCTCGAGGCCGCCCTGGTTGAGCGCCCTATGGTGGTTGTCTATCGTGTCTCCGCTCTGACCTGGCTGGTGGGGAAGTTGATGGTGAAGGTCCCCTTTTACTGTATGGTGAACATCCTGGCAAGGAAAGAGCTTGTGCCCGAACTGATGCAGGAGGATTTTAATGCCGCCAATGTGGCCGGGCGGGTAGAATATTTACTGGACCATCTCGAGGCACGCGAAGAGATGACCCGGGGATTTAAAGCCTTAAAATCCCGATTGGGGCGGGGAGGAGCAATCGAACGCGCCGCGGATGCTATCGTGGGGGTGCTGTGGTCGTCTCAAACGGGTTAAACCTTCCCCCCACCGAAATTGATTTGGGCGTCATGCAACGCGGAGGTCAACCCTATAATCCAATCCAAGGGTTAAGTAGTCTTACTAGCGCGGACGAAGATTCCGTCCGCGGTCCTTATCGGGTGGTTAAGGTAACAGCGGAACCGGCTGTCTGGTATTGAACTCAGGGAAACCACCCTACTGATGATGACATCTAAGATAAATCCACCATCTGGAAACGTTAACTACCCGGGCGACACCGCCGGCGCGGATCGCATACCGGACCGGTTTTGCAAGGGGAGCCAAGAATGATTCCGTCTAGAACCGTGAATCGGTCTGCGTTGTCGCGCGCCATTCGCCATACTCGCGCGTGGAGGGTTCAGGCAGGTCTCTTGGGCCTGCTCCTGGCAATGGCCCCGGGTTGGGGCCGGGCGCAGAGTGCCGGTCCGCGTTTCGAAGTCACAAACTACGTCATCGATGCCCAGATCCTCACCTCCCAACACCTTCTAAGCGCCAAGGCGCGCGTGGACATTATTCCCAGCACGGACATCACCTCCCTTGCTTTTGAGTTGCACAGCAATTTGCGCGTCCAAAAAGCTGTGGATAGCACGGGTCAGGAAGTTTCTTACCGGCAGGACGGCCAGATGCTGAACCTGTCGCTCCTGAATCCACTTCCCGGAGGCAAGCCGGCCTCGATCACTGTGACCTACGGGGGAATGCTTGGCTCCGCGGATGGCAGCCCGGTGGAAGGCATCAAGGTGGCGTACATCGGGCCGGAAGGGACCTACCTCCTTTATCCGGGCCGTTGGTTCCCCGTTAGCGGCTATGGCATGAACCGCTTCTCCGCTACGATGAACATTACTGTCCCCTCGGATGAGGTCGTCATCGCCTCGGGGAAAGCCGCCTCACCAGAGCGGCAAACCGGGCAGGTCACTTACAGCTATACATTCGACAAGACTTCTTTTCCGGGAACGGTGATTGCAGGCCGTTATGTGGTGCAGCCCGGCACGACTTCGGGAGCCGACATCACCCTCTACCTTAAGTCGGGCCATGAAAACCTTGCGGCCCCCTATGGTGAGACGGCGGCGAAAATCCTGGCTTATTACAGTACGGAGTTCGGCCCGCTCCCCGACGCGCACCTCAACATTGTTGAAGTCGGCGACGACACCGTGGGAGGTTATACGGCCCCAGGGGTGGTGGCGCTCGCCTCGCGCGCGTTTACAACTCAAGTCAACTATCGGCTGCTGGCACAGGAGATTTCGCACCTGTGGTGGCGTTGCCTGGTCAGTCCCGCTACCCCCAACGATGCGTTTCTGGACGACGGCCTCGGCGTCTACTCAAAAGCAATGTACGTGCAGGAGTCCGCGGGCGACGCGGCCTTTGAAGACTTGATGAGGGATACGGATGTCGGCGCACTCACCCATGAAGAGGTGGCTCCCATCGCGCAGGCCGGCCAACTGCATGAGTTCACCCCCGAGTACCAGTCGATTGTCTTTGATAAAGGCGCCATGGTTTTCCACATGCTCCGTTGGGTGATTGGCGACGAGGCCTTCCGCAAGACCTTGCGGTCGATGATGGAGCAGTATGCTTGGAAATCCATCACCACGGACGAGTTTCAACGCTTGGCGGAGAAAGCCTCCAAGCAAGAACTAACCTTCTTTTTCGCGCAATGGGTCAACTCCACCGGCGTGCCACAGTTCAAGAGAAATTGGGCTGTTTACAGGCTTCCCAAAGGCTATCAGGTGGTGGGCAAGATGCAGCAGGATCTGGATATCTTCCGCATGCCCGTGGAGGTTCGCGTGGTCTGCCAGGGCTCCAAACCCATTACCCAGCGGATTGACATGGTGGGAACCACGGCGGATTTTACCATCGACACCCGTACCAAACCCTTGCGCGTCCTGGTGGACCCGGCGAGCCGCATCTTGAAATTCGACGACTCGACGAAATACCAGGTGGAGATGGCGCGCGCCGATCAGTTAGAGCAGGAACAAGCGTATCTGGATGCCATCAAGCAGTATCAGGACGTGTTGCAGCTCAACAGCAATAGCTCACTGGCCCACTACCGCCTGGGTGAGATCCATCTCAAGCTGCGCAACTACAACGCGGCGATGGAGGAATTCCGGCGGGCGCTAGATGGCGATTTGAATCCCAAGTGGATTGAAGTGTGGTCGCACCTGGAGCTGGGCAAAATATTTGACGTGACCGGCCAGCGTGACCGCGCTCTCAACGAATACCAGCGTGCCTTGCAGACCAATGACAACACGCAGGGAGCGCTTGACGAGGCCAACCGTTACGTTCAGAAACCTTACAAGGCACCGGCGCAGACGACTTAGAAGCTAAGAAGGGAGGAGCTAGAAGCCAGAAGTTAGGGGCTCTGGGTACGCAATCACATTCTCGACCCGAGGGCACGGAGCAAACCTCTAGATTCTGACTCCTGGCTTCTCACTACTGCCCTCGCCCTCTGACTTCTGCCGCTCAAATTTCAATCCGCTGAGTTCGCTCGGGGGAACCGCTCGGCGCTGGACCAATACCTTGAAAATGTTCCCCATTCCCACGGGAGCGATCAACCTTTTCAGTTTTAGCCGCGCGCTAAGCGTCTCCGTGTCCGTCTGGCCTGGATCGTACACATCCGCGAATTGGTTGGCTTCGCCGAGGGCCAGCAAAAACTTTTCCTGGGTGGTAAAGCCCGCCGTCTCCAGCCCGGCGGCTTTTCCCGCATCGACCAAGGCACTGAAGTTCACATGCGACGTCAAATCTGTTTCCCCGGGCGCGACGAAGAAATCCTCCGCCACGGTGTGGCCCCGATACGCCAGCAAAGTTCCGCGCGGACGGTCTGGCGTGAAAAGTCGATGGGCAATGTCGCCATAATCGATGGTCAGCGCAAAGCCTCGGGTCAACTTCGCGACGACAGCTTGAATCCACACTTGCGCCTGGCGGTTCACTTCCATGCGATGGCCTTCTTCCAGTTGCGGAGCATACCGCGCAACGTAAGCCGCAACGGTCGAGTCGCTGATGGGGCCGGGTCGCTCGCTCAACGCGTCGCCCTCGGCGGCAACGTAGATTTCCTTGAGGCGCCCTCCGGCTCGCGTGACGACGCTGACCGGAAACGCGTCAACGAGTTCGTTCGAGAAAAAACAGCCCGTGACGGACGCGAGTTCCTCAAGACTGGAGAGCAGCCGGACCCTGCCCTCCTGCCCTACCGCGGCCAGCCGCGCTGCAATGCTCTTGCGCTGGGCAGCGCCCGGCTCGATGGCGACGTATTCCAGCGCCGCCGCGAACTCCGGCAGGACCACCTGCGTCCAACTCAAAAAATCGGACGCGAAGAGCCCGCGCCCCGCGCCCATCTCCACCCAGGTGAATGGCTGTGGGCGTCCCAAGACATCCCACATTTCGGCGGCTTGACGCGCTACCAGACGAGCGAACACCGGATGCAGGTCGGAACTGGTGAAGTAGTCCCCCGCGATGCCGGTGCGCTCGCGCCCCCGAGTGTAATAGCCGAAATCGGGATGATAGAGGCACAGCCCCATGTAGCGCTCAAAGGTCATTGGACCCGTGCGACGCAAGGTGTCAAGAAGTAAATCTTTGAGGGGTGTGCGGTTCAATCGAAACTCAGGCGTAAGATTCACGCCGCCCTTGTCGCCGGGCGGCCCGGTTAGCTTTTGGTAGGGCTCGTCAAATACCGTGAGCGCCGTCTCTACTTTGCGAGCTTGCGCAGCGCTTCCTCGTCGTAACCCAAGACCATGTGTCCGCCGCGAATCACAATGGGCCGTCGAATCAGGTTGGGTTCCTGCGCCATGAGCTTCAGGGCCTCATCCCGCGCCGGTGGATTCTCCTTCATCTTCCGTTGGCGGTAAAGTTCAGTTCGCGGATTCAAGAAGTCGAGGTGGTTTCGCGTGCCGATCAGGGCGTTGAGTTGGTCCACGCTCAAGCGGTCTTTCCCCAGGTCGTGTTCGTCAAGTTCGACACCGTTTTCGAGCAAGAGACCTCTCGCTTTGCGGCACGTCGTTCAAGTGGGCTTGAGATACATTTTCAGTTTGGACATAGATGACTCCGAATGCACTTCCTTTTAGTACCTCGGAACCTTGGGGTCGATCTCTCTCGACCATTGATCGATGCCGCCGCTCATGCTGAGTGCGTTGACCCCGTGTTGTTTGAGCCACGACGCGGCGTTGAAACTCCGTATTCCCGCATGACAGTAAACTACCACAGGTTGGTCCTTCGGAAGGTCATCGACCTTTTGCGGAATCTGCCGCATCGGAATGAGTGTGGCCCCCTCAATACGGGCAGTTTCGTACTCCCACGGTTCGCGGCAGTCCAGCAGGAAAAACTTCACGCCCTTCTGCCTCATCTCGTCTACTTCGCCGGGTTCGATAGTGAGTTCGTCCACAGATTCACTCCTATTCACTACAGCCCACACCGGGCCTCTACACGTCGCGCTGCGTTGGGCCCGCCATCATCTCCGCGCTGCACGCTCGCGACATTTCTCGACGAAGCGCACAAAAATGGCGCGCTGCTCGGCGGAATTGTTGACCATCTCCTCCGGGTGCCACTGCACTGCCATCAAGAAAGGATATTCTTCCGCGGATTCCACGGCTTCGACAAAGCCATCCTCGGAGCGCGCCGTCACTTTCAGCCCATGCCCCAACCTTTTGACCGCCTGGTGGTGCAAGCTGTTCACGCGGCATGCGCTCGGGACAATCGCTCCCAAACTCGATTCCTTGTCCGTCACCAGAACGGTGTGTGTTGGCTCCTGCCGCGATTTGCCGGCATCTGTCTGCCGATGCTCAAGCTCCGGCTCAGCGTCATCGTTCATGTCCTGGTAAAGAGTGCCGCCGAATCCTACATTGATCATCTGCACGCCGCGGCAAATGCCCAGGATGGGGGACCGGCGCGCCAGTGCCCCCTTCAACAGAGAAAACTCAAATTCGTCACGAGGCCGGTAGTCCTGAACGCTGTCGTGGCGCTTTTGCTCGCCATAGAACGAGGGGTCCACATCTTCTCCGCCGGTGAACAGAATTCCATCGTAATCCCCGGGGCGCACGCGGTGGGCGTCTGTCGCTGATACAAGTTCAATTTCGCTTCCTACCGCGCCCGCCGCCAGCAGAGCTTGGACATAGGGCGACTCAGCGTGCCGGGCTTTTTCTTTTTCGGCAACAGAAACGGCAATGCGCATAGTAATGACACTCCTCGCCCCGAAACCTCGGTGCAGTCAAGAAGCTATTCACAGATAATAGCGGACAACCGGCGGATTGATCTACTTCCCCAGTAATTCTCGCAGACCCGCCTCGTCGAGTGTCGTGATGCCGAGGGCCCGCGCCTTTTCCAGTTTGGAGCCCGCGTCGGCGCCCACCACGACGTAGTCCGTCTTCTTGCTGACGGAACCCGCAAGGCGCCCGCCGCTCTCTTCAATCATCTGTTTGGCTTGGTCGCGCGAATAGGTAGGCAGGGTGCCGGTCAGCACGAATTGCTTTCCCGCCAGCTTGCCGCCCCTCACGTGGCTTTGTTCCTGCTTAAACTGCAGACCGGCCTTGCGGAGCTTCTCGATAACCTCGCGGTTGCGTTTCTCATGAAAGAATTCCTGAATGGCCTCCGCCACGCGCGGCCCCACTTCCTCCGCTTCCGTCAACTCCTCCGGTGTCGCATTGGCGAGTTTATCGAGCGAGCCAAAGTGATTCGCCAGCAATTGTCCAGTGCGTTCGCCCACAAAGCGAATCCCAAGGGCAAAGATCACGCGCGCGAGTTCCGCCTGCTTGCTGCGTTCGATTTCATCGATCAGGTTCTGCGCGGACTTCGACCCCATGCGCTCGAGATCCGCGAGTTGCTGGTGCGTAAGGTCGTAGAGATCAGCCACATCATGCACCATGCCCTTGTCCACGAGCTGGTCTACCAGCGCCTCACCCAGTCCGTCGATATGCATGGCACGCCGTCCCGCGAAATAGAGCAGCGATTCTTTCAGTTTGGCGGGGCAGGCTGTGTTGACACAGCGGTAGGCCACTTCGCCTTCGGCCCGATGGACTTCCTCGCCGCACACCGGGCACTTCTTGGGCATCTCGAAAGCGCGCCCGTCCTCCGCGTGTTTCACCACCTTTACAACCTGAGGAATCACCTCCCCGGCACGCTGAATCAGGACGGTGTCACCGATCCTCACCCCCAGGCGTTCGATCTCGTCCATGTTGTGGAGCGTCGCGTGGCTCACGGTCACACCGCCCACGTCCACAGGTTCAAGGTCGGCCACGGGTGTGAGCGTGCCCGTGCGGCCCACCTGGGCGCGGATGTCCATGACGCGCGTTGTTGCCTGGCGTGCGGGATACTTATAGGCCACGGCCCAGCGCGGCGACTTCGCTGTTGTCCCCAATTCCTGCCATAGCCGCGTATCGTTAACCTTAATAACGATACCGTCGATCTCGTAGTCCAGACTCTCTCGCTTGTTTTCCCACTCCTGGATGTATGCCAGCAGATCGTCAAAGGCCCGGCAGCGCCGCCAATGGGGATTGACCTTGAATCCCATTTTTGCAAGAGTTTCAAGCGCGTGAGCATGCTCGCCTGCAAGTTCGGCGCCTTGCACCTGGATGTAGTAGACAAACATGTCGAGCTTGCGTTCCGCCACGATCCGCGGATCAAGTTGCCGGATGGAGCCGGCGGCGGAATTGCGCGGGTTGGCAAACTTTGGTTCGCCCGCTGCCTCCCGCTGGGCGTTGGTCTGTTCGAACGCCTTGTGGCTCATGATGACTTCGCCGCGCACTTCAAATTGCGCCGGGTGACCGATGAGGGCCAACTTTTTCGCTTCAAGCCGCAACGGTACGGAACGGATGGTCCGGATGTTGAAGGTTACGTCTTCTCCCACCCTACCGTCACCCCGCGTAACGCCCCGAGCCAGTTTGCCATCCTGATAGGTGAGAGCCATGGAAAGGCCGTCCAACTTCAGTTCCGCCACGTACTCCACATGGTCGCGTCCGGCCAACTCGCGGACGCGCCGGTCAAAGTCGCGCAGGTCGTCAACCGAATAGGTGTTGTCGAGGCTCATCATGGGCGCGGTGTGGCGTACTTTTGGAAGTTCTGCGGCGGGTGCGCCACCAACGCGCTGCGTCGGCGAGTCCGGCGTGACAAGATCGGGATGCTCGAGTTCGAGTTCCTTCAAGCGCTGCATCAACTTATCGAATTCGAAGTCCGAGATCTGCGGATCGTCGAGCACGTAGTAGCGGTGCTCGTGGTCGCGGATTTCGTCCCGAAGCTTGGCAATTTCCTTTTCGATGTTTTTGGCCACGGTCTTCGTTATCTCCCCTCCCACCACGGCACAGACGTCTCGGCAATTATACCGTGGGTGCAAGCGCGCGGCGTGTCCTGGATTCCAGATTTAGGAGCGACAACGATTACACAAAGGGACTGGACGACAGTAATCAACAATCCGTCACCACAAGGCGCCCTCGCCCGCCGCCTCGCTCCTCAATGCCAGATGGCCCCGGCCAACCGCAATTCCATTGGGGATTGGAAACCGGTTTGGCGGCCAATTATCGAGTTTGCCCAATCTTGACAGGGTCGCGATGCGGCTGGTAGTGTTATTGAGGGAAGGTGAAATTCCGAGGAGTATCGGGCCGTGAAGCAGCAAATTATTTTTGTGGCATTACTGATTGGGTTGACGGCACTGGTGGCTCCCGTTGCCGCGCAAAAGGGCGGTAGGGGGACTTCCTCCGAGCCTGAAAGCACGCCCATGGGCATACAACACTCGGGCCCCAATGCGGGAAGCAAGTATGCCGATTTTCTTTACGGCGTCGTTAAAGAACTGAACAAGGATGACATGGTCCTTACCAAGACCAAGCTTGGGGCGGATCAGACATTCAAGTTCACCAAGAAAACCAAGTTCATCAGTGACGGAAAAACCAGTACGCTCGAAGCCCTGAAATTGGGCGCCGAGGTGTGGGTGGATGCTGACCAGGACAAGAAAACCGGCGACTTTATTGTTAAGAAGGTTGTCACCGGGGTCTTCATCATGTAGCCCTTATGAGAACCCACCGGTATATTTCAGCTCGACAGTAACCTGAAAAGATTACGCTTGCTAGTAAGGGTCAATTCCCTTCCGCAGCCGCTGGCTCCCCGTTGAAAAAAGGCACGCTCATTTATAATCCGGTTGCGGGGCGGCGTCCGGCCAAGCGGGAGCGCGAAATCCGCACAGCCGTCGATGTGCTGCGCCAGACGGGGCTGGAGGTTCAGTTGGCGCCCACGTCGAGGCCCGCAATGGCGCACGAACTGGCACAGGCCGCGGTCGCAAGCGGTGTTGACGTCGTCCTGGCTTGCGGTGGAGACGGGACCATCAACGAGGTCATCAATGGCCTTGCCCCGAGCCAGATACCCCTCGGCATTTTACCCGGCGGCACGGCAAATATTCTTGCCCACGAATTGCGTCTTCCTCTCAATCCCGTCCGCGCCGCTCGCGAACTTGCGCACTGGACACCTCGCCGCATCGCCCTGGGGCGCTCTCGTTGGGGGGTAGGATCTGAGAATGGCGCCCAAGTCGGCTGCCGGTATTACATCAGCGTCGCGGGGATCGGATATGACGCTGAGATTGTGTACAAGCTTTCCTCTTGGATGAAGACAAATTTCGGGGTAGCGGGCTACGTAATGGAAGCTCTCCGCCAACTGATGGCCTACTCCTTTCCAAGATTCTCCTGCCGCCTGGACGGTCGAGTACGACAGGGCACTTTCGCGGTGATTCATCGCACCCGGCTCTACGCCGGATGGCTGCATCTGGCGCCATCGGCGGATCTGTTTGCGCCGCACTTTGCCGTGTGCTCATTTCCCAGCCGCAGCCGCCTGCGTTATCTCCTCTATGCGACGGCTGTGTTGTTGCGCCAGCATTTGCGGTTGAGCGGCGTCTCCCTTGACCAATGCACCGAGGTGGTCTGTACGTCCGCTGACGCCTCCGCCACCATTCATTTCGAGCTCGATGGCGAATTGGCGGGGACGATTCCCGCGACCTTCGAAATTGTGCCCGACGCACTGACCCTGCTGGTACCGTAAGGCAGTAGACAGCATACGGTAAACAGGAATCCGTCGGAGGCGGAGTTCAGCCGTCTACCCATGTGGTATTCTGACTCCCGTTCTCGCTATGGATAACCTGACTCACACCCTGACCGCAGTCGCCATCAGCCAGACGGGGCTGAACCGCAAGACGCGGTTTGCCACGCTGACGCTGATCCTGGCGGCAAATGCCCCGGACATTGATGTGCTGTCCGGCCTGAAGGGCAGCGTCACCTACCTCGAATACCATCGCGGGATTGCTCATTCACTACTAGGAATTACCTGCCTGGCATTTATCATCTCGGGTCTAATCTACTGGATGGGAAGGAAGGTCCAGACCAAGCCGGGTCTTCCCCTCAACAGCCGGTGGTTGCTGATTGCAGCGCTTTTGGGAACAGGCAGCCATCTGTTGCTCGATTTCACCAACGCCTACGGCGTGCGGCCTTTCCTGCCCTTCAGCGGACGATGGTATGCGTGGGATATCATGCCAATCATCGATCCACTTTTGCTCGCTGTGTTGACCCTGGGCTTGGCAGTTCCGTGGCTGCTGCGCCTGGTATCGGAAGAAGTTGGGGTGGGCAAGGGGCACTTAGTGCCAGGCGCGGTTTTTTGCTTGGCCGCGATGGTGGCGCTCTGGGGAGTTCGCGATTTCGCCCACCGGCGCGCGCTGAGCATCCTTGACAGTCATACTTACGCCGGCGAGGACCCCGAGCGATTCGGCGCGTTCCCAGTGGCGCTGAATCCTTTTACGTGGACGGGCGTAGTCGAGACTGAAACCGCCTTCCATGTTGGAAGCTTGAACGCTCTGGATGGAAGTGGCGTGCCGGATGAAATGGAGGCGCTCGATAAGCCGCAGCCTTCGCCCGCACTCGCGGCTGCGATGAAAACGCACGCCGGAAAAGTCTTTCTGGATTTTGCGCGCTTCCCCTGGGCGCAAATGGATGAGAGCGAGGAAGGTTATCATGTCAGCATCAGCGATCTGCGGTTTTACCGTCCCCCGGCCGCGCCTCGGAGTTTTACCCTGGATGTAGAGCTGGACAAAAACCTCCGGACCCTCTCGGATGCCTTCTACTTCGCGGGCCCGCGACGGGACTGAAAGAGGACTCAGGCACGAGATCCTGGATTGAAGTCCTTATTACCGTTTCTCCCGCGTCATTGAATCCCAGACATCAGGGGTTCACCGTGGCTCGGTATCCTTGGCTCCGGGTCCGGGATCATGAGTTTTCCGGCTCAGCCACCTTTGCAGCAGCGCCAAACTAACAATAACAATCACGATGGCCAGCGAGGCTCTGCCCAAGTTGTGGCGCATGTAATCCTCCGCCTGAACGCCATAGTGCGCGCCAAGCCAGGCGTCGGCGGCAAACCGCAGCCCTCGTCCCACCAACAACGCTAGGCCGAAATTCAGCGCATTGACACGTAGCAGGCCGGCCGTAAGGACAAAGACCTTATAGGGCGCTGGAGGGGGAAGTATCGACGCCACTAGAACGGCCACGAAATCGTTGCGCTCAAGCCATCGCTGGGCCTGAGCAACAGCCTGGGGTGTGGTCTTGCGGAAGAAGAACTTGCCTCCTCCGCGAGCGATTCCGTAGAGCAGATACGCACCGCAGACCGAGCCCAGCGTGCTCGCGAGCGCATAAAGAGGCCACCAAGCAGGCCGTTTGCTCGCCATCACAATCAGCGCCAGATCATTTACAACAGGAAACGGGATCAGCGACGAGTCCAGAAACGACATCGCGAAAAGTCCCCACGCTCCGTAGAGGACAAGAAGTTGGCCAAGTTTTGCGCTCAAGGACTTCAACATGATTTCGCTCGCGAGCCTTCGTGAAGGCGCTCATTCTATGCGGTCGCGATGCGAAGCGCAATCCGCTTGACGGACGCGCCGCCCGGACTTAGCATGAAAGATTGCCATCTTCTCGAAATTCCTCACTGTAGGTTACAGGGCGAATGATCGACCGGATTACGGTTCGGGGCGCGCGCCAGCACAACCTGAAGAACATCAGCGTCGAGATTCCACGCAATACCTTGACGGTGGTCACGGGGCTGAGCGGGTCGGGCAAGTCGAGCCTGGCGTTTGATGTGATATATGCGGAGGGACAGCGGCGTTACGTGCAGACTCTCTCCGCCTACGCGCGCCAATTTCTGGACCAACTCGAGCGGCCCGACGTGGACACCGTCGAGGGCCTCAGCCCGGCGATTTCCATCGAGCAGAAGACCACCAGCCGCAG
>CAZCVY010000200.1:0-12638 GCA_964501985.1 uncultured Acidobacteriota bacterium | reverse complement strand
GTACAATACGTGCGAGGACATCGACGCCCTCGTCGCCGCTCTATTGCGCATTCAGGCGGGGCGAGGCCACCGTGGGATCGCGCCTTAGTCGGCACTCCTAGCACGAGCTCATCATTGAATCGGAAGTCCCGAAAGTTCCAGCACCGGCCGGATTTCGACCGTGCCCTTGCGCCCTCCCGGAATCCTCCCGGCAATATCAATAGCCTCGTCCAGGTCCTTGGCGTCAATCAGGTAGTAGCCGCCAAGCTGCTCCCGGGTCTCCGCGAACGGGCCATCGACCACCAGTCGCTTCCCCTCTCGAACCCGGACGCTGGTGGCCGAGGACACGGGTTGCAAGGGAGCCGTGGCGAGAAGTTGACCCTTCGAATTCAGCTCACGCGCAAGCTCGCCGGACTCCTGATAACAATGCTCCCGCTCAGACGTTGTCCACTTGGCCTCGTCGCTGTATATCAGCAACATGTACTTCATCGCAGATCCTCCCCATGGGCTTGAATACGTCCCCGCTCGCGTCCTTACAAAATACGCTGACTCCCCCGCTTCCTCGCTGGGCAAACGTACATCGCGCTCTTCGTACTTCACCGGTTAGTCGAACGGGTCGCCCTTGGATCGACATTTTACAGCAAAGTATTTTACAATCGGGTATGTCCGTGGACGCAGTGGCAGCCGCAGAAGCAGTCTACCGCTCGGACTGGGGCCGGATCGTGGCCACCCTGATCGGACTTCTAGGGGACTTTGACCTGGCGGAAGAGTATGCGCAAGAAGCCTTCGCGGCTGCTTTGAACCAGTGGCCGGAGTCTGGCGTTCCGGAGTCTCCGCGCGCGTGGATTGTGCAGACCGCGCGCCACAAGGCCATCGACCGCCTCCGGCGCCAAACCCTCTTCGCGGAAAAAATCCAGCCACAACTCGCCCGCGAAGTCATTCCCACTGCTTCCGCGCCTGTGTACGAGACCGACGAGATTCCTGACGAACGCCTTCGCCTGATCTTCACCTGCTGCCACCTTGCACTGGCCCCCGAGGCGCAGATTGCTCTTACCCTGCGGACGCTCTGCGGACTGGAAACCGAGGAGATCGCGAGAGCGTTCCTGGTACCCACGCCGACGATGGCACAAAGGCTGGTGCGGGCGAAACGGAAAATTCGCGACGCTCGAATCCCTTACGTTGTTCCCGCATTGAAGGAGATTCCTGAGCGCCTCGACGCCGTTCTGACCGTCATTTATCTCATTTTTAATGAAGGGTATGTGGCGACACGAGGCGACCGCTTGATCAGGACCGATCTCTCCCGGGAAGCCATTCGCCTCGGCCGCTTGGTGAGAACTTTGATGTCGCCCGGACCTCCAGCGGAATCAACGGCTCTCCTCGCGCTCTTGCTTCTCCATGACGCCCGGCGTGAATCTCGCACGAACGAAGCGGGAGATATTGTTGTGCTGGAAGAGCAAGACCGAAGCCGCTGGGACCAGCAGCAAATTGCGGAGGCGCTCCCTCTGGTCGCCGAGGCGCTCCGAACGGGACCCGGACCTTACGCGTTCCAAGCAGCAATCGCGGCCGAGCATTGCAAAGCCGCCCGCCCCCAGGATACGGACTGGAGGGAAATCGTCCGGCTGTACGGTGAATTGGAGCGCTTCGAACCCTCGCCCATCGTTTCCTTGAACCGTGCCGTGGCGATTGCAATGGTGGAAGGTCCCCAATCGGGACTTGCCCTTGTCGATGCGCTTGCGGCCGGCGGCGATCTGGCCAACCACCATCTCTTGCCCGCCGCGCGCGCCGATCTGCTGCGCCGCATGGGGGTGCCCGATGAAGCGGCGAAAAGCTATCGGCACGCCCTCACCCTCGTCACCAACGACACTGAGCGCCGATACCTTGAGCGGCGGCTTCGCGAAGTGCAGCCGCCGACCTCCTGACATCTTACCGAGGGTTGCAAATTAAATTGACAAGTGCCCGCGTAGCGATCAGTGCCCACGTAGCGCGGGCACCCTGCCCGCTGTCGCGGGAGCGTCCCGCTCCCGCCCCGCGTGGGCAAGATGCCCACGCCAGGGTTGGTGGGACGCCCGCGCTACGAAAGCCGTTCGTCACTATATTACGCAAAACTCACTAGGAGGCCTTGGCGAAACGCAATGCCACCGAGTTCATGCAGTAGCGCAAGCCGGTCGGCTTTGGGCCATCGTCAAACACATGTCCCAGGTGAGCCGCGCATCTGCGGCACGATACGGCTGTCCGTGACATACCCAAGCTGAGGTCAATTGACTCGAGGATGTTCTCTTTGGCGATCGGCGCCCAAAAACTGGGCCAGCCGGTGCCGGACTCGAATTTCGTTTCCGAACTGAACAGCGCCGTGTCACAACAGATGCAGCGGAATACCCCTTTGTCATGGACGTTCAGGTTCGCGCCGCTAAAGGGCCGTTCGGTTGCGGCGTGCCGGGTTACCTCAAAGGAAGCAGGGGGCAATTGCTCCCTCCATTCGGCCTCGGTCTTTTGGATCATTGGGACCATTACTACTTCCGTCCGTTCGCCCGCGTCGGTGAATTCAACAATCTTGACGACCTTCGGTGGCCCCTTCGGCGCAGCCTCAACCTGGGCGGATTCACCTTTCTCATAGCGCCACCAGACGAATCCGGCTATCGCCGCGCCCGATGCCAGGAGAAAGCCTCTGCGCCCCAGCACACCACGTCCTCGATCCTCCTCTTCATTCGGTCCAACCATATGCACCTCCGCCGTCCATCGTCATCCAAAAGTAAATGCAAACGCCTGCACGCCCGGATCGAGAAATTCGATTTGAAACGTCCGATCTTCGATCTTGCCCTTTTGCCGGATCAATTGGTAAAGGCGGTATTCCTTCACGGTCCCATTCCCCTGGCCGTCCACATCAACTCCCCGGTCATCGAGCGGCGCAGATCCATCCAACTGCACGCGAAAGCGAATGGGCTTGGCGTCCTTCGCGGGCCCCAACACGAGGTGCAAATCCCGAGCGTGGAACCGGAAGACAATTTTGCCCGGCGTTGTGACCAGCATTGCTTGCTCGGCCCCCACCTTCCACTTGCCGATCAAGCCCCACTCGTTCAGATTCAGGCGGCCGACTACCGTGTAGACCTCCGGCGAATTTTTCTTCCGGCCCTCGGGCGAAACAAAGTTCTGCCGCCGGTCGTACCCCACATAGGTTTCCGGGGATTGGACGTCATTAGGATCCGAAGCAGCTTGGGCCCCTCCACCATTGACTTGGACCACGCCGTTCACCCTTAACGTGGCATCACCTTCCTTGAGCAGTTGCTGGATGACTCGTTCGGATTGGTCATACTCACCTTCACCGAAATGGTGATAGCGAATCCTCCCCCGCCTGTCGATGAAGTAATGAGCAGGCCAGTATTCATTGTGAAAGGCATTCCAGATTGCATAGTTGCTGTCGATGGCGATGGGGTAGGTGATTTTCAATTCGCGGACAGCGGCGGCAATCTTGCCCTGGTCTTTTTCGAAGGCAAATTCGGGTGTGTGTACCCCGATTACCACCAGACCGTCATCCTTATATTTCTCGGACCATGCCTCGACATAGGGGATCGCACGCAAACAGTTGATGCAGGAATAGGTCCAGAAATCGATCAGAACCACTTTGCCTTTCAACTTCTCACGCGTCAGGGGCAAGGAATTCAGCCAGGCAACAGCGCCATCCAGGCTGGGCATATTCCCTTCATTCCCCAGTGGCGCCGGCGCGGCTTGTGCAGCTATGGCGGTCATGACCGGCGCCTCCTGCGCCGCTGCCGAATCCATCGCTGGGTGGGATGCGACCGGATGAATGCGGTCGACTAAACTCTGTTCCACGCCTGAAGTGCTCGCCAACGAGATTCGCTTGAGGATTCCCTGATCCCAACCGAAAGCGATGGCGAGCACGCCCGCCAGAACCGCTGCGCCAAGCCCGCGGCGAATCCATTCCTCGGCTCCGAGAGATCGCTTCATGAACGCAAAGACTCGATTTCCAGCGAAGAGTGCGAGTCCCATCGAGAGTGCTGCTCCTGCTGCGAAGGCGAGCAACAAAAATGCCGTGTGGGCGCTCGCACCTTGAATCGCTGCGCCCGTCAGAATCAATCCCAGTATCGGGCCGGCGCAGGGAGCCCAGAGCAATCCTGTTGCTACTCCAAGAACGAGGGACGCCCCTACACTTGGCTCCTCCTTCGTGCGCCCTTGGACGCGTGCCCCGAGGCGGACAAATGGCCGGGAGAGATACTCGGCGATACGAGGGATTAGTAACGTGAGCCCTAGCACCAGGAACACCACCATCGCGATGATTCTACCGATCTGATTGGTGCGGACAATCCACGTGCCTGCGACCGTGGCGACGCTTGCGACGGCTGCAAAGGTCACCGCCATGCCAAGGAGAAGGGGCAACCCACTCCGCCTGAAGGGCTGATCGGCGCGCGAAAATACGAAAGGCAGAACCGGGAGAATACACGGACTGATGATCGTTAAAATGCCGCCTAAGAAGCCCAACAGGTACAGTAGCATCTTGGCAAAACCTCGCCCTCTCACAGGGTCCTCGAATCGGCTTATTCTCAGTATAACGTTTTCACGCGTTTCGCGCCGATGAGCCTAGATAAACAGTAATGGTGCAGTTTGATCTAGAGGCGGCTTTACTACACCGTATACCGAGGTAAACTCGCCGCTGCGGCACCAAAATGCACCACTACCAGACAAACCATCTCGCGGATGATCCCTGATTAGGGTAAAGTACCGGCCATGATGTTCTCGCCACGGGAAAATCCAGCCTGAGCCGTAACGCGGGCGGCGCAACTTATCGAGGGAGTCTGCGATTGCGCCTCGGTGAACTGCTGCGCCTATCGATTTTTCTGGATGGATCGATCGTGGAAGTTTTCGCCAATGGCCGGAGGTGCTTGACCGGCCGCATTTACCCGACTCGGAGCGACAGCGTGGGCGTTGGAGTCTTCGCGAGGGAAGGGCGCGTCCGGGTGAAATCACTGAATGTTTACGAGATGATGGCCATCTCACGCGATCACCTTACAACTTGATGGTGGACTTCCCTGGTTGCGCCTGGGTTAGAGCATGTGGGCGGAATGGAGGCCCAACGCGGCCCCTCCGAGAATCAGCGCGGCGCCAATGAAAATCATCGCGAAGGCTTGGAGGCGCAAGCTCCCCTCGAGCTTTTCCTCGGACTTCGTCGAGATGAGGTAAGTCTTTTCGTTCTCTCCCTTTCTGATAAGGTTCCGGTCGTTCGCATCGGCGGGTTGAGGGTTTTCGGTGCAAGTGCCGAGCACATGGGTGGGGCGTCCGGCCGGGAGGCAGTATTCGGTGAAACGGTAGGGATGGTTTCCAAAGTCCATGCTGATGCCGTCCGAACCAATCGAGACCCCCAGCATCTGCATCTTTTGGGCGATTGCCAGACCCTTGTCCATCACCTTGGCTCCGGGGATATTCGAACCCTGGAGCGCCGTCCGCGCTTGGCTGAATTGGCCATTCAGATAGGCCCGCAAATGGTCGTCGGTGGGAGGCGGGACACCCAGCGAGGGGTCCACTTTTCGGGGGGCGGTGCCGAAGGAAAGTAGTGCGGGAGGTCGAAGCTCGCCGCAGAACGCTTGTGGTAGGTTGTACTCAGCCCTTTCGGGGTTCACCAGAATGTATCCAGTTGCATCTTGCAGATAGAATGGAACTTCCGCTCTTTCCCGGTGGGTTTCTTCCCATGCTTCCTGATTTTCCTTCTTTACCTTTTTCTCCACTCTCACTTCAAAGTAATAGCACGGGACTTGCGTCAGCGGGCTGGTTAAAGGCTCCCCGCCGGTGCTCGTCCCCGCAACGTGTGAAAGCCCCATAGACACGCTACGGATGGGGATTACGGGAGTATCCGCCAAGATTCGGTACTCTCGATACTTGAAAAACCCCACGAGGAAAAGGATCACTCCAATTACAACTATGATTATCGGCAAGATGGGGGGGATATGACCGCTGGAGGCTGAGTATGCCAACGCCATAATGGACATGGGCGACGATCTCCTTCGCTGCTTGCGTTGGTGCGCCTAGGGGACTGGAAGGTATCCTACATGGGTCATGACGTTTTGTCTATCGAATCCACCGTATGGCGCTGATGGGGAGGGGGCTTTACTGAGTTTTACGAAATGACTGACGAACTGCTTTCGTAGCGTGGGCGGGAGCGGGACGCTCCCGCGACGGCGGGCAGGATGCCCGCGCTACGTGGCCATAACCCTCAGTAGGACGATGGCTACTTTCTTCCTAGCAGTCGTATCCGCGCGATGAAAGCGTGTCCTTGATTTCCAGAGAACGTGCGGAATTGAGGCGAGTCGACGTCGGAATTAACGTAGGAATAATTGCCGCGGTCGGTGATGTTATCCACTCCCGCGCGCAGCGCCCACTGGTATCCCATGAATGTAAAGCGCCGTTCCAGGCTCAAATCGGCCGAAAAGTAGGTGGGGAAACGCTGCGAGTAGGGCGCGCCCACCACTTCTGCCGAGTCATTCATCAGGGTGAACGGGAAACCGTCCCGCCAGTCGAGGGTGTAAGCCACATCAATCTTGCGGATGAACGGCAGCCAGCCCCAAGATTGGAAGCGATTGGGCGAGTCCCACGCCAGCGGGCCGCCCGCCTGCGGACTGAATAGCACGTTATCCAGGTTATACGCGAAGTCCGCGTTGGTTAGCGCGCGCGAGCGGGTGTATGCAGCGTACACCACATGGTTCTGTCTGAAGACGTGCCGCACGGTCAGTTCGGCAGAGTCGTAGTGGTCGTGGCGGTTGTTGGTCAGAATGAACTGTCCGGAGAATGGTCCATCAGGCAATGTGGAGGCGCCGGGATTGACGAAGGTCCAGATATTGCGCGCGCGGCGGTCCATGACCTGAAAACGTAAGTAGGTGGTCTTCGGCAATTTCTGTTCGAAGGCGACGCTGGCATTCGTGACATAAGAGAAGAGCAGTTGGTTGGGATTGATGCTGAAGGTGCTGAGGACGGGTGGCTGAAGCAGATTCATCCCCGTCGAGTCGTAGAAGTAATCCGTCCGCGTGCCGGTGAGTGAGCGCGTGAGGATATCGAGATTGCTGGAGTCCCGATATACGCCGACGCCCCAGGAGAGTTTACGGTCGCCGTTGCGCTTCAACATGATGGTTGAAGCGATGCGCGGCGATGCCCAGACACCGCGGACAATCGAATCCGCGTCGAAGCGCACGCCGGGCTCAACCAGCCACCGCGGGGTGATCGACCAGCGATCCTGGGCATAGCCGCCCGACTCCGAGTCAAACCGTGTAAACGGCGGCGCGCTCGTAAAGGTGACGCGGCGAGTCACGACGCCGCTGGTGTTTTCAACCACATAAGGTTGGCGGCTGAATTCCTGGTGGTCTTCGATGCGATCGAAATCAACGCCCAACTTGAACTCGTGCTTGCCCGCCGCGTGCTGTGGCGGCAGGAAAAGGTTGCCGATCTCTTCGGTGCGCGCGCCCTTGCCGTGGTTGGTGAGGTAGTAGTTCCCGCCGGTCCCGTTGGGATTGATGACGTAGGTTTGGTCGCCCATCGGCACTACACTCGTGTAAAAGCTGCTGGCGGCGACGCCCGCCTCCAGCAGCCAGCCGCTGTGGAAAAGGTGCTGATCCTTGGCCGTGAACATATAGGCATTCGTCGAGTACCGCTGCGTGGTGGAGATGGGGTCGAGCGGGTCGAGCCCGGAATGGGGCGAGAAGAGCGAATTCACCAGGAGGCCCACCGTGAGGTTGTTGTTCTGCGCCAGGTTCACCTGTGCCTTCGAGAGGTTACTCCCGCGCCAGACGCTGTAGCGGTCGGCGTTCCCCGGAAGTTCGGTAAATACGGTGAGGTCGTATTCGCCCTCGAGCGCGTCCATGAACCAGGCTTTGCCCGTGCGGATGGGGCCAGACACCAACGCTCGCGGCGTCCAATTGCTAAAGCTGAGGCCCCTCCGGTCCTGGATGCCGGGAATAGGATCGGTGCCCGTCAGCCGCCAGTGGTCGTCCCCGGTTCCGGTACGCAAACTGATGACACCACCCGAAGCTTTGCCATACTCCGTTGAATAACGGCTGCTGGCGACGTCGGCGGACCGCAGGGCGTCTACGCTGACGCGGGTCAGGAACTCACCCGTAGCCGGGTCGGAGACGTTGAAACCGTCGATCTGGTCGTAAACTTGGCGGGTGCTCGCGCCGCTCACGTGAAGTTGTCCGGTGGAATCCTGAAGCACTCCGGGCAGCAGCGGCAAGGCGTAGCGAATATCGCGCTCCACGGGGAAGGGAAGATTAATGATTGCCTGACTGTCCAACGTTTCGCTCGATTGCGTCTTGGCGGGATCGATGGCTGGGGGCGAATAGACCACATTCACTTGCTCGGAAAATTCCCGGACATGATTCAGCGTCACCTCGGCGCTGGCCAGCTCTCCCACGGGGATTCCGCGCTGCGTAACTGCGAAAAAGCCCTCCTTCTCGACTTGGAGAGAGTAGTCGCCGCGAACGAGGCTGGAAAAATCCTTGCGGCCGGCGTAATCGGTTTCACCATGTAAAGGCGTTCCTCGCGGGGGAGTCAGGGTGATGCGCGCCGAAGGAACCGCGGCGCCATTCTCGTCCACGATGATGACCTGTAGCTCCACGAGGGTTGGAGCGTTCGCCGGCTGTTGCGCGGCGGCCACAGGAGCCACCCCGATGACAAGAGCGAGGGCCAGCGACAATATCGGCAACATCGCCGAAACAGCAAGGCACGCGACAAACGCCGAGGGGCGCTTCCGATCTGGGATTCCTCCCCTCATAACGGCCATTCTCTCTCACAAAAAGAAGTTGCGATAGCCCTGCCCGCGATTTTTACTGTGGCAAACGTCTGGCGGGCGAAGGGTCGGCGCCGTTGAAGAGATGGTGCAACGTTTGGAGTGATACCGATTCAAAACTAGGGACGATGAGGTCGGCGTGCGTTTCGCGGCGAAGGTCATCCGCGGAAAACGTGGAGGCAATCGCGACGCATTTCATCCCGGCGCGTTTCGCCGCCTCGATGCCGACAAATGAGTCCTCGAACACGGCGCAGGTATTTGGGCTTACTCCCAGTTTCTCGGCCGTCTTTAGGTAGATTTCCGGGTCGGGTTTGGGGTGGGTAATTTCGTTGGCCGTCGACAGTGCGCGGAAGTAATCCCGCAGTCCGAGGGCGTCGATGAGAAAATTCACGTTCTTGGCGATCGCGGCGGAAGCTACGGCCATCGGAATCGCCTGAATGTGGCATTCCTCGATAAAGCTTCGCACCCCCGGAAACGCTCGGGCATGAGGGCCAATCGCCCGGCGAAAATTCACCTCCAACTCGTCCCCGAGTTCAGTCAGTTGCTCCCTGCTCAGATGCTCGCCGAGGAAGTGGCGAAAAATCCAATCATTGGCAGGCCCCATGATGATTTTGGGGAGATCCTCCTCAACATAGGGAACACCGTGTGCCTGGAACAGGGCTATCCACTTGCGAAGGTGGAAGGGATTACTGTCCACCAGCACGCCGTCCATGTCGAAGATGATCGCCGCGGGCCGCGATGCGGTATGAGTGGGAGAGTCCATACCCATTCAGTTTAGCAGATTCTCCCCAATCTCTTGCCGGGTGCCGATGTAGCGCGGGCAAGATGCCCACGCACAGCGGGCGGGACGCCCACGCTACGAAAGCAGCACTTCACTCTGTCGAGTAAACCTCAGTAAAGATATAGTCCGAGTGGCCAAGAATCCGCTCAGAGAGGGCCGCGAGGCCTCTCCGGCAAAGACTTAGCCATCTCCAGCATGGCATGATGATATTTCTCGTGCGCGAACTCACGCGCGATCTGCAACCCGTGACTGAGATAGAATTGCACGGCAACCGCATTCGACCGAACGACGCGAAGGCGATACGTCGGGTGACCACGGGCAGCGATCTCAGCTTCACCCCGTGCGAGCAATTTGCTTCCAATACCTTGTCTACGGTGCTCGCGGAACACCCACAGGTCGCTGACCCACTCCTGATTCGTTATGATCACGCCCACAATCTTTTCATCAGAAACTGCCACCCATGCTGACGGCCAATCCGCGTCTTCGAACTCCAAGGGGACAGGATTCGGAGCAAAAAGATCTCTAAATGTTTCACTCACCACTGTCTCGATCAGAGCGCGTACCGAACCATATTCGCTGGGTTGCGGTCGCCGCAGAATGGTCATGTAGTCATTTTAGCTTAGCGCCGCCGGTTTTCCTTAAAGCGGACGCTGATGAAAGCACCACTTAAAAGGACACCTGGGCGCGGGAGGTGTAGCGCCTGTTTTGTAGGTCCGCGGTTCTTCCTTCCCGCGACAACGAAAAGCCGGAGACCTCAAGAACAGGTCGCGCTACGACGACTGCGGTAGCGGGCGGAGGCTCGAAAGGAGTTTATCCGGCGGCAGCGTGTTCAGCACACCTGACTTCTCCATCCAGCCGCGGCGAGCCGTGGTGACGCCGAAGCGCATCAGCTTGAAATGCTCGGGGTCGTGAGCGTCGGTGGAAATGATGATCTTCATGCCGCGATCGCGAGCCAGTTTCACGTGATGGTCGCACAAATCAAGCCGTTCAGGGGCGGCATTCACCTCCATGATGACGCCGTATCCCTTTGCTGCGGCGAAGACTTTCTCCACGTCAAAAAGGAAGGGGTCGCGCCGCAGAACCAGACGGCCGGTGGGGTGGCCGAGGATGCGCACGTAAGGGTTCTCCAGAGCCCGCAGTAGGCGTCTAGTCATTTCTTCCGCCGGCATCGCCATTCGTGAATGGACGCTGGCCAGGACGATATCAAACTGCTTCAGGAGTTCGTCGGGATAATCCAACTTACCGTCCCCCATGATGTCCACTTCCGACCCTGCCCATATTTCGATGCCCTTCACTTTCTTGCGCGCGGCGTGAATCCGCTGAATGTGCTCGACGGCGCGCTTCTCGTCCAGACCGTTGGCGACGGTGACGGCTTTCGAGTGGTCGGTAATGAGGATGTACTGGTAGCCAAGCACCTTGGCGGCTCCGGCCATCTCTTCAATGCTCGCGTGGCCGTCCGAGGCCGTCGTGTGCATTTGCAGATCGCCGCGGATGTCGCCCAGCTCGACGAGCTTAGGCAACTTGCCGTTCTCTGCCGCTTCGATTTCGCCCAGGTTTTCCCGCAGTTCCGGGGGAATCCAGGGAAGGTCGAGCTTCGCGTAAATCTCTTCTTCGGTGCGACTCGCCAGTATTTTCTCGCCCTGATAAAGGCCGTACTCATTCAGCTTCCATCCGCGGCGCTTGGAGCGGTCGCGCAGAGCCACGTTATGCTCCTTCGAGCCCGTGAAGTACATCAGCGCGGCGCCGTAAGCGGACCGGTCGAGCATCCGCACATCAACCTGCATATCGTTCTTGAGTTTTACGCTGACTTTGTCCTCGCCTTTGACCAGGATCGTGGCGATGCCCGGAAACTTGACGAAGTGATCGGCGATGCCCACGGCGTCGCTGCCGGTCACCAGCAAGTCGAGGTCTCCCACGGTCTCGCGGCCGCGGCGAAGCGATCCGGCAGGGGTGACCTCCTCGACAGCCTTAAAATCGCGAAGCCAAGCTGAAAGTACTTCGGCGGTTTCGTACGCGGTGTCCAGCCGGAATCGGCCCGCGGCGCGGCGAAACACCTCGATGGCTTTCAGGATGTTTTCTTCCGATTTCGCGCTCATGCCTGGCAAGCTGCGCAGGCGGCCCTCTTTGGCGGCGGCTTCCAGCTCATCAACGCTGCGGATATTCGCCTGCTGGTAAAATAACCGCACTTTTTGCGGACCCACAGTCTGAAGTTGCAGCAGCTCGAGCAGGCTTCGCGGGATTTTCGCGAGTTGTTCCAGGTGATAGGCGGATTGGCCGGTCTCAAGGATCTCGCTGATTTTCTTGGCCAAATCCGGGCCGATCCCGGGAATGTCGGTAAGCTTGCGGTTGGGATCGCGCGCAATGTCTTCCAAGCGCTCCGGATAGCTTTCAATCGAGCGCTTGGCGCGGTCGTAGGCCGCAGCCTTGAAGCCCCACTTGGGATCATCCTGCACGATCTTCATCAGGTTGGAGATTTCTTCGAAGACGGCAGCGATGTCGCGATTTTCCATTTGGGCCTCCGGGCTGCGGGGTTAGAAGAAATAGTTTACTGCGAATGTTGACCCGATGGCCAGAACGGGGTTTCCCACGCCGGGTAGTGTCCTAATTTGGCGTAGCGCCGCCATCTTGGCGGCTTCGGTGTCGGCTGGAAGCCGGCGCTACGTCCGAGATCAGGACGGCTCATCCTTCGCAAATCATTTGCATAGTGCACGAGTAAAATCGCGACAAACTGCATTGATCTGACAAATTATCGTCTCGAAAGGGCAATTTTCTGCAAAATGGCGCTCGATTCGACGTAAATGTCGAAAATTACGACCTAAAGTCTGATTATATTCGGGCATTGTGTCTTGCAATCCTTTGTTTTCATAAACATTCCGGCTTCGAACGTCTTTTTTTAACATCTTTTTTTCATGCTTTGCCGGGAAATGGGCCGCGGCCTGGTTCACTCCGGGCCCCAGCGTCGAGCCCTCAAGGGCCTTCGGGGCAGTCGGCCCCGACGCACAACTACCTTTATTTTCATGAATATCGTGGCTATCCCGACTTAAGTCGCTTGTTTTCATGAATATCGTGGGAGTAGCCCAAACTGACATTTTTTCT
>CAZCVY010000199.1:0-12649 GCA_964501985.1 uncultured Acidobacteriota bacterium | reverse complement strand
CTACCAACGAGCCCACCGACCCGTCCGGGATTTGTTAAGCAACCCCACAATCCTGCCTGATAAGCCCTGAGCCGGACGGGTCTTTCCTTCCCCAGCACGATCATCCAAGACCAAAGATCTTTCGAGTGGCCCGGTCGAATTCTAGTTCGGAGGGGAACCTGCCGAAGACGCCGAAGACATTACGAGGATTTCAGTGTTGCGCAGGGAGCCATAAAGGCGCTATGTTCACATGCTACTCGAGGGTTACCACGCTACGGCCATAGGGGGAAAAGACATGCGGGTGTTAGTAACGGGCGGCGCGGGATACATTGGGAGTCACACCGCCAAGGCCTTGGCGAACGCCGGGCACGAGCCGTTGGTGCTGGACAATCTCCGCGCTGGGCATCGCTGGGCGGTAAAGTGGGGGCGCCTGCTCGAATGGGACCTTTCTGACACGGAACTGCTTCCCCAATTCCTGGAGAAGGAAGGGGTGGAAGCGGTCATGCATTTCGCCGCCAACTTGCTGGTGGGCGAGTCCGTGCAGAACCCGCGAAAGTACTATTGGAATAACGTCGTAAATACCCTTCGCCTTTTGGATGCCATACTGGAAGCGGGAGTGAAGCGGATCGTTTTTTCTTCCTCCGCTGCCGTTTATGGTAACCCCCAGCAAGTGCCAATTCCAGAGGATCATCCCAAAGAACCGGTAAATCCCTATGGCGAAACCAAGCTGGCGATGGAACGCGCCCTCCAGTGGTACGGGAACGCATACGGGATAAAGTGGACCGCATTACGATATTTCAACGCGGCTGGGGCTGATCCTGACGGTGAGTTAGGCGAGGCTCACGACCCGGAGGCACACATCATCCCTCTGACCATCAAGGCTGCGCTCGGTGAGCGGCCGCACGTGGAGATCTACGGGACAGATTATCCCACCCCCGACGGCACTGCCATCCGTGACTACATTCACGTAACGGACCTGGGAGACGCCCATGTGCGGGCGCTGGGATACCTTGCCGACGGCGGCGAAAGCCGAGCTTTTAACCTGGCGACTGGGCAAGGTTACTCCGTGCGTGAGGTCATCGATACTGTTGGGAAGATCTGCCCCCGCCCCGCACCTTTCCGCGAATCTCCTCGGCGGGCCGGCGATCCGCCCGTTCTAGTCGCCGATGCGAGCCACGCAGGTACCATTCTCGGTTGGAAACCTCAGCGGTCCGGGCTGGAAACCATCATCCAAGATGCTTGGAAATGGCATTCCTCGGGCTGCCAGAAAAAGTAATCGATTCCCCTTCCCACCTTTGGCCCCGCAGCAGAGGCCCCCAAGCCCGCGGTGCAGACCCGGAGTCTGCGCACCTTTTCGTAACCCCTTGCACGGAATCGTATATAAGGATTACCAGTTCAGGAATGGCAGGCGAGGATGGCGGAGATCGTTCAAAGGCGGCAACTCATTGTATAATTAGGATGATACAAGCGTAAAGGAACTTGGCCCGACAATTGCGGTCGGGCATGCTGGAATAAACCTGGGCAGCGATGCGAGTACCATGCGATTAGCTAAGTTCGAGGTGTGATTGCTCGATGAAGTCTTTGTCTAGAAGACGATGAGGCGAGAACGTGCATCCCAAGTCCGTGCGAATGGAAATCTTATGAATCCACATTGGAGTGACACCATGAAAACAAATCAAGACTCAACACACTCGGGTTTATTTGGCCCAACAAACCAGACTTTCGGCAAATCTCTTTCAGCTCGGTGGCGGGAGGAGGACAATGCCGCAGGAAGACCCTTAAAACCAACGCTTATGCAGCGGTCAACGGGAATCATGATGTCCGGATTATTCGTGTTCGCGCTTCTCGCCATTGCAGTCATGGGCGCGCCAACCACGTCGCAGGCCGACGAGATTTCCATCGGCATCTCGGTTAGAATCGGACCTCCACCGATACCCGTTTATGCGCAGCCAGTTTGCCCTGGTCCGGGCTTCATGTGGACTCCCGGCTATTGGGCGTATGATCCCGCGGACGGATACTTCTGGGTTCCGGGAACATGGGTCATGGCCCCAGCTCCGCTGATGCTGTGGACGCCCGGCTATTGGGGCTGGGGCGGGAGCGCATTCCTCTGGCATGCGGGCTACTGGGGGCCCCACGTGGGCTTCTATGGCGGCATCAATTATGGATTCGGTTACAACGGCAGGGGTTTTGAAGGCGGGGAGTGGAGAGGCCGTGACTTCTTTTACAATCGCAGCGTAAACAATTTCGGCGCGGCCCATTTTGCTAACGTTTACGATCGGACGGTAGTCAACAACTTCGCCGTGAATCGTGTCAGCTATAACGGCGGCGCCGGCGGGCTCGGCGCTCGCCCCACCCCCGGTGAACTCGCGGCTGAGCGCGACCACCATATCGTAGCCACTTCCCTTCAGCAGCAGCACGAGGTCGCGGCGCACGCTGACCGTTCACAATTCGCATCGGTAAACCACGGCGTCCCTGGCGTGGCAGCAACCGGCAGGCCCGGAGAGTTCAGTGGCGCGAGCGTGGTCCATTCGACGCGTGCTGGCGGCCCCGTCAATCCGGAAACGTTCCACGCATCGAATTCGCCCCACAGAAACGAGCCTGCCGGCGGTCACACCCCGAATCCGGGCGGTGGTGGGACACACAATGTTATGACCGCCCATTCGAGTTCGACGCCCGCACATGGCCCCAGCACCAATCAGCCTAAACCCGCTACGGGGGAATTCCACGGCGCTTCCCCCTCGAACAACGAACCTTCGCATGGGACAGCCTCGACAACCGAGCACAGCCAACCCACGCGCAGCACCGGGTCGACGCACCAAACGGCGCCCCATTCCGGACAGCCCCAAGAACACGGCTCGAAGCCTTCAGGATCGAAACCTTCGGGAGGAGAGGGCGAAAAGCACGAGAGTGAACCGCACCACTGAGTGTCGTTACAGGTAGCCCAACTCTTTGCCCAAGGCGCGGAGCCGGGTCCCATCGATGAAGAGTTCGGCCTGAGTGGCGTCGTACCCTTGCTCCAGGGTACGACGCAAGTGGAGGGCGGCAATTTCCGCAAGCTGTTGATCGCTCAAATACTTCTTTTCCTTGTCCCGCAGTTCAGTGAGGGCGGGGCAGGAGAGTGAGACGGTGGCGTGCTGCCCATCGACCAGGAAGACGCAGTCGATGGTATCGCTGTGCCGGGTGGCGATGGCAGGGAATAAATGCACAAAGCGGACCTTGACGCGATCCGCCAAGGCGCGCGAGCTGACTTCAAACGGCGTAACAATATAGCTCATAATGTGATATATCCAGGGCGGCCGAGGCCAACACTTCTCTGCGAGCGCGCTAAACACTTCATTATAAACTGGCTCTCATACCGCGGCAAACGCTGCCGGCTCGTCGCCTCTGAAGTTTCTCCGCGGCGCTGCCCGGCGGTGATTTTATGCAACCTTTGTCGTCTCCCGAACGTCTAACCTAGTAATTCAATTCTATTGACTACCTGGGGAAGTGGGTAGTCTTGGGATTTCCCAAATTATCCACTTCCTCCTTCCTTAACTCAATAGAATTCCTCACGGTAGCAGTTGAACCGACGAAAACACACGTTGGGTTAAATTCCGTTTACAGGGGGCGAGGAGAAGCTATATACTGCCTCAACTCGAACTTAGCCTCAATCCCAACGGGTCAAAGCTGATGCGCGCTTCGATCCGAGACAGGGCGATATTCAAGGACCAGTTCGGAGACATCACCCATGAACCTCATCAAGGAAATCGATGACTTAAGTTGTGATTTCTGCACTCCCCTTGAGCCCCAGAAGGTCATGGACGAATTGATTGCCCGCCTGGTAAACCGTTACGGGATTGCCGCAGCCGGCATTTGGAGACTTAACCACGGACAATCGTCTCTTTCGCTCGCCGCCACAGCGGGAGGTCCGCAGTTTCCCACAGCTTTGCGGGAAATTTCTGCGAGTCATTCGCTCCTGGGAAGGGCTGCGCAAGCCAAATCACCACAGGTCTATCCGGGATCGGCAGCGGATGGCGACGAATTAGCGCAGTGGGCCGGACAAAACCACTTCCGCTTTTTGAGCGCGTTCCCGCTGGCGGATGATTCCAAGACTGCCGGTGTTTTGTTGCTGGCCGCCCCCGAAACCCCCGACGAATCAACTCTTGCGCTATTCCGCTTACATGCGCGGCTGGCGTCCATCGCTTTGAGGGACGCGGAATTGTTCGCCGACACGCAGCACAATACCGAGCGGCTTCAGTTCATGGTTGAGGCCAGCAAGGTGTTCAATTCCACCCTCGATATTTCCGAACTGTTAAGCAAGATTCTGGATGTCGCCAAGACCCTCACTAAAGCTGAGCGCGGAACGCTCTTCCTCGTTGATGAAAAAGCGGACGAAATTTGGTCGCTGATTGCTCAGGGAATGGAGAAGCAGGAGATTCGGCTTCCGCGCGGACGCGGGATCGCCGGCCATGTGGCGCTGACCGGTGAGATCGTCAACATCCCCGATGCCTATGCTGATGACCGCTTCAATCCTGAGGTCGATAAGCGCACGGGATTCCACACGCGCAATATCCTGACCCTGCCCATCCGCAACAAAGCGGGGAAAATTGTCGCTGCCCTGCAACTGCTGAACAAGGCCTTCGGCAGTTTCACCGACGACGACACAGACATCATTCTCACGCTGTCGGGGCAGATGGCGATGAGTCTGGAGAATGCCCAGCTTCACCATGACCTTTTGGAAAAGGAGCGCCTGGAGAAGGAAATGGCGCTGGCCCGCGGAATCCAGCACAGCTTGCTGCCGGAAACGAGCCCTGTCTTGCCGGGCTTCGACATCGCGGTGAGAAATGAGCCCTGCTTTGAAGTGGGCGGCGACTACTACGATTTCCTGAGCCTCGGGCCCAACACGCTGCTGGTGGTCATCGCCGATGTTGAAGGCAAGGGCATCAGCTCGGCCATGGTGATGTCAAACCTGCAAGCTACCTTGCGCGCGCTCGTCCTCCATCTGCATTCCCTCAACGACATCGCCGAGTCGGTCAATAAAATGATCCTCAAGGATACGCGCGGCGAGAAGTACATGACGATGTTTATGGGACTCATTGATATGCGCCGGAAGGCCATTCACTACATCAACTGCGGGCACGTGCCCCCAGTCATCGTGCGCCCTGGCAGCGAGCCCATTCAACTCACCGAGGGGGGAATGGTGATCGGCCTCTTCGAAAATGTTGAGTTCGACCGCGGCCACGTGAAATTCCAGAATGGCGACATCCTGCTGCTTTGCACCGATGGCATCACCGAAGCCATGGATGTGCAAAGTGAAGAATTCGGGCTGGAACGAATGATCGCGAGCGTCGGCCCGGTGGCTTCCAGCAAGGCCAAAGATATCGTTATCAAAATATGCGATGACGTAACCGTGTTCTCCAAAGGGGGCACGCACATGGACGACAAGGTGATGCTGGCCATCAAAGTGATCGACGACTGATGGAATGCAGGGGTTAGGGATTAGGGTTCAGGGATTAGGTGTTAGAAGTCAGGGATTAGGGCCCAGAATTCAGGACTTGGGACGCGGTCCCCTGCGTTGGACTTTCTGCCTTGCGCTTACTGCCTGCCACCTTCCGTGAGCGTTAGCTTAACCGGCTTACCCTCACCAAACTTCCGCGTGAACCAGTCTTCCATATCGATGCGCAGAGCGTCGGCGTCTACCTGAAAACTCGCCTCTAAAGTTCCATCCTTTACCGGCAGCGTCTCATCAAAGGCCTCTCGGCCGGTGAAACTCCGCATGCAGAAACTGTCCAACCACGCCAAGGGACAAGCACGCAAACCCTCCGGGCCGGCGACTTCGACGCGAATTTTCCTCGCAAACATGGTTGCACCGGAGGATCTGGAATTCAGGGTTTGGGGTTTAGCGCCAATACCAACCCTCAAAGGGGCCCGATAAATGGAACGCCAGATCTCTCCCACTCGCGCGGCTTACCGGAGCGGAAAGCCCATCGTGGTCATCAAGGCCAGCGCTGGTTGCGTGGTGTCGAGCCGCGTGTGCTGGACCACCACGTCCACGTTGCTCTCCACCACCAAGGCCATCGGCTTGGCGACCGGGATCATTTCGCCGGCGCGGTTTTTTATCTTCTCCATGCGGACGTGAACTGTACGTTGGGCGGGGCATTCCGCTTCAAATCCCTTGAGCGGCTCGCGGTCTTCGAAATACACGGTGATTTTCAATTTTGCCGGACGGCGTTTGAGATTCAAGACGCAAACCGATTCATGACTCTGCATCCCACCCGTGCTTTGATCCGGCAAATAGCTGTCGGCAATCAGCCATACCTTGGCGCCAAT
The DNA here is from genome assembly GCA_964501985.1 of uncultured Acidobacteriota bacterium. Classification (GTDB taxonomy): domain Bacteria; phylum Acidobacteriota; class Terriglobia; order UBA7540; family UBA7540; genus Bog-366. Next base: position 6,361 of record CAZCVY010000199.1, on the reverse strand, counting down.
GGTTTTCTTCGCCATTCGACCCTCCTCGAGGGAAGTTGTGTGTGAACCTACGGCCGTCTGCCACGCAATGCACCCGACCTGCGCCGTGCCCGTTTCACTACGCTTCCGCAGGCCAGAAACCCTTGCTCAAATCCTGCAAGTCGATTTTTTCCGCGGGTCCGATGACGCGTCCCCCGGACCGGGGGGGCACCAGATTCCTGCCCGCCATGAAGGCCCAGTGGTAAAGCTCCGCCACGGCAAAGTCCGGGGCAGGTCCACCTTGACCGCCTACCACTTCCGCGCCGAGGCGAACGTTCTCGATCATGCGAGCGGGGTGCCGCAGGTGATAGGGATTTCTCCGAACCTCATCGCCATGTTCGGCGGTCGCCATAATCAAGATCGCTTCGTCCTCAGCGGAAAGCCCCACCATCATATTCGGGCGCGCATTCTGATGCCAGTATTCGGTCTCGATAAAGGGGATGGGGCCGCGGCCAGTTCGGTCAAGGTAGTCGCCGAGGGCGTCCACCACCAGGTAGTGAGTCCCAATGTGCGTCGTGTTGAAATCGACTGCGTGCGGGGCAAAGACCACGTCCGGTTTCTCCTGCTCCAGCACTTGGCTGAGCACGCTCACTTTGGCAGCCCAGTCATGCGGTTGATTTTTGCGGCTATCGAGATTGATATGCTCGAAGCCTCCGGGCGGGCTGGCCAACTGAAGCTCGAACCCCAGGGCCAGGCACGCAGCTTTCAGTTCGCGCAGACGGCGCTCGCGCTGCCCAGGATTGCTCCCCAAAGTGATGGCGCAATTCGTGACCTTCGCCCCACATTCCCGGTGAAGGCGCAGGGGAAGAGCACCGACGAGCGCCTCATCATCGGGATGAGGAGAACAGACCACCACTTTCAGGGGCACACCCACGCCGGCCTTCACTGCGGGCGCTTGTAGCGGCTTGGCCGAAGGTCCAAGGGGAATCGACTTCCCTGCTTTCATCGCATTGATATTCGCTTGCACAAATCGCAGCCAGCGTTGATGCCGAACCTTCCAGGCTGCGGATAAATCTTTGGGCACGTAACTACCTCCTCCGAAAGATACAAACAGAAACCCGATATCCTACGACATTGTGGGAAAATTCCCAAGGGGAAACAGCGTGCTGGGACCGCGGGCATCCTGCCCGCTCTGGCATGGACGTCTCGCCGGCTTTAGCATTTTCGTCCCCCCCGTGTGATCCTCCTTCGGACCCACCTTGGTCGCTCCCGCCTCTGGGTTAGGTCGAAGGGTGGGATAAGACACGCTCCCGCTAGAGCGGGCAAGATGCCCGCGCTCCCAGGCAGCCCAATGGATTTTATCTCCTATTTGCGACTCCGGATGTGTACAATGGCAGGCTTTATGAAATTCATCATCAACTCGACGAGGTCAAAAACATGAATCGACGCATCATTCTGGCAGTTCTCTTTTTGGCGTTCGCGTTTTGCCCGAGCCGCACCGTGGCCGCCGAATGGAAACAACTCTTCAACGGGAAAGACATGACCGGTTGGCAACACGTGGGGCCCGGAGACTTCATCCTCGAGAACGGATTGCTCAAGAGCGAAGGGGGAATGGGCCTGCTCTGGTACACGGGTGAAAAGATCGGCAACGCAAAAATCCGGGTTGTCTACAAGCTGATGCAAAAGGAAACCAACTCCGGGGTCTATATCCGCATTCCCGAAAAACCCACCGAGCCCTGGATGCCCGTCAACAAAGGGAATGAAGTGCAAATTCTCAATACGGGGGACGACTACCACTGCACGGGGACCATCTACTCTTTCAGCAAAGCGCTGGCGCGGCCCTACAAGCCCGTAGGCGAATGGAACACCATGGAAATTACTCTGGACGGCTCGCGCACCATCGTTACCGTCAATGGGGTCAAAACCACCGATTACGTCCAGGGCCAGCCCGATCCCCCCAACCGGCACGAGGGCGATCCCGCCACCGGCGTGCGACCCAACTCCGGGTACATGGGCCTGCAGAATCACAATACGGAATCCGTGGTCTATTTCCGCGAGGTGGCGGTTCAACCGCTGCACTGAGAGATTCCTGAATATTAGCATTGCCAAGCCGTTTCTTAGGGAGGCAATATGGAAAACGTTGTACCTCGCCGGGACTTTTTACAGTCCCTGGGACTTGCCGCCGCCGGCTCACTTGTAGCCGGCGCCGGCCCGCGAGTGAGCGCCGGCCAAGCCGAGGGGAGCGCCAGCCCGCGCCCCCGGCTTCTGACCGGATGCTGTGCCTACTCGTACAGAAAGTATTTGGAGCCCGGCAAGATGCTCATGGAAGACTTTATTCTCAAGGCCGTGGAACTTGGGATCGTAGGCGTCGATATCACCACCTACTGGCTGAAATCCACAGAACCATCGTATCTTCTCAACCTGCGCCATCTGGCGTTCAAGCACGGCATCCCCTTTTCCGGCGCGGCCATTGGGACGGAAATGTGCCAGTCCGATCCCGACAAGCGCGCGGCGGAAATCGACAAGATCAAGAAATGGGTGGATGCCACGGACCTGCTGGGCGCCTCGCACCTGCGCGTGTTTGGAGGACCTCTCCCCAAGGGAGCCACCGACGAACAAGGGGTCGAGTGGACGGCGGAAACCATGAAACCCGCGTGCGAATACTCCGCACAAAAGGGTATTACCCTCGGTATTGAGAGTCATGGCGGAATCACCTCCAAGGCGACCAACATTCTCGCCATCCTCAAGAAGGTCGATTCGCCTTACGCGGGTTGCAACCTGGACATCAGTAACTTCGAGGAAGACCCGTACAACCAAGTGGAGTCGTTGGTTCCCTACGCCACGCACACTCACATCCGTGATTTCTACGGAGGAAAAAAACGCCTGCCCCTGGACCTCGAGCGCATGTGGAAGTTGTTCGCCAAAGGCGGATACGAGGGCTTCATGTCCGTCGAGTACGAAGGCGAAGAAGACCCCATGACCGGAGTTCCCAAGCTCATCGATCGGGTCAAAGCGCTGTGCAAGAAGTACTCGACAGTATGATCGCTTGGGGGGTTGTGGCCGAGGAAGGGTGAAGTGTAAAGTTTAAAGGGTAAAGGGTAAAGGATAAAGCACCTCCTTGCCTGCTTACCCTTTATCCTTTTCCCTTTTAAACTTTACACCTTCTTACCCCAGCCCCTAAAACCTAGTCCCCCGCCCTTGTAAACCTTCTCCTCGACTCCCCGTCTATACCAGTGAACACCGGCAGGAAACGATGGAGAGCGCTCTTACGACAACCGTGGACATGGCCGGCAGCCGGGGGCGCACGGAAGGCATCGCCGCCGGGGAATTCGACTCCATCGTGCGCTCGCACCAACGGCGGGTGTACCAGGTTCTGTTTTCGCTGGTCAGGGACCGCGACCTCGCCGACAACTTGACGCAGGATTGTTTTCTCCGCGCTTACCAGAGCCGCGCGACCTTCCGCGGCGAGGCAACGGTTGAAACCTGGCTCATCCGCATCGCCGTCAATCTGGCGCGCGATCACATCCGAAACCGGCGCCTGGCGTTTTGGCGGAACATCTTGCAACGCGGTTCCTCGTCGGAGGAGGAAGCCGAGGAGATCGATGTGCCCGATCCCGGTCCTTCCGCCGAGCGCGCCCTGCTGGCACGTGAGCAACTGGCGGCTGCGGAATCCGCTCTGGAAAAAGTCTCGCCGCAACAGCGCCTGGCTTTTTCCCTCCGCTTCTTCGAGGAAATGACGTTGGAGGAAATCGCAGTCTCCATGCAGTTGGAGGTCGGGACGGTGAAGGCACACCTGTTCCGCGCGGTGAGTGCGGTCAGGAATAAGCTGAAGGGGCAAAAGTGAACGGGCATTTGAGTGACGAACAATGGGCCGCGGCGGTTCTCAACGAGAACGACGAAGCGGTAGCAAAACATCTGGCGGATTGCGCCACCTGCCGCGGGGAAGTGCGATTCTTCCTGGCGGCGATGGGAACGGCTCATGTGCAGTCGCGCCAAGCGGTGGACAGGCCGGAAGGCTTTTGGCGGCAACAGCGCGAAGGCATCAACGCTCGCCTGGAGGCCCGGGATTTCACTCACCCATGGCGGCGATGGATCTGGGTTACCGCCACGATGGTGCTCATCTTGCTGGCCACCACGCTGCTCTCGCGGAATAATACCCCGCCCGCGCAGGCAGCGGCACAACCCGACCCCGACGACGCCCTGCTGCTCAGCGTGCAGCAGTCGATTCGAAGCGATTTACCGCAAGCTCTCAGACCGGCAGCTCTGCTGACCGCGGAGATTGACCGGGCACAGGCAGCACGTAGAAATCCCTAATTAATAAACAACCAGGAGGAAACCATGAAGCCGCTCATTCTCGTCGCACTTTTGTTTGTTACCCCGCTTGTCGTGAGGGCGCAAAGCGATCCTGATTCCGCCCCGCCTCCCGCCGAAGCGTTGCCCGACGTCGTCATCGCCCAGAAGATTCAACCGGATACCCTCCCCCCGCCCGCTACAACAGCCATGGTCAGGACCGGCGGCCGCATCGGCGGAGGACCGGGACCGGTCAGGTTTGAGCCCCTGGAGGGGGAGGAGTTCGGTCCCGGTGGCGCGTGGTGGAAGAACTCCGATGTCGCCCGCAAGGTGAACCTTTCTGACGAGCAGGTGAGAAAGATCTCTCAGACCTATCTCGACCATAAACTGAAACTCATCGATCTCCAGGCCGATCTGGAAAAGCAGGAACTGCGCTTGCAGCCTCTCATGGATGTTGACCAGCCCGACGAGACGAAGGTCGGATCGCAGATCGACCTGATCTCCGCGGCGCGAGGTAAGCTGGAGAAGGAAAATGCCTTGATGATGCTGGACATTCGCAGGTGGCTGTCTGTCGAGCAGTGGAAGAAGCTGAAGTCTCTCGAGCCTCCCGAGGAGGAAAGAGGGAAGGTTTTCTTCTTTCAGGGCGGCCCGCGAATCCGTCCAGACGGCCCCATGCCAGCGCCGGTCCCCGACGACATGCCGGTGACAAAAAATCACTAGACCGCGGCAGCGAGCAGGGAATTTAAGCCGAATGCGGATTTAAACTCCACGCCTTCTCTCAGGAAATGGCTATTTGGAAAGCCGCGGGTGGCCCGCCTCTACTCTCCAGGGTGTCACCCGCGACCCGGCACGGCCATAACGTCCGTGCCGCAGCAAAATAAATCGCGGCTCAGCGCCGATTGTGGTTAACAAGCTTTAATACATCTAGGTACAGTAATAGTATGATAGCTATACGCTTGAGCAGCGAGGCGCTTTTCCGAGGCGTCCCATTCAGCCAAAAGCGCTCCGGCTCCTCAGTTGGCGCAAGCTTGCGGGAATGACATTTTCACCTTTTATTTGCTAGGCGCAAGAGAATGCGCAACATGAAAAATGAAGGTTGCTCCTGAGATGTTGATGAAAACAAAGGACCGCACTCTGACAATTTGTCACCCATCCTGAGATGTTAGAGAAAATAAAGAAGTTATCAAAAACCCTGAGATGTTGCTCAAAACAAACCAGATAGCCGCATTAACCCGCCTCAGATCCCGCCGAGTGTGCACCGCCCTGAGATAGTATTGAAAACAAAGCAAGTTACCCGAACATCTTAGAATACGAGATCCTCTCCCTCGCGGAGGCCTTCGACCACTTCGATGTTCAGACCGTCCTGCGCGCCTAATTGCACTTTGCGGGATTCGACTCCGCTGGCTGTCTTGACGTGTACCGTTCCCACGCCCTCTTGAAATTCCACGCCCCGCAGCGGAATCACCAGCACATCGTCCTTCCGCGCGAGTTCGATGTAGACGTCCACTCGCAAGCCCACGCGCAACGGGCTGCCGGGATCGACTTCCACAAAACTTTCCAGAACGTCCATATCGATCTTTTCCGTGGGATTGTCGGTCTGAATTTTCTTCGGGCCGAGGCCGCCGCTGATGCGCACCACGTGCCCGGCAAAAGTCTGCCCGCGGAAAGCGTCGCAGCGAATTGACGCATGCTGACCGATCTGGATTTTGCCGATGTCGGTCTCATCGATCTCCGCGCGCACTCTCAGGCGCGTTGTATCCGAGACGGAGACGATGGGCTGATAGAGCGACTCATAGGAAATGGACTCGCCGGGATTCATGTAGCGCTTCACCACCGCGCCATCCACGGGCGAATGGACGAACGTGTTGTCGTAATTGTCCTGAGCCTGAGCGAGCTGGGCGCGCGCGAGCGCGAGATTCGCCTGGGCGGAGGCCACATCCTCCGAGCGTGGCGGCGCCATCACCAGCTTGTAGTTCTGCTGCGCGGATTCGAGGCGCGCTCGCGCCATCTTCGCGTCGCGCTCCGCTTGGTCCAGAACCGATTTGGAAATGATGCCGCCGTCCTGGAAGAGATTTTGCGAGCGCGTGTAGTTCTGCTGCGCATTGTCGGCGGC
>CAZCVY010000198.1:0-12736 GCA_964501985.1 uncultured Acidobacteriota bacterium | reverse complement strand
ACTTAGGCCTCGGGCCGGAGAAATCCTAAAAATGTATGTATGTGATAAAAATACATTTAGTTCGCTCCATCGGCACGAGCGGAGTGAAAAAAGGGGAATTAAAAATGCAGGCTACTCCTACGATGTTATTGAAAACAAACGGAGGGAAAACGTCAGCCGGGGCTACCCCCACGATGTTCATGAAAACAAGCAACTTATTTTTGTGTACCTACGATATTCATGAAAATAAAGGTAGTTGTGCGCCGGGGTCGACCGCCGCTAAGGCCCTTAAGGGCTCGACGCGGGGGGACCGAAGTGAACCACGCCGCGGCCCGTTTCCCGGCAGAGCATGAAAAAAAATGTTAATAAATTACGTTCGAAGCCGGAATGTGTATGAAAACAAAGGAACACAAGACAAAATACCCGAATCGAAACAGACTTTTAGGTCCCAATTTTCGACATTTACGTCGAATCGAGCGCTATTTTGTAGGAAATTACTGCTTTTGAACGACAATTTGTCAGGCCCAAGCGGATTTTCGCGGTTCGCCGATCCCGTGGCGTTGCCGGTCGTAGCGCCGCCCTCTTGGCAACTCCCGTGCCGGCTGGAAGCCGGCGAGACACCCCGGCGGAAGCGAGCGTCGCGAGCCAGGGCGCTCGCGCTGCGACTTGCATGGATTCGGTAATGCGAACAGATGAAGCGATGATGGCGAGACGTCCGCCATGGCGAGCGGCAAAACGGGGCTCTGGAAAGAAGGGCCAGGAAGATGGCCTTCTGCACGTGCAGGCGATTTTCCGGCTGGCGATAGACAATCGAGTGGGCGGAGTCCACCACCTGGTGGGTGCCCCACCCGGGGCCGGTTCGGTCCGGTGGCGGGCGGACACGAGGCCTGCCCTTGCCAGACCTCTTCGGGGCGGCTTCGCACCGCTCCAAGGCGAGGTAAACTCGCCGCTACGCCGGACTGGGCGAGGATCGCGGCTGGTCGTCTGGCTGTGGGATTTGCACCGTCAGCGCACGAGCTTGAACGTGGGTCGCCAGAGAGCGCGCGGCCGCGGCCCCAAAAATCAGGTAGATTATTCAGCGGCACGCGCGCGAAAATGCTCTAAACTGAATCCGTCTAAAGTAAGCAAGAAGGTGGAAGAAGGATCGCAAACCGTGGCTAATATTCCGGATGAAATGCGCGCCGTCGTTCTGGACGGGGACGGCTTTTCCCACTTGGCAGTGCGCAAAGTGCCGACGCCCCGCCCGAAGCCGCAACAGATGCTGGCGCGAGTGGACGCCGCCGGGATCTGCACCTCACTCATCAAGCTCGTTGAACAGGGGGCCAGCCACCCACTCCTTTACGGGTGGGACATCACGCGCTTCCCCATCATTCTGGGCGACGAAGGCTGCGTCACCCTGGTGGAGGTCGGCTCGGACCTGCGCGCCCGCTACTCCCCCGGCCAGAGGTACGTGGTCCAACCCGCCGTGGATCGAGCCCCCATCAACCATCGCGAGCGCTACGACGACCACGCGCGGGGTATCCAAAAGGTGGCGGTGGGCTACACGCTCGGAGGACACCTGGCGGAGTACATCCTGATTACTGAGGAGATCCTTGCCGCCGGCTGCCTGCTGCCGCTTCCCGACCCCGCCTTACCCTACGCCCACGCGGCGTTGAGCGAACCTTTTTCCTGCGTCATCTCGGCGCAGGATCACCATGTTCACCTGACACAGGGCGACCCGCTTAGCCCGCGCGGGATGTTGAAAGGACTAAAGGCGGGCGGGGTAACGGTGGTGCTGGGGGCAGGCGCCATGGGTCGCATGCACGTGGCCCTGGCCATGAGCTATCGTCCGCGCGCGATTGTGGCCGCGGACCTTGTGGAGTCGCGTCTGGAAGTGGTCAGAAGGCTTTTCGGCCCACGCGCCGCGGAACTGGGCATCGCGCTGCGCACTCTCAATCCCTCCCAGGAGGACATCCGGCAAGTGGTCAGCGAACTGACGGATTACGCGGGGGCTGACGACGTGATCGCCGCCGTTGGCGCCCGCCAAGTTATCGCCGACGCTCAGAACCTGTTGGGCCGCGGGGCCGTCCTGAACCTGTTTGGTGGATTGAAGAGGGGCGAGGACATGGTGGGGTTTGATACGAGCCTTGTGCATTACAAGGAAATCAACATCACGGGCTCGAGCGGCGGTTCGCCCTGGGATGTCGCCCGCACGCTGGAGTTGATGGCTGCCGGCGAGATCGACGCGGGCGATCACATTGCGCGCATCGGCGATCTTGCTCATGCCGCTGAGTTCCTGCAAATGATCAAGGCGCGCGCCATCGACGGCAAGGCGGTGGTCTATCCGCACCGGGCGAGCGCAGAAATCCACACAGTAAACTCCTGGTCGGCGCAGGACGAGCGGACATACTTACAGGGTCGCGCGCAAGGCGGCCAATAAACCGGGATGCAAAGGTGAACCGACCTCTCCTATTGTGTGAAACTCGCCGCTTAGCTTTCCAGCTTAAACTTCGTGGACGCCAAGCCGTAAAGGCGGCGCCAAACAAGGCGATTCACGGTGACCACCATCAGGGCCATGCACACGGTGGCCGCCAGCAGCACGCGGAAGTTTCCGGTGTCAGTGGCGCGGCTAATCACAGCGCCCAGCCCCACGGTGGAGAGCGTCTGCCCCCGGAAATGGAAATACTCGGCAACGATGCTGGCGTTCCAAGCGCCGCCCGATGCAGTGATGAATCCGGTAATCAGGTAGGGGAAGATTCCCGGCAGCAGCAATTTCCGCCAGCGCTCGACTTTTCCCAGCCGGAACAAGCCGCAGACTTCCTTCAAATCCGTCGGGATGGCGCTTGCACCCGCGATGATATTGAACAGGATGTACCATTGCGTGCCGAGCAGCAACAGGACCATGGAACCGACTCCCATCCCGCCGCCGACCCGAACCAGCATCAAGAGGACGACGGGGAACAACGCCGTGGCGGGGACCGACGCGGCGATTTGCGCCAGCGGCTGCACCAGCGCCGAAAGCTTCGGCCGCAAACCTACGTAGATGCCGAAGGGGATGGTCCAAAGCCCGGCCAACACCAGGGTGGCTTCGACGCGCAAGAATGTCGCCCCAGCTCCGCGAAGGATTCCCCAAACTTCCGCGCTCGACAATCCCAAAAGCAACTGGCCCATGCGGAACACCGCGTAGGACACAGCGACTACGCCGGCAAGTGTGAGCGCTCGCCATGTCCATTTCATGGCGGGAGCCCCCGAAGGACGATCGCCAGCTTTCGCGTTGGCTCTGGCAAAGTGAAGATTCAGCGCCTCGCGCGCCGGTTGGACGGACACGCTGGCAATAAGCGGGATCAATTTCGAGCGGCGCAGGAGATCCAGAATGGGCGAGCGCGTGGGTTCGGCTGCCTCGACTTGCTCGACTTTGAACTTCTCCGCCCAGGCAATAATGGGGCGCCAGACGAACTGATCGACGAGTACGACAATCGAAACCATAACCCCGAGCCCCCAGACGATGGAGCGCGTGTTTCCGGCGTTTGCGGCCGTTTGGAGGTAGGAACCCAACCCGGGAAGCCGCAGGTCGCGATCACCGAGGGTGAACATCTCGCACGCCATCAGAAAGAACCAGGCTCCCGCTACCGACATGATGGAATTCCAAACGAGGCCGATGGCGGAGAAGGGAAGTTCCATCTGCCAGAGCCGCTGCCACCAGCTCAAGCGGTAGATTTGGGCGGCTTCGTGCATCTCACGCGGAATGCTCTTCAAGGAAGAGTAGAAGCTGAAGGTCATGTTCCAGACCTGTCCCGTCAGGATCAGCACGATGCATCCCAGCTCCGCTCCCAATTGGCTGTGAGGAAACAACCCGATCATCGCCAGCATGACGGGGGGAAGAAAGCTCAGGACGGGAATGGATTGCAGGATATCAAGGAGCGGAATCATGAGTCGTTCCGCCCTGGGATTGTAGGCGGCTACGTATCCATAAGCCACGGTGAAGCCCAGGCTGAGAAAATACGCCGTTGCGATCCTTACCAGGGAAAAAAAGGCATACCTCGGCAGGGTGGCAGGGGAAAGCTGGATTTCTGCTCCGGTATTGACGGGGCCGATTCCGTAGTGAGCAAAGGTGAGCAAGCCATAGAAGAGGGCGAATCCGGCAAGCAGGATCGGCAGGTCGCGCAAAAGGGAGGGAACCGAAGAGGGGAAAACTCCCCACGGTGGAACTCCCGAAGAGGATTTAGGTGATGATGGCATTATCCCTGGTGCTGCAGGTCCCGCTCAGGATCTCCCCGGTGTTCAAGGCGGTGCAAGAACAGCTTGTCGCTCTCCGAATCATAAGAAAAGATTTCGCCGTAGCGGCCCCAGTGCAAAGCGGTCTCGATCTGGTGTTTCGTCTCTTCTTCGGAAAAATGCTCGTCCAGAATATCCCGGAAAAACTCGAGCGGCATCGCGCCGTCGGACTTGCTGGCGAGGCTGTTTCTGATCTGCTGAAGAAGCGTCGCATGGGCGAGTGCGGCATCGCGGAACAAGGATTTGCGGGTCGGAATGTCGGCGTTGACAAACTCGCGCCCTTTGTCGGTGATCTCCACATCGCCTTTTTCCGTTCGCGCAAAGTCCAGCAGAGTCGCGGCTTCGGTGATGGGCAGCAGGTCATTGACTTCCATCAGGAGTTCGTCCGCGAGGTGGTACAAGTCGTCCTTCCCGCCACGGTCGTTGAGCAGTTCGAGCAATCCCGCAATGCCTCCCGGCCGGGCGTGGGGCAGCAGGGGATAGGGCGCCTTCGCCGCTCGCGCCCGAGCGGAGGGCAGCGACGGCTCAAGCTCAGGCTGCGTCATCAACTTGTAAATGTAGTCGACGTAGACCAGAAACGCGGCGGAGTTGCGGTCTCGCGGCTGCTTCAGCGGAATGCGAAAGTCCGCGCGGATGCGGGCGGGATTTCGCCCCAGCACGAGAACGCGATTCGCCAGCAGCGCTGCTTCTTCGATGTTGTGGGTAACAAGGAAAATGCTTCGCGTCGGGATTTTCTTTTCCAGCCACAGATCCATGAGTTCACCGCGAAGGTTTTCCGCAGTCAGGACGTCGAGAGCCGAGAAGGGCTCGTCCATAAACAGAATCTCGGGCTCGACAGCCAGTGCGCGCGCAATGCCCACGCGCTGCTTCATGCCGCCGGAGAGTTCCTTGGGGTATGCGGATTCAAACCCTTGCAATCCTACGGCGTGGAGCGCGCGCATGGCCCGCTCATGCCGCTCGGAATGATCCATGCCGCGCGCCAGCAGCGGGGTTTCCACATTGTCGAGAACCGTGAGCCAGGGAAAGAGTGCGAAACTCTGAAAGACAATCGCCAGGTTGGGAGCGCAATCGTGCAGCGGCTTTCCGTGCCACAGGACGATGCCCTTGGTGGGCTGGACCAAGCCCGTAAGAATGCGTAGGAGGGTGGATTTGCCCGAGCCGGAAGGGCCCAGGAGCGCGGTGATCGCGTCGGGCTCGAGGGATAAATCGGTAGGTGCGATCACTTGGATCTGCCGCCCGTCGGGCTGGAGGAACGACTTCTCAACCTGGACGGCCTCGGCGATGGGCTCGGCCTCGGGTGTGGCCTTGGAAATGGCGCTCGCCGCCTCCGTGGCGGCACTGCCGCCCTCCTGGGCCGGGGGGGAATACTCTCCGGAGAGTTCGTCCATCAAGCGCTGCCAAGCTTCCTCCGGTAGTTGGTCGAAGAACTGCATCCGTTCGTCGGGTGCCATTTTGTTGACGATCGCGCGTAGATGTTCAATCGTTCGCGTGTGCAGAAGGACGTAGGAATGGTAGTACGGAAAGTGACTCACCAGAATCGCGGCGAAATCATCCGGCATGATGCGGAAGAGAACCCGTTGCTCTTCAAACGGGATTTCCATCATGACATCCGCGGCGACGGCAGGACCAAATTGTTGGAGCAAGGCAATCGCCTGGTCCCAATGCCCTTGGGAAAGCACCTCGCGAACCTTTTCCGCGCCGGGTTGGTTCATCAAACGTACCTCATGGGGTACCCAGAATCCTCGTTGGAAGGAATCGCCAGTTTACACTACCGGCACGATTGGGGAAACCGTATTGGCAGGGGGCGGCGAAGGTATCTGCGGCACAGCAATGGCGTGCTCGGTGCGAGGTCGCTATTGAGGACCCGGAGACCCGGAGACGGGGACCATTCGCGCGAGCCCTACAGCAGGTGTAGCGCGGACCTGTCACGCGGGCCCGCGCCACATTTGTGCGCGCGATTTGTAGCGGCGAGTTTACCTCGCCATATGACGGCGATGAGCCGCCATGGCATCAAATCCGGGGGGTCTCAGTCGTAATACTCGAGACCCAAGTGTGTGATGAGATCCTCTCCGCGCAAGTGCCGCAGAGTGTTCTTGAGCTTCATGAGTTGGATGAACACGTCATGTTCCGGGTACAGGCTCGTCGCACACATGGGACTCTTGAAGTAGAACGACAGCCATTCCTGGATTCCCATTTTTGCCAAGGCAGGTGTACGTTGGGCGAGGTCCATAAACAGCACCAGGTCCAGCGCCATCGGAGCGGCCAGGATGGAATCGCGGAACAGACAATTTACCTTGATCTGCATCGGGTATCCGAGCCAGCCAAAGATGTCGATGTTATCCCAGCTCTCTTTGGCGTCGCCGCGCGGTGGGTAGTAATTAATCCTGACCTTGTGATAGTAACCCTTGTACAGTTCCGGATAAAGCTCCGGCTGGATGATGTGCTCAAGCACGGAAGCCTTGGTTACTTCCTTACTTTTGAAGTTGTCGGGATCATCCAAAACCTCGCCATCGCGGTTACCCAGAATGTTCGTCGAGAACCAACCCGTCAGCCCGAGCATCTTGGCCTTGATTCCGGGGGCCAGCAGCGTCTTCATGAAGGTTTGTCCCGACTTGAAGTCTTTCCCACAAATCGGAATCTTCTTCTTCAGCGCCAGATTCGTGAGCGCAGGGATATCCACGGTGACATGCGGCGCGCCGTTGGTAAAGGGCACCCCAAGCTTCAACGCCGCGTACGCATAGATCATGCTCGGCGAAATATCCGGACTGCTGTTCTTCAGACCTTCCTCGAAAGTCGCGAGAGTGTCGTGAACCGGCTGCGGCTCTGTGTAAACCTCCGTCGATGCGGCCCAAATCATCACCAGGCGGTTAGCCTTGGACTGCTTCTTGAACCGCTCGATGTCTTTCATCACCTGCTCGGCCAGATCCATTTTGGAATGGCTCGACTTAATGTTGTTGGGATGAAGGTTCTTCACCCACTTCTGCTCGAATGCGGCGGGCATGGGTTCCACGCCCTTGAGAAACCCCTTCAACTTCTCCACGTGATCCTTGCCAAGAACTCCGGCTTTCTTGGCCGCCACATAAGCATTGTCCTTAAAAAGATCCCATCCGCCAAAGACCACATCATCGAGATCCGCGAGGGGCACAAAATCTTTAATCTTAGGAATGCGCTTTTCCGTTCGCTTGCCGAGACGAATGGTGCCCATCTGCGTCAGAGATCCCACGGGGAGCGCAATCCTTTTCCGCACTGCTTCCACGCCCGCGATCATCGTGGTGGCTACCGCGCCCATTCCCACGGTGAGGACGCCCAGCTTTCCCTTTGGTTCTGTAATTGGTATCACCTTTTTTGCCACTTTATTATCCTCCCTATCACAAGGTAAAAATGCATTGCCTCAAATGAAATGGGCTATGTTTCGTCAACCTTGGGGAAATTGCAATAGAATTAATTTCCGACATGATTTTAAAGAAGGTCTTCCGAGTCGGAACTCGACCGTCCAGCTTGGCTGAAGTGTTCAAATCGTGCCTTGGGGTCGAAGATGGTGGGGTTGCCTTCCAAGTCCACAAACCCAGGTTCGCCTTTCGCGACGAGCCGCTGGTGCCCGAGCAGCAACGCGGTGCTCTGCCGGAACCAGGGCTCGAACTCCGGATCGAGGGCATAAGGATCCAACAAGGGTCGAGTCTCCGGCGTGTTGTGCTCGGTTCCGTTGAAGACCGGCCACCACCGCCGTCGCGCGGCGAACACAATCTCTTCCAGGCGTTCGCGCGTATTGCGGTGGGGAATGACTTCCACGGCGTAAAAGCCGCGGCCTTCTAACCTGTCCAGAAGAGCTTCAATATCCTTCTCGCCTGCCAGCACCGGATTTCCCAGAACCGGGTAGGTGGGGATCGACCCGAAGGCCAAGAAGATGCGACGAAGCTCCGCCACCGAAACAAAAGCGTCCGCGTCCTCGGGGACGTAACAAGGAGCGCCGGCCTTCAGTAGCTTTGCCCGGAGGAAGATTTGCAGCGTGGCATCATCCGCCCCTGCCGGAGGCGCGGCGCCACAGCATATGGTCACGATATCGGCCAGGAATTTCCCCTGCTTCAAGGCCAGATCCCGCAACCGCAGAAGGGTGGCATAGGCCACGTGCCGCTCCGTCGCATTGCCGCGCGGCGTCAGCGCCACGACGTCCTCCCAGGTTGAGCCCCTCGCCCCGAGGCGGTCCTGGAAAAGCTTATCGACCTTAGCGGTGATTTCACGATTTCGTTTTTCAAGAGCCGCGCGCATGCCGGCGAGGCTCCGCATTTCGGGCAAGGATTCCGCTGGCGTCCGGGTCACACCTTTGCCGCACAAGTAAACGCGGCCGGGGTTGTCGGGGTCGTTCGTCTTAACCCCGGCTTCCGCTGCGTCACGGTCCATGGCTACGGCCTCAAGAGAAAACGTGGCGGCAATGCCTGCAACCTCGCACGCGCGGCGAAACTCTTCATGGCCGGCAACCGTGTAGTGGTCGTTGATCCCCAGAACTGCGATCCCCTCGCGCGCAGCCTGCCACACGGCTTCTGTGGGCGAACGAAAGACGCTGAAGGATTCACTAGTATGAATGTGGCCGTTGGTCCCGCGGCGCGGCCTGGGCTCGAGTTGCGCGCACAGTTCCCCGAGTGCGGCGATCCGCTCGTCGAGCCCACCCTGATAAAGCTGAGCTTCGAGTTCCTTTGTCCGTTCCACTGTTGGGTTACTCATCGCACCATGACCTGTCCGCTGTCCACCACCAGAGTTTGACCGGTGATGCAGCGGGCTGCATCTGAGCAGAGGAAGACGGCGGCTGCGGCAACGTCGGAGCGCTTGATGTCGCGTTTGAGAGCGGTCAAGTTCACATAGTGAGGGATCACTTCTTCCGGCTTGATCCCCTTCTTGCGAGCAGCGGTTTTGATGTACTCCGGATTCCAGATCTTCGATCCTTCAAAGACATTGCCCGGAGCAAGGGCGTTAACGCGGATGCCGTCGCCCCCGAGTTCTAGCGCCCACCCTCGCATCAGGTGTAACTCCCCGGCCTTCGTGGCGTTGTAGGCCGAGTTGGCCCGTGAGGCGTCGAGACCGCTCTTGGAGGAGAGCATGATCATCGCCCCGCCGTCGCCTTGAGCGCGCATAATCCGCGCAGCTTCCCGCGCCACCAGGAAATATCCCGTGAGGTTGATCTCCAGCGCCAAACGCCACAAATTCACTGGCGTATCCACCAACTCATATGCCGGCGCAATCCCCGCTGCACATACAGCGATGTCCACGCCTCCCCAGTGGCGTAGCACCTGGTCAAATGCCGCGGCCACGGCTCCTTCATCGGTAACGTCCATGTGAACGGGGAACGCGCGGGAAGGTGCGGATGACGCGGCCGCCGCGGCATTTGCTCCGGCATCATCAACGTCGCAGAAGGCCACCGCGGCTCCGGCCTCGACTAATCCTTGAGCGATGCCGCAGCCCAGACCCGAAGCCGCCCCCGTCACTATCGCGACTTTGCCCGCCAGGCTTTCTGTAGCTTTGCCCAAGAGCGCCGAACGATAGTGTTCCGCCTCCCAATTGATGATGAAATCGGCGGAAGCAGCGCCGAGGTTGTGGGCGCCGCCCCGTCCGGAGGCCAGATAGGTTATTCCAGCGGCAGCCACGGCCAGCGACTCCGCAGCATCCAGCTTCTTGGCATCGTCGGCCAGGAGAAAGGTCCCCACGTTGCGAACCACGGCCACGCGCGGCGGAGCTTTTTCCCCTAGTGCGGCTTTCAGTTTCGCCGGCAACTCCTCCAGGGATTCGGCTAGAATCGCCCGGGCGCCCGTGTAAACAATGTGGTCCGGGGAAAGCGACCCTGCGGCCAATAGCTCCGCTCTTCCGTCGCACGCGACACTTGCGAGTTCAGCATTGTCCGTCAACCGCGCGAACGGGACAGTGTCTCGCACCTCCCGCCATCCTCGCCGGAGCGAGACCATAGCCTTGCGCAAGGTCACGGAATCCAGCGGCGGCGGAGTACGGAGCGACGAAGCTGCCGCGTGGAAATATCGCTCGCACCGGCTCACCCATTCCGCATGGAGCGCCACGCAGGAGTCCGCCTCCGGAGCGGAAACCAGCAGGCCGTGGTTCTCCATGAACACGACCACGGGTGGACGGCCATGTGCTTGTTGATAGGCCTCAGCCGCCGACTTGATGAAATGGGCCAAGCGCCAGCCGGGATCGGTGTAAGGGACCCAGAGCGGCGGCAACTCACCCGCGGCGGAGATCTCCGAGAGAGCCGCTTGCCCGGGTCCACAATTGAGGGCGTTGGCGGCCACCGGATGGGTGTGGATGACAAACTTGCCCAGCATGGCGTGGAGGGCGGTTTCGACGGAAGGCCGCCCCGTGCCGCCGACGACCGCGGAGGAAAAATGTTGGAGCACGCGGGCTTCGCGCGCGTCGGATTCCAGTGCGGCCAGTTCGGTCCGCCCGAAGATGCTCAGAACCGCCGCGATGTCTACTTCCACCCAACCTGCGGACTCGCTCATCGCCGTCAAGGCCGTGCCGCTGGCCTTGATGGCCATCGTTCGTCCGTCGGGCGATTTAACTGAGGTATTACCACCGCCCACTTGTACGTAGTCCGTTCGAGTGCCGACGGCGCGGGAGATTTCGATGAGCTGCGCCAGGGAATGTTTATCCATAATGGGTGTCGCTATTCGCAATCGATGACGGTCTTAATTCCTTGGCCCGCCTCGATCACAGCGTAGGCCTTTACCATATCCTGCAATTTGAAGCGGTGAGTGAGGAAGCGTTCCCAAGGTAAGTCATCGCGGGAGACCATGGCGAGGGCTTGGTGATAATGCTGGAGGTTGGAGGCAAAACATCCAAAGATGGAAATCTCGTTGTAGTGGATGAGATTGCTGTCGAGGGGCAAAATAGGATCGTCTTTGGGCACGCCCGCAAAAAATGAAACTCGAGCTTTCTTCCGAACCAGCTTTAGAGCGTCCGCCTGGGCCGCTTTAACCGAACATGCGGTAATCGCAATATCGAACTTCTCCCCGCCCGCAGCGGCCAGAATCTTATTGACGGCGTCTCCGCCCGAGGTATTCACCACCAAGCCGAGCCCGAACTCTGTCACGTAGTCCAGACGCTCCTGTGAAACATCGGCCACAATCACCGGGGAGCAGCCCCGCGTCTTCAGGCTACTCGCGTGCATGATGCCGATCGGCCCGGCCCCAAATACCACGGCGCGATCGCCGGGCTGTGGAGACAGGTACTCCTGGCCGTTGAGAACACACGACAGCGGCTCAATCAGCGCCGCGCGCTCCACCGACATCGAGTCTGGAATGGGAATGACGTTCCCTTGCGCAACCGCAGCAGCAGGAATCTTGACGTACTCTGCGAAGCCGCCGGAGTAGTCATATCCGATCGCAGTGAAAGAATCGCAAAGATTGTATTGTTTGCGCTGGCAGTAGATGCATTTCCCGCATCCCACTACCGTCGCTACTACCGCTTTCTGGCCAATGCGAAGTCCGCTGGCCACGCCTGGTCCCAACTCGGAAACGGTCCCGACAATTTCGTGGCCGGTTATTGCCGGTGGCACCACGTTCTTCTGTCCGTGAGTGAAGATGCGCTTGTCGGTGCCGCACACGGAACAGCGCCGAACCCGCAAGACAACTTCTCCAGGCCCTGCTATCGGTCGCGGGACCTCCTCGATGCGAACGTCTCTTACTCCGTGGAATACCGCGGCTTTCATCAAAGTGCTCATGTATTACGGGCCTCCTTCGGTTGGTGTCCAGACCCCGAGCCCACAAGACTCAGACGACAAAATGATTTTGGCAGCATGCACTCCAGAAGTATCGGGTCAGATAAGAGCGCAGAAATCGGGTTGGGTCTCCAAACTCTCACGTCCACTAACACTGCGAAGATCTTCTGCTCGCAAGACGGGAAGTATACATGCAATGCTAGGGCGATTCAACCTGCATGCAGGCCGGCCAGGGTCCGTCAAAGTCCGCAAGGCTCCCCCCAGGGGAGCAAGATCACTAGCCGTCGGTGAAACCTACGGAGAAGGAGTGGCGAGAGAGTCGACCCCGCCGGGGTCGAATATCCTGAGGCCCGCTTTCCTCGCACCTGTGGCTAATGACCTTTGCCTGCCGGCCGCCACCCTACCTCGACCTTGACGTGGCACCGACGGCCACCCTCGCGGCGCAAGCGTCCGCTTGTGGGGTCGCACTTCCAAAAGTCTAGCGGATTGGAGCAGATGCCGTTGTCTCATTCTGACCTCGGCATACTTGGCCATCCTCCAAGCGACTTATTTTCATACACTTCTTGGGATACTCGAAATACACGCGAAATACTAAAGCTATAAGACCATTATTTTCTTTAATTTAACGGGATGGCGGGAACAAAACGGAAGAACGGGGAGTTTTTGAGGTCAACAATCGATGTAACTGGTTTTGCTTTCTATAAGTAATCGGCAATTAGTCGGCTATTCTGTATAACTCGTTTGTTTTCATACACTCATTGGGATGATCCGTTTTGTCCGATATTT
>CAZCVY010000197.1:0-12780 GCA_964501985.1 uncultured Acidobacteriota bacterium | reverse complement strand
AGAAAAGGGCGACTGGGATGGTGCGATGGCGGTAGCACGCGACGTGCTGCGCCTCAACCCCAATAATGACTTGGCGCATGCCGACCTAGGCGCTGCGCTCAGAGAGAAGGGCGACCTAGACGGTGCGATAGCGGAATGCCGTGAAGCGGTGCGCTTAAACCCCTACAGTAGCGGGCGGCACCTTGACCTCGGCAGTGCGCTTGAAAAGAAGGGCGACTTGGACGGCGCTGTTGTGGAATACCGCGAAGCGCTGCGCTTGAACCCCAATAATGAGTTGGCACACTCCTACCTCGACAGCGCACTGAAGAGAACAGGGAAGCCCCGTGTTCTTGTTGAACTGTGGTGGGCTGGCGGGGTTTTCAAACCCGAAAAGCAGCCAAACCCCACGGCAGAAATGACAGCATTTGCCCAGAGTTGTCCATAAAGCAAGGTAGCGATTCATGACCAGTCGGCGGATTACACCCTCAGGTTGTCTTATGGGCTCGACCCACGCTTCAACGATGGCCTTTCACAAATCGTCAACAATCAATTACATCTGATCTATGGCTATACTCTCTTTGACAATCGGGGAAACTTGGTAGGCAGCCAGCCTGTTAGCTCATCGCTAACTGAGGCTGGTCAGAGCGCTTGCAAAGCGGTGCTGACGAACTGGAGCGTGAGGTGATTCCTTTATCTCTGTCGGTGCGCGTCAGAGGTTTGACATTTCTGCGGGCCGTCGGAAGATTCTCAGGGTTTTACGATCGCTGTATTTCTTGAGCCCGTCGATCTGCATAGGCCAAAAGTATCACATTCTGGTGAGAGGAAAAAACAAACCCCGAAGCCAGGCTTTTCTCGCCGATGGCGCCGAAGGGCCCCGCTTACTTGAGCCCAAGTTCAGTCAACTCCTCTTGAGAGAGCTCCACATGGGGAACGCTCGCATTCCCTCGGACCTCCACCTGCTCAAGGGCGTCCTGGATGCTAGGACCATCGATCCGCATGGATTTCAAGAAGGTTCCTAGGCTCTCGACATCTAGGAAATCTTTTGATTCAAGAAATCCAGGTTTCCCGGTTGGGTCGGTGGGAGTAAACATTACCGAATACACATGAGTCTGCTCGCCCGACCGCCCCTTCGATATTAGCATCTGAACAATTCCTGTCATGTTCCGCCCCTCCTGTGGTGAGAAACTCCGATTAAGACCTCAGGCGCCCTTCCAACTGTGATATTTGCCCTTCTCGCTCCCCACCCCGCGAAACGGTGAGGATCCCCTGCGCGGCTGAACTCACTAAATCCTGCTCCAATCGAGATGCTTGGCGAACCGTTCTTTGAGGTGCGTATGTTGCTGGCCCACCCAGTGACGCGAGGCGAAGACTTGATCTTGCAATACTCGCCTCGCGTCAAAGCCCATCGAATCGCCGTGTATTTCGAGCTTTGTTTCTAAGTCGAAATGGCGCGCCACCCCTTTATACACGGAGTCGAGATAATCAGCCATTTTCTTGTCGAATAGAAAACGGGCCTCCTTTGTGCAGTTGTGGAACTCTGCAAGGAGGGCGGGCATGTACGTGTAATTGCCGGTCCAAGCCCTAGCCAGAAACTCCTCGGTGGACTTGAATATGGCCGCTTTGTTGGGGTAGGCATCGAGCCGGATTTTTAGTTGTTCGTTTCTGTTGTGCTGAAATGCCAAGTAAAGGCCGATCACGGTGGCACCGGCAGTAACAACTGCAATAATTTCAGTCATACGCCCTACCTAAGCCAATTCCAGTCGCCGCCTTCTTCGTGCACGCCCACCCCGGCCAGTCCTTTCTCTGCGTGCTATGAGAAACTGGGGATTGATCCACTTCTCC
The DNA here is from genome assembly GCA_964501985.1 of uncultured Acidobacteriota bacterium. Classification (GTDB taxonomy): domain Bacteria; phylum Acidobacteriota; class Terriglobia; order UBA7540; family UBA7540; genus Bog-366. The sequence goes on along the minus strand of CAZCVY010000197.1, from coordinate 10,959 downwards.
AAAAATTCGCCCTTACGAAAGGTTGCGAGGTGTATCCGTTCATTCCATATTTCGATTCCCTCGCCCTCGATCTCCCGGATTTCGGTCGCAGAAGGAAACAAGCGCTGCGAGCCCCCCGGCACATTTACAAAACACCGCATTCCTCCTTGGACATTTTTCCTCATCAATTTAGTCTAAGTCCCTATGGGTGCGTTGTCAAAAGCCACTTTACCCTCGTGACGGTGGATTTTTCCTACGATGACGAACCCGCGGTCAATTCCCAAGACGAATTGGCCGTGGCGACCTCCGGGTCATCGTGCACGTGGCACGGGCATCCTGCCCGTGCGCATGGGCAGGATGCCTATGCCACGGTCGCCGTTCGAGCGGGCGAATGCAATCTCGAGACGTAGGGGTAGGACTTCCGAGTTCGCCGGGACAGGTTGTCCTACCCGGCGTTCCGCAGCGTGAATGCGGTACCGGGGACGGCAAGCCGTCCCCCTATGGCAGAAAGCCTTGCGGAAATCGAAAGGGCACGTAGCGCAGGGCCCGCCCTCCGGCCCTGCGGATTTTTTCCGGCGCGCGGGCTCTCACCGCGCCAAAAGCAAAATAACCCGAGTTTTCCACCGCTGCGAGGAACCCACGTGGACATGCGGGAAAAACCGCAAGGCCGGAGGGCAGGCCTTGCGCTACGAGGCTGCGGCGGCGCACAGTTCAGAGCGTGGCTTGGCTGGCACGGGCGTGGGCGGCAGGGGGGTTGGGCACATAGCGTTTAACCTTGATTGTCCCCTCCCTCTTTCCTGATCACGGAAACTGTGCAGGCCCGTGCTACCCTTCCAGCCAGTCTTCAATCCCAGGATTTGGGGGCTCCCACAAGCCCGAGTAGCGCGGACCTGTTCGTTAGGTCCGCGGCTCTCTCTATGGGCAAGGGAAAACCGCGGTCCTAACAAACAGGCCCGCGCTACGGCTGGTCTAAGGATGCTCTTGCACGTTGAAGAACGTGGGATAGGTTTGCTGTTTGGCGGCGCGATGAATCAGCAGGGCGAGTTCGCGCGCATGATAGTCGCCCCACATCGACGATTCCTCGCACGGCACTTGCTGTCCTGGAGGCACATAGTCCCAACCGCCCGGGCGATGATAAACCGAGTGGAGAATCAACCCCTGGTGATGCGGGTCGGCGGAAAGGTAGGGCGGCTCGAACAGCGATTTGGCGATGGTGAGCGCGGCTTGGCGGTAGTCATCGCCGCGCCCCGCTTGCTGCGGCAGGTGGTTCAGATAGGTCCCAAATCTCCAAAGCCCCTGCGCCGCGATGGCCGCCGCAGAGCTATCGACGGGCTCGTAGGGATTGAACGGGTCGCTCGGCTGGTTCAGCCAGTCACCAATCTTCTCGAGGTTCGGGGCGCCCGTATCCCAGTAGGATATGCCGTCCGTGGCGGCTTGCGAGAGGTAATAGTCGCACGTTGCCTGCGCCGCCCGCCGCATCATGGTTTCGACTTTGCCGCGCCCTCCCTGCGGCTCAAGCTCGGCGTCGGAGACCGTTTCGAGAAACTCCAACTGCTCCGCGTACCCGCACATGATCCAGGCAAGTGCGCGTGTCCACGTGGTGAAGGGTGAGTAACCCTGTTGGGTCGAGGGGCAGCGGTAAGCGCCGTCGGCGGGGTTGAAAATCGATTCGTGCGCCACGCGCCCGCTCACATCATAGGCGTCGCGGCCTTCGCCGTAATACACCGCGAACTCCGCCGTCACCGACGCATGCTGCACCAGCCGGTCGAGAAGCGAAATGCGGCGATCGTTCTCACCCTTCAGCGCATGCCCCAACTGGTGGGCGACGGCGAGCGACCGCAGGGATCGCAGGGTATCGGCAAAGAGCGAATGGGCGCCGTTGAACGAGCAAATGTAGCCGCGGCCGCCACGCACGTTCGACCACCGCGCCGCCTGCACGGCGCCGCTCGCTTTGAGCGCCAAGGCGTAGAAATGCCTCTCAAACTCGCTCGCCTCAATCCGGCCCTCGGTGGCCAGCCGCAGCAGATTTCCATAAGTGCTGACGTTGTTGAAACCGTGATCGTGCACGCCCGTGTGGGTAACATGCGCCGCCATGCGATCTACCGTCTTGCGCCGGCCCCAATCCAGAAACCACGCTTCACCCGTGACGTCGTACTGCAAAAGCGCCGAGCCGTAATGGAAACCCTCCGTCCACTCCGTCCAGTCGCGGCCCACATAGGAGCCTTTCACGGTAAAGACCGGGGAACCTTGCGAACTCTCAAAGCCGGCGGCAATACTGCGAATCTTTCCCGCGGAAAGCTCGAATGCGCGATCAATCCGGGGGAGCAACTTCTCTGGCGTCAAGTTACGGTCGAGGTGAATCATTTTGGGAAGTCGAGAGTCGAAAATTCAGAGTCGAAAGTTCAGAGTCGAGAGTTCAAGTTCACCTACCAGAAGAGCTAACGCCTCCTCAGTTTCGACTTTCGACTTTGAACTATTGATTTCTCCTACAGCCTGCGAATATGAAATCCTCCATCCACGTTGAACACTTCGCCTGTCGAGAACGGGAATTGCTCCTGGGCGATGGCCACCACGGCGCGGCCTACGTCCTCCGGCGTTCCCCAGCGCGCGATGGGGGTAAGGCCCTCGGCGATCATGCGATCGTACTTCCCTTTCACGGGACCGGTCATATCCGTGGCCACAATTCCGGGGCGAATCTCGTAGACGCCAATTCCCTCCCCCGCCAGCCGCACCGCAAAGAGCTGGGTCATCATCGAGAGCCCCGCCTTGCTAACACAGTAGTCGCCACGGTTAATGCTTGCCGTGTAGGCCGAGATCGAGGAAATGGTGATGACCTTGGGCCGTGGCCGCGCGGCATGGTCGGCGAGTCCGCCGAGCCAAAAGTTCGTCACCGCTTGAGTCAGGAAGAATGGGCCACGCAGGTTAATGCTGATCAGGCGGTCAAAACTCTCCTCGGTGGCTTCCAGCAAGTCCCTTCGCTCGGTCGGGGCGACGCCGGCATTGTTCACCAAAAGGTCAATCCACTCGAAGCGGTTGATCACTGCTTTCAGCAAGCGCTCGCGGCCGTTCTTCGTGGAAATATCCCCGGCGAATGGCTCGAAGGAGGCTCTGGAATCCGCCAGCGACGCCGCTTGGCACAATTGTTGGCATTCTACGGCCGCCTCGAGGTTCGACGCAAAGTTGATCGCCACGCTATAGCCGGCGCGCGCCAGAGCAAGGGCGATTCCCCGCCCGATTCCCCGCGACGCGCCGGTCACCAGTGCGATGGGCGATCGAGTCATCATTGGATCAAGTTAGAATTAGCGTACGGCCACGCAGATCCGTCCTGAGAATACGATCATTCGAAAGCCACAGGACGAGTCATTCGGTCGCAAGGTTAAGCGCCGTCTTGTGGCTCGGCTGGTAAAGACCAATCTCCGCGCCGCTCGGAAGCGTCACGGTGATGTAATCGCCCCACGGCTCCTTGCCAATTTCCGAGCACGCGGCCTTCTTGGCTTGGAGCGATTTGACGACCTTGGGCAAATCGTCGCACATCAGGTAGAGAACCGCCGCCAGCATCGAGTGGCCGCCTTGATGCCTCGCAAAATTCCTGCCGGCGGGGTGAACCGCAATTTCCGCGGGCGGAAGTGCGAAGACCAGCCATCCTTGACCGACATCGACCGAGCCGAATCCCAAGACGTCGCGGATGAATGCTCGATCTGCCTTGGGGTCCTTGCTGTACACAACAAAGTGGGCGCCGTTAATCATGGCGCCAGTCTACCACAGCGTTGGGAATCCTCAAGCCCGTCGGTGACAGCCTGTACGCAAGAAGGTGAGCCGGGGACGGAGCGCAAGCGCTTCAGGGCGTTCACATCTCACGATCCCCGCTGAGGATTAATGACCACCTTGTTCCGGCTCGGCGTTCCCATCACTTCCATTGCCTTGCCGATCTCCGCCAAAGGAAAACGGTGCGAGATGACCTTCTCGGGGTCCACCACTCCGCGCTCGATCAGCCGGATGGCATTTTCCATGGCCAGAGGATTGGTGGAAAAACTGGAGTCCATCCGCGCCTCGAGAAAATGCATCAGGCCTCCATCGAGGACGAACTTTTCGTGGGTGGTGATGCCGAAGATGTTCCAACGCGTGCCGCGCCGCAAGAGGCTGACCATCAGATTGACCGCCTCAATGGGCCCGGCGGCTTCGAGCACAAGGTCCGGCCCTTGCGGCAGAATCTCGGAGAGTGTGGTCTTCACATCTTCGCGCTTCGGATTCAAGGTATGAGTTGCTCCCAGGCGCCGTGCTGTTTCCAGAGCATGATCGCTGACGTCCACGGCGATCAAGCGTCCGGCGCCCGCGGCTTTGGCCACCATCAAGCAGTACATGCCAATTCCACCGGTGCCGATGATGACCACGTCATCGCCCACCCGCATTTCCGAGTAGTGAATGATGCCCTTCCACGCTCCGCTCAGAGGTTCGGTCTGGCAGGCGGCGTCGAAGCTCACACCGGGCGGCTTGGAGAAGAGCGTATTGGCTCCCGTCACCATGTATTCAGCGAAGCTGCCGGGCCGCACATCGTCGGGGCCGTCGCCTCCCGTCGTGTACATGTGCTCGCAATAGTGCTCTTGCCCCATCCGGCAGTAACGGCAAGAGCCGCAATACCCGCTGGGGCAGACAATGACTTCGTCGCCCTCTTTCACGCTGCGGACGTGCGCACCGACCGCAGCCACTACACCCGCGGGTTCGTGTCCTGGAACGAGCGGGAATCGCACGTTGCGCCGGATGCCTTTGATGGCCTTGTAGTCGGTGGCGCAAATGCCGCAGGATCTAACGCGGACCAGGGCTTCATCGGTCCCCGGCTCAGGAACTGGCCGATCCTCCAGCTCAAGCCGGTCAAAATCGTGCAAGACCGCGGTTAACATTCGATCTTCCTCCGTTGGGTTGTTCGTTCCTCCCGCACTGATACACGCGACGTAGCGGCGAGTTTATCTCGCCATATGACTGTAGCGGCGAGTTTACCTCGCCAAATGGCGGCGTAAAGCCGCCTCTACGCCCCCTTCGGCGGGTTCAGCCTTTTGACGAGGCTCGCTACATTGGCGGCAAAGTGCCGGAGGGTGTCAATCCCCTCTTGGTCCTTCCACGCCTCGCCAGGGAGGTGGCCGAACACCATATTCCAATAGGTTGATCCTGGGACGATCATATCGTTAATGAGGAAGAACATCAGCATTTCCTGGAGAGTTGACGTCTGTCCGCCCCGGCGCGCCACCGCAATCGGTCCGCCCACCTTCCCCGCAAGGAACTTGTCGGATTTCATGGAAACATACCCGATGCGCTGGAGAGCAGACATCACATCTCCGCGCGCTGTGCCGAAGTAAACAGGAGTACCCACAATCAGCCCCTGCGCTTCGCGGACTTTCTTGATGATTTCGTTCAATCCGTCATGGATGTCGCACTCGCCGGTTTCCGAACACTTCCCGCACGCGGTGCAGGATTCAATGCTCATCCCGGCGAAGGAAATCACCTCCGCCTCCACGCCTTGCTCCTCGATCACCTTGGCGCATTCACGCATGAGCTGTGCAGTATTTCCGTCTGGCTTAGGGCTTCCACTTATGAGAAGAGTCTTGAGCATGATTTCAACTCCCAAAGAGATATTTCGAGCCGCATATTCTCTCACGTTCCGCGCCTGGGGACACAGTACGAACATCGATACGCCCGATCGGGTACGAAGTTCTGCCGGTACGTCTATAATTACCCGATGGACCACCACACGCTCGCAGCGATCAGTATCGCCGGTACCTGTCTGGATGTGCTGGGGAGTCTTTACCTTGCCTATGATTTGCTGGGCGGCAAGCATGGCCCTTTGAGACTACTTACACGAGCGGTGACGTACTCGATCGTCTTCGGAATTGGCTATGGCCTCGGGCTTGGTCTTTTCTTTGGCCTCGCCGCGGGTGTCGCCACCGGCCTTACCATTTCCGTTGAACTCAATCGAGCCGCTCGCGGCCTCGACCACTACGCGTTGGGCTGGGAAGGGTCTTTCAGCGCCATCCGCGGTTTTGCGTTCAGTTTTGGGCTGTACAGGGTCCTGGGCCTCGAATTCGCGGCGGCATTTGGCCTCCTCATCACCCTCGGTCAGGTCTTCGCCTACTCTCGTGGCATGCGCCCTGCCTTGGACTACGTGTCATCACGCCACCCTCGACTTACGCCCCGTCAATTTTGGGGGACGGTTGTTCGAACGGCCGGCTATACGGCCACGGCCCTCATGTGTAGCGTGCTCGTGCATCATGCCGATCGCGAGTGGCCCTACGCAATCCGGGTTGGGTTGGTGACCGGTTTGGTGACAGGTGTGGGAATTACCTTCAATCCATTCATCGAGTACTACGCTGACAACCTGCCGGAGCGGCGGCTTGGGGCGTTTGGCATTGGACTCATCCTCTGCGGCTTTGGCCTGCAATCCCTTCAGTATTGGCTGGCACTGTTTGATGTCCGTTTAAGGTAGATATCCGTGTGCAGAATTGGCGTGATGGCAAGATCCGATCTGCGAAGATTGCATCAGAATTCGCGGAGATTGCATCAGATAGCTTGGAGGCTCGACGGAGGCGGCAGCTACTTATAAATCTAGTGACGGGCTGCGATTCGTCATGGAATTACCTCGGCATTCCACCGTATAATTGCTCATTAATGTGCCGGAAGTCCGCGCACCCAAAAGTACTTGATGCTTGACCATTGGCCACGCTTAAAGCGTGTCGGCTTGGCCCTGCTACTTATCTTGGGCATCCCATTCGCCGCTCAAGGGGCCCTTCCTGACACCCAAACACTTCGCGGTGAGCTTGTCGACGAAAAGGGCGCACCCATCCCCGGCGCGGTCTGCACCTTGTGGGGTCGAACTTTGCCCGAGCAGGGCCGGCCCGTGACGACTGGCGATCACGGCCGGTTCGAGTTCACCGGGTTGATTCCGGGTACCTATCGCGTGACGTGCGCAGCCGTAGGCCACGAGCCCAACGCCAAGGACGACATCCAAATCAGCCAAAACGAGAACGCCTCCGCCCTCCAGTTGGAGCTTCCCGCGGAAGTAGTGGTGCGCCAGCGGGTGGAAGTAACCTCCGAAGCGCCGAAGGCCACCTCCCAGGAAGCCGCCCCGCCCGCGACGCTGAATGAGCAGCAACTCCGTTCCCTGCCCCTCGTCGAGCAAAAGTTCAAGGCCGCCTTGCCGATGATCCCGGGAGTCATTCGCACGCCCGACGGCAGAATCGCCATCAAAGGCGCGATTGAGAACCAGGGCACGCTGCTGGTGGATTCCGCCGAGACTGTAGACCCAGTGACCGGCAGCTTTTCCATCGATGTTCCCCTGGATGCGGTGGAGTCGATCGACGTTTTCAAGAGCGCTTACCAGGTCGAGTATGGACGTTATTCCGGCGGGCTTACCACCCTGCAAACCAAAGCCCCGTCCAGCCAATGGGATTATGAGCTGAATGATTTCGTGCCCACGCCGCGATTCGAGGCCGGGCATTGGGTGGGACTGCAGAGTGACAGCCCGCGGCTGTATTTCTCCGGGCCCCTGATGGGGGATAAGTTTACCTTTTCCGAAGCCTTCACCTACGGCTACTCGAGTCAACCTGTCCGAGGCCTGGCGTGGCCGAATAACCAGACACGCAAGCAGGGATGGACATCCTTCACAGATTTTTATTACACCATTTCGCCTCAGCACCTGACCAGCGTCAACGTCAAGTTTTTCCCCGAGCGAAGGCAATATGACAATCTGGATACGCTCATTCCCCAGGTCGCTTCCGCGGACTATGGCCAAAGCGGTTACTCGATCGGTTGGCACGACCACTACCTCTTCAAGGGCGGCGGGATCCTGACCACCCTCGCGCAATTCACCGACTTTGACAGCTATTCCCACGGCCAGGGCGCACAGGATTTACAGATCACTCCCACCGGCTGGGAAGGCAATTTCTTCAACGCCTGGACACGCAGCAGCGCGCAGCAAGAGGTGCAGGAAGGCTACCTGTTCCCCAGCAAACACTGGCACGGCCAACACGATTTTAAGGTGGGGGGCGATTTCGTCCACCGCGACTATCAGGGAACCAGCATTTACCATCCCGTACAACTGCTGCGGGCCGATGACTCGCTCGCAGGTGAAATCGATTTTGGAAAGACGGGCAACCTCTCGACCGGTGACACAGAAGCCGCCGCCTACGCGCAGGACCACTGGACCTTTAACAATTACTTTTCCATCGACTACGGCGTGCGGTTCTCCAGCCAGACCCTTGGCTACCTCGCGGCGGTTTCGCCACGCGGAGGGTTTGTGTTCTCGCCCGCGAAAAATGGAAAGACAATCGTGCGGGGCGGCGCCGGAATCTTCTATGACCGGCTGCCCCTGCTCGCTGGAGATTTCACCCAAAACGCCGCCCGGGAAGTCACACTTTTCAACACCAGCGGTGTGGCGCTAGGTCCCCCCATTGTCTACCTTCCCTATTACGAGGAGTTCAAGGACAATGGCAAGATGATTGTTCCCTCCGGGGCGCGGTTGGGCAGCACCCCGTATAACTTCACCTGGAACACCGAAATCGATCAGGAAATTCGTCCGCACATCATTGCCCGCGTCAGTTATCTGGGCAGCAAAACTTATAATGAATTCACCGTCAATCCGGAAGTGACTTCGCCGACCACCGGTCTGCTGCTGCTGTCAAACCTCGGTGAGTCGCGTTACCACGAGTTTGAGGCCACTCTGCGAGTGCGGCCCAACGCCAACGCGGATTTCAACATTTCCTATGTCAATAGCATGGCGCGCGGCGATCTGAATACGATGTCCATGGTCTACGTTCCCTACGAGCGTCCGGTGATTCAACCCGATCTGTTTGGGACGCTTCCCACCAACGTCCCTGACCGTGTTGTAACCTGGGGGCGCTTCAAACTTCCCCAAAGATACACCGTCACCCCGCTCGTCGATTGGCACTCGGGTTTTCCTTTCTCTACTTTCGACGATCTACTGAATTATGTGGGGCCTCCCAATAGCCGGCGGTTTCCCACCTTTGTCTCTCTGGATCTGCAAGTCTCCAAGGACTTCCGGGCCCCTTTCATCCCTTGGGTGCGCAAGCATACCTTGCGGGGGTCAGTGCGAATCTTCAACCTCACCAACCATGGCAACTTCCGCGATGTCTATAACACCGTGACGTCACCCTACTTCGGGGATTACGCCGGGTTCGAGCATCGCTCCTTCGACCTCTCGCTGGATGTGATTTACTGAAGGGGTTAGGGATTAGGAATTCCTCCCTCGCCCCGAAGAGGGAACAGGGACTGCGCGGCTGGCTGCGCATCAACGACTACCTCTTCACGATTTCTTGCCCTTGAGTCCGCGTGATGCCGCCGACGGAGCTTCAGTGGTCATCGGTCACTGCTGCGCGTGGGCGGGTTTGAGTGTAGTCTTCGTCGGGGTTTTCCGGGCCGTCGTTCAGCAGGCCGAGCATCTCATAGACCTTCAGCACCGCGTGGTCCACCATGCGTTCCCCCGCGCCAGGCTCAATCCAAGTGGAGGTGCTCGCCGCGCCATAGCCGCCCTCAGTGGAGGCCCGAATGGTGGGAAGATACCCGAAGTACCCGTTCGCGTAGCCGAGGAAGAAGCAGTCTTGCACAGGGCAGCGCTGGCGCCAATTGACTTGGAATTCCACGAACGGCTCTCCCGGCATCGACATGAACGCGACCTTCTTGTTCAAAAGCAACGTCGCCACCGGTAAATGTTGTTCCGGGTCAGTGGGTGGCGCATAGTAGTAGGCAGCGGCGCTATCCGTGCCGACTTCGGAGCCCTGAAAGAAAGCCTTCCGGAACTTCTCCACGTTCCAACGAAAATGAAATGTCAGCATGTCCTCCGCGAAGTCAATCGAAGGTATGGGCGGGCTCTCGGTGTGTATCTCACCGGCAATGTGCGCAGCCACATTTCCGAGCTGTGCCCCTTCCCAGTCGCGTCGTTTGATGGCGTCCTGCTGGAGCGGCACCGCGGTGTAAAAGGGGTTGATGTCGCCGGCAGCGCCTTGCAGGAACAGGCATAGGGGCTTGCCCCCAAATGCGCCTTCCACGGCTTTGACCATGGCGGCGGGATAATCGGCCGAGTACTGCCGGTTATCGCTCCCAAACACTACGGGGTGGCAGGCATAATTCACCACGATGGCCAGCGGGTTGCCGTCCAACGTATCGATGCGTAGGATGGAAACCGTCGGATCGACGGGCGCCGTGGGGATCTGCGTTTCATTCTTGTCAAACCAGGTCACCGTACCGTTGGGATTCAAGCGGCGGCGGTTGTGCCCGACATAGGCGTCCCCGTAACCGGTTCCCAATCGCACCTCGACGGCGTGGTCATGGGCTTCCGCGATCGCTTTCTCGATTTTATCCAGCGCGGCCTTTTCCCAGGCGGGCGGACCGTCCGGATAGGAATCGCGGATCGCCGGCGCGGAGTGATCGTGAGTCGCACAGACCAGAACGTAAGAGATCCCGCTCGATTTCCGCGCCGCTGCGCGGATTTGTTCGATGGACGGGAGGCCGAAGGTGCGGCCCAAGTCGAGTGCTACGATGGCCACGCGCTTCTCGCCGACCTCCAGAACCAGGACTCTGGCAAACAGCGGATCGAGCGTCCCCGTGGCCTCCCTCAACTCGTAACCCCACAGCGGCAAGCCCGGAGGCGGAGTGATATCCGCTTTGGCCACTCCGGCCTTCAGCGCTGAAGCCCACGCGGACGGCGCCATCAGCAGAATGAATAAGCCCAATACCAATCTGACTTTCAGAAGGCGCATGCAGTCTTCTCCCAATGAGCGAAAATAGGCGCGAACGAGCTTGGAAATCCCCATCACCAGACGCAGGTCCATAAAAGCTATCGGCGATGTTATGCGGTCGGCGACGGAATGTAAAGTATACAGAGCCGCAAAGCCAGGGTCTCGGCAAAGTCCGCAGAGTTTCCCGCAGGGGAGCAAGATCACTAGCCGTTGGTGAAGCCGACCAACGAGAAGTGGC
>CAZCVY010000196.1:0-12860 GCA_964501985.1 uncultured Acidobacteriota bacterium | reverse complement strand
CCCAAATTAGGACGCCACTGCGGACGAGTGTTGCCGGGTACGGCGCCCGGGGGCAAGCAGAATTGTGCGCGGAGGTACTTTTAGCTTACGACTAGGCTGCTATGCTTGGGGGCCTGGCAAAGAGGCGGGCTGCGGCTGCCTGGTAATTCCGGGCAGCCGCAGCGGTATGGGAAACCAACGCAACCACGGGGCTGCGCTGGCGCGCGTGGTAGAGCTTGACTTGAAACTAACCACTTGTTTCAAATTGGGTCAGGATCGCGATCCCCTCATTCGCAGCAAGTTCCACCCGATTCTCGCTGGCCGCGCCTGCCCGTCTTCAATCTCAAGTCTCTCTTTATGCACGCGGATTACCAGAAACCGAGGAGCCGAAATGTTTGATTAAACTCTTATTTATCAAACCAGTGTGGACATTCATGAGTTCGATATAGACGGCCGCGAAAAAGAAAAAAATGCTCGATATCAAGTCAGATTTGCCTTACTCATGGACGAAAGTTCGGTTTCGCAGCGGTCGGTGCTGGAGCTGGTGGATGGGAGAGGTCAATCCTCGCGCCACGCCAGATAGGCAGTGAGGATCATTAAGGTAAGAAACGCCGCGGCGCAGGCGGCTAGCAGAAAGGGAGGGGTTTGGGCAGTCCGAGCCTGGCCGAGATGGTGGAGCCAATCGCCGTTGGCGGCGTAATCCGCCAGAACGGGAAGGCGCGGCAGGGTGGGAGTAGCGACTCGATGCAGCCAGTGGGCGATGCGCGGCCACTGCCACACACCCAACACGCCGGTGGCGAGAGCGCCCAGCGCATAAGCGGCACGCTCAACGAACACCACGGGCTCAGCGGCGCGCTGCTCGGCGGCTCGGCGCGCGGCAAGCTGGGCCTTCCACCAAACCAGTCCCGCCGAGGGCAGGCCCGCGCCGGGTTGCAGGAGCTCGGCTGCCGCCAGATCTTCGTCGCGCCGGAACTCCTGGGCGACGAACGCGACCTCGGCGCAGACCGCGCACGCGGCCGCATGCTGGCGGATTTCGTCACCCCAGGCGGTCGCCCAGCGGCCCGAGCGTACCGCGTCCAGCACGTCTTGTTCGCGATCGCACTGTGGAAGGTTCATGGTCTTACTCGTCTTTCATCAACGACCGCCCGGATGGGCTTTTTCTGCCGCGCGGGGGAGAAACCCCAGCATCTTTTGTCGCGCCCGAAAAAGCAGCAGGCGGACGCTCGCGGCTCGAAGGCCCAGCACGTCCGCAATCTCCTTGTGGCTCGCGCCCTCAGCGTAGGCCAGCCAAAGAAGCTCGCGCTCCCGCGGTTTCAGGCGGCGCATTAAACGCCCAAGATCCGAGCGTTGCTGCACATGCTCGGCGGTGCGATCGTCGGCAGGCATCTCGTCAGGATTCGCCGCTTCAGCCTGCTCGTGGCGCGGGAGGCGCCGCCAGTGGTCATTCGCCAAATTGGTGGCGATGCGGAACAGGTAGGCTTTCTGATACGCCGCATCGTCCGACTTCAGCGTGGCTCGCAGAAAGCGGTAGTAGCTTTCCTGAACAAGATCGTCGGCGAGCGACGAATTGCCCAGGATCCGGGAAAGATAGGACCACAGGGGGCGCGCGGTGCTTTCGTAAAAAACGCGGAACGTCTGCTCGTCCATGTGGAAAACTTGCGCGGCCGCCTCTGCCCCGACCTTCGAACTCTCCAGTTCCGCCACAGTGATTACCCGGATGAACATACTCAAATTCTGCCACAGAAAGGAGCCGGCATTCAGGATTTATCTGCGGGCCCGTTTTTCACAATTCTCAGACTGCCACTTCGTCAAACGTCTAGCCTTTTTGATCAGCATCGGCCAGCCTGAAATTCGGTACCATTTTGCTCGGCCTCAGCGCTTCATCGGCAATTCGGTTCCCTGCCCTGTCCCGCCGATCAACCCGAGATGCTTGGACAGTCCATAGGAAACCAAAGCAGACAGGATGAAACCGGCGCCCAGGGTCACTCCCAAGGTTCCGGAGACCAGAAGGGGGGGAGCGTCATTCGCGGATAACTGGCCACGAAGCATCAGCAGGCCGAGTCCGACCAGGAACAGGACCAGTCCGGCTTGCAGCGACCAGAGGATTCGGCCAACGGCGTTGGGCAGGCCGTGCGAGATCGAGTCCAGCGCGGGAGGAGTCCATTCCAGCAGGCGGCGGCCGGCATCGGATTGCAAGTAGGCGCTGAAATCCTGGCCGGAAGCGAACTTCTCAATCAGCTTGCCGTGAACTTCCTCGTGTACCTTGAAACTTCGATTCCAGCGGCGGTTCTCGAGCAAAGTGCGGAGCACCCAGAAGAAACCCAACAGGACGCAGACGAACACCGCGAAGGGCACGAGATAGCTCATGACCATATCGAAATCCGAACGGCGGAACTCATCCCCCCGCATTACCGGACTGAGGAACGCGCGCGGGTCGGCTTGGATCTGCGGATGGCTGTCGAGAAAAGCTTGAAGGTCCGCGTGCTCCTTCAAGTAGTTCTGATCGCTCATCGCCGCGGGCCGGCCGTCCACGTCGTTCTTGATCTCCGGGTGCGAGTCCAGGAAGCGGTCGAGGGCGCCGCGTTGGGCGTCAATAGTCGCGATGTCTTGATTCACCGGGCTAACAGCACCGAGGGGGGCCGGGGGCTTCTGCGCATAGGTTGGCACAGGCTTCATGCCGATCGCGCCCCACAATGTTGCAGCCAAAACCAGGGTCCAAGCCGGATTATGCCGTTGAGAATTCGTTTTCATTGCTGTTCCTCCCCGTTGATTCCGCGGGCCCTAAGAACCGTGAAGGCCCGGAGGCTTTTGATCGCTTCGTCTTGACTTCACCGGGTATAACGTTGGGGAAAAAGGATGGTTAACAAATCTTGCTGGATTTTTCGCCCCAGGTTTGAAGCAACGTGCTTCATTGCAGGCGTATTTCAGATCGACTAATGACAAACCATTTCATCTCTCATGACGAAGTGCCCAATCCGAGCTAAAATGGAGCGTTGCGAAATTGCAGCCGTCGCTGTTCCCGGGCTCGTCCACGCGCCTTCGCGTCGAGCGTTCATTCTGTTTTGAAAGGCTGGGTGAATGGCTGAACTGCGTTTGGACCCCTTCACCAGGCGCTGGGTGGTTACAGGCAAGCGGCCGGTGATGCCGGATGTTCACGATGAAAGCGGGGTATGCCCATTTTGCCCAGGAAACGAGCACATGACGCCCCGGGCCATTCGTGAATACCGTAACTCTGCGGGGGCTTGGATGGCGCGGGTCTTTCACGATCGTGCCCCGCTATTCCGGGTGGAGGGGAGAGCGGACCGGCGGGCAGAGGGCATGTTCGATGTTATGAACACCGTGGGCGCTCATGAGATTGTGGTTGAGACTCCTGTACACGGCATGACGCTGGCGCAAGTTCCCGAACAGCATTTCGCCCACGTGCTGGAACTTTTCCGCGACCGAATCCTTGACCTCAAGCAGGACCGCCGCCTCCGTTATGTCTCGCTCTTCAAGGATCAGCACATGGCCTCCCCCACCCTGCAAGGGCATGCGTACTCGCAAGTGCTAGGGACTCCGGTTTTGCCGCAACTGCTGGAAATAGAATTCCGTTGGAGCCGCGCCCACTTTCTCAAGCGTGAGAGATGTATCTACTGCGACGGACTGCAGCAGGAGTTGCGAGATGAAAAACGGGTCGTGGATCAGAACGACGATTTCGTGGCCTTCTGTCCATTTGGCTCGCGCTGGCCCTACGAGCTCTGGGTGATTCCCGTTCGTCATGCCTCCTCGTTCGAGAACGATTTGACGGCAGCGGGACGAGCGGCGGCGCTCGCACCATTTCTCAAGACCTGTCTCCAGCGCGTCGAAAGAGTCTCTCCTTCGCTCCACTTGGTTGTCCACACGGAGCCGAATTTGCAAGCGTGGAAGCCCACCAATGAATGGTGGGCAACGTTGGGGGAGGACTATCACTGGCACATCGAAATTCAACCCGACCTTGAGGGACGGCGGCGATTCCTGGGCACGGAGGGCTTTCATTTCAACCCCATTCCGGCAGAACAGGCGGCTCTGGTTTTGCGCGCGCTTGAGCCAGGCACCGAGTCAGTACCTCCCGTCTAATTATGGACAACCTCTTTACGGCAAATTGGAAGCACGTTCGGCTGATCGTCTTTGACCTTGACGGTACGCTTGTCGACAGCAAGCGGGATCTGGCATTGAGCGTCAACGCCATGCGAGCGGACATGGGGCTGGCTCCGTTGCCACTCGATTTGATCTCCTCGTACGTCGGCCACGGCGTCAATCTTTTGGTGCGCCGATCGCTCCGAGCGCATGCCACCCGCGAAAATGTCGAAAAGGGGTTGGCGTTTTTTCTCGCTTACTACCGTGAGCATATGCTCGATCACACGGCCCCGTACCCGGGGGTTACCGAGGCGCTCGATATACTTCGTGGCCACAAAATGGCTGTGTTGACGAACAAACCTGTACATTTCAGCCGCGAGATGGTGAGCAGGCTGGGGTTCGATCCTTACTTTGCCTATATCTACGGGGGCAACAGCTTTCCACAAAAAAAACCCGATCCCATCGGTTTGCAGACACTGATGGAGGAGCTTAAGATTTCTGCCCGCGAAACTCTGATGGTCGGAGATTCCGACACCGACGTGCTCACCGGGCGGAATGCCGGCGTCTGGACCTGCGGCGTCACCTACGGATTTGGGGCGCATACGCTGCAAACAGTCTCACCTGACCTGGTTATTGACGATATGCGCGAACTTCCCCCGTTGCTCGACGGCCCACCGGAGCGTCTGACGCCGGCTGAGTGAAGGGTAATTTGCGTTGGTGTCCAACGCAACGGCTGGCGCCACTCCAACTTGTGGTGGAACTTTCGCATCCAACCCAAGACGGAAATTCCTATGAAGAAGTTAGAGAGAGTATTCGGGCAGGGGATGCCCCGAGGACCGAAGATGAATATGCGGGCTCTCCGGTCAGTTCTCGCTGCGATGTCACTATTGGCAGGCCTTTTTTTCGTTTCCGGAACTCCCGGATTTTCCCAGACGGCGCCGGTAAAGCCTCAAAATGATCCCGCGCCAAGTCGGGCGCCAGCCGTTGCGGACACGGATCAGGACGAGCCGCCTCCCGGGGATTGGGGTCCGGAGCTGCTTGACGGCATCCTCAGCTCTCCGAACGTAGACGCGCAAGCGGCGTTGCTGCGAGCGGCGTTCGCGGCAGGCCCTGCGATTCTCCCGCAGCTCGCAGCAGCCCTGAAAGATGATCGCACCGCCGAGTTTGCGGCGCAATCGGTGGCCTATATTGGGGGCAATCAGGCGCTACCCATCCTTTGGCAACTCCTTTCCGATCCCCGCGACCTCAATTTGCGGCGCTTCACCTATGGCGCTCTCGCCGAATTCACATCGCCGCAAGCCACCGACATGCTTTTCGATGTCATCAACAAGTCCGACAATGAGCCCGACCGGACCGTGACGGAAGCCGCAGTGATTGCCCTTACCGTACGCACTGATACGGCGCTGATTCCACGAATTCTGGCCTCGGAGAAGAAGCTCCAGGACGTGGTAATTCGCGATGACCTGGACAACGCCCGCGCGGTCATTGAAGAGCGCTCGAAGTACTTGGCCACTCCCGAAGGGAAGAAATCCGGCGGCTCGATCGAATCCGTCGTGCGCACATACTTCCTTCCGGCTCTGGAACCTCCGCCAGCAGAGGGGATTGGGGGCGCAACTGCCGCAAAGAAAAACGTGGGAAAGTCGCTTGCCACGTCCCCGGCGAGGCCGACGCGACCGTTGGTGTCTGTTGAGGTCCGCAACGTTACCTTTTCTCCCGATAATAACCGTGCCCTCGCACGGGTCGTCTTTGAGGACCCCTCGGCGATGGCTAATTATGATTTCGTCCTCGTAAAAAGTTACGGCGAATGGACGATTTCGAGCGTATGGCTCGGGTCAGAAGCAGAGAAATCAGGGGTAGGAAAACGGGACGCGGGACACGAAACACTTCCTTGATTCGCGAGTTGCGGTCCGCCCTGTGTAGCTTCGCGCATCCTCGTGTTGTTCGTTTCCGAATGCGTGATTTCAGGCACGACGTCCTGACTTCCAGATCCCGTGGCCCGTATTCCGTATCCCGCTTCTAGTATCCTGAATACTATGAAACATGTGATCGTTGGAACGGCCGGCCACATTGACCACGGGAAATCGGCGCTCATTCTGGCCCTCACCGGCACAGACCCCGACCGCTGGGAGGAAGAGAAGCGCCGCGGCATCACCATTGATCTGGGGTTTGCGCATTTGGATTTGGGCCAGGATGTGCGGATTGGATTCATCGACGTTCCCGGACATGAACGATTCGTGAAGAATATGTTGGCGGGCGTGGGCGGAATCGACCTCGTCATGTTAATCGTCGCCGGTGATGAGTCCATCAAACCTCAGACACGAGAGCATTTCGACATCTGCAAGCTTTTGGGCATTCGCCGTGGGATAATTGTCCTTACCAAGTCGGATTTGGTGGAACGCGAGATGCTGGACTTGGTGAGGTTGGAAGTGCAGGAATTTGTTGCAGGCTCCTTCCTAGAGGGCGCACCAATGGTGGCCACGAGCGCTCGCACTGGCGACGGGTTGGAAGAGCTTAGGAACGAACTGCGCCGCCTGAGCCTGGAAACGCCCCCCAAACCCGTCGATCTGCCGTTCCGACTCCCCATCGATCGCTCCTTCGTGATGAAGGGATTTGGTGCGGTCGTCACCGGAACATTAATTACTGGCACGGTGGAAAAGGAAGCAGAGGTGGAGATTTTCCCGTTGGGTAAACGGGTGCGGGTGCGCGGCATCGAGGTCTATAACGCCCCTGCCGACCTCGCCGCCGCAGGACAGAGAACGGCTCTAAACCTGGTGGGAGCGGAAGCCCGGCAGATTTCGCGAGGCATGGTCCTGGCTGCCCCCGGCCTGTTCCAGCCCACCACCACGCTGAGCTGCAGCTTGACCCTCTTGCCAAGTGCGCGTCCGCTGAAAAACCATGCGCAGGTGCATTTCCACTGTGGGACTGCGGAGATGCTGGCACGAGCCGTGTTGCTCGAAGGCAAAGAAATGAAACCTGGCGCAAGTGGATTTGTGCAGCTCCGTCTGTCAGAACCTGGTTTGTTCGTGCCCGGCGACCGCTTCATCATCCGGCAATTTTCACCCGTCACCACCATTGGCGGTGGCGGCGTCCTTGACAACGCCCCCCATAGGCTCCGGTCAGGCGATCCGGAAGCGATCGAGTCTTTGAGGGTGCTTGAGCGTGGAGAGCCGGAGGCGCGGCTGGAACTTCTGGCGAAGTGGGGAGAAGAAGCCACCCTCACGGTTCTTTCTGCGCGCACAGGCTGGAAGCCTGCGGACGTTCTCCGCGTGGCGCAATCCCTCGAAAAACAGAGGCGAATCGTGCTCCTTGGGCTACCTCCCAGTGCGCTCGTCCACGCAGCACACTTCTCCCGATTGACAAAGCTCATCCTCGAGCACCTCGAACGGTTTCATACAGCCAATCCGCTTGTGCCGGGGTTGGCCAAGGAGGAGCTTCGAGCTAAGCTGGGGGACGGGCGCGCGGGGCGGACCATTCCCTCGCCAGCATTGCTCGATGCGCTGTTACAGTCCTTGATCTTGCAGGGAAAAGTCGACTTGCAGGGTGAGATGGCTCGGCTGGGCGGCCGCACCGTCCAACTCTCAGCAGAGGAAATCGCGGCGAGCGATCAAATTGCGGCCGCCTTCGAGAAGGCAGGATTGGCCGTTCCCACTGCTCGCGACGTCCTGGCTAACCTTCGCATTGACAAACCGCGCGCCGAAAAATTACTCAGGATTCTCCTAAAGGAGAACGTCCTGCACAGAGTAACGGAAGAGTTGATCTTCCATCAATCGGCACTGCGCCAGCTTCGCCAAATTCTGGCGCGGCGTAAAACAAAAAGCAATCGTCTGGGAGTTGCGGAGTTCAAGGAACTTACTGGACTTTCTCGCAAGTACGCCATCCCTCTGCTCGAATATCTCGATCGGGAACGGGTGACCCGCCGCGATGGCGAAGAGAGAATCATTCTCTGATGGTGGGAGGGTAAAGCTGGAAACTATGGGCATCCTGGCTTCTTGCTTCTAGCTCCTCGCTTCTAGCTTCTTTCTCCAACCGTCTTTAGAATCGCATAGACCAAAGAAACCGGTAGACCGACTACATTGAAATAACAGCCGGAAATGTGGGTTACGAACTTCGCGGCCTGTCCTTGGATGGCGTAAGCGCCGGCTTTATCAAAGGGCTCCCGGCTGGCTACGTATGCACGGATTTCCTCTTCGGCAAGATCGCAAAAAGTCACAAACGTGACTTCATGGTTTAGCGCCTCAATCTGGCCCGGAGCCCTAACCACGCAGACCGCAGTAATTACCTCGTGCGTTCGGCCCGAAAGTAGACGGAGCATTCGGGTGGCATCGAAGGGCCCGTTGGGCTTGCCTAAAATCGAACCGTTAATGGTGACGATCGTATCCGCTCCCAAAACGAGGCTTTCCGCAGGGGATGTAGCGGCCACACACAACGCCTTGGCTCGGGCGACGCGTCGGGCGAAAACCACGGGCGCTTCCTGCGGCATCGGCAGATCCTCATCGACACCGCAGGGAGTAACAATAAAATCGATGCCCGCGTTGCGCAGTAATTCCATTCGACGGGGGGATTTGGAGGCGACGATTATCTTCATGCAAGGGGAATTATAAAATTACCACCTTCCCGTCTCAAGCCATTTCCTCGGTCGCGCGCGATGTGTTAGACTAACGACTCATCAAAACTTCAAAAGCCTGCGCTGGAGTACCTCAAACGTGGATGAAATCGGAACAATTCTGCCTACGCTGTTTCGAAAGCAGATTCGCCGCGAAGAACCGCACTTGCTTGAGATCCTGGTTCCGCTGTGGCCACGCATCTCAGGCAGGATCATTGCACAACATTCCCGGCCCTCGTTCTTTGCGGCCGGCGTATTGACCCTGACCACCGACTCGAGCACGTGGACGACGCAACTCCGCCTGATGAGTGACGAAATTCGCTCTCAGATTAACGACTTCCTGTGCCAACCGATCGTGAAAAAGCTGCGAGTCAAGACGGTGATTCAGCCTAGCCTGTTTTCTCCTTCACGACCGTCGAACGGCATTGCCTCGCCCGCGCAACCAAGGATGGCTCAGGCAATGGATACGAATTCAATTGCTGACCCGGCGATTGCATCGGCGCTCGCAAGCTCGTATGCCAAGTATTTCAATCGTCCGCGGAGAAAGTCGAATGCATGACCTTTACGGAAAAAGATGTTCGTTACGTGGCCGAGCTCGCCCACCTGGAGCTTACTGAGGAAGAGGTAAAGAAATTCCTTCCCCAGATTGATTCAATTTTGCAGTACGTGCAAAAGTTAAACGAACTGGACACGTCCGCAATTGAGCCCATGGCGCAGGTTACGTATCCAGGCTCGCAAAATGCGTCCTTCCGGGCGGACCAACCGCGCCGGTACTTTTCGCAAGACGAGGCGCTGGCGAACGCCCCAGAGTCGGGGGCAGGAAGCTTCAAAGTCCCCCGCGTCATCGAGCGCGAGGAATAAAAACATTTTGAAACTTGAATCGCGGCTTCGTGAAAAGGGTCCACGCTAGCGCGCCCCTGGGCTCGAATTCAAAATCGCGAACGCATCATCCAAAATTGACAAAGCAACGGCAGCTAACCCTCAATGGATTTCACCACACTAACGATCAGTCAGATTCGTGAGCTCTTGAAGACGCGGCAAGCCACGGCTGTTGACATCGCGCAAGCACACTACACGCGCATCGAGCAAAAGGACAAGCAAGTCAGGGCTTACCTCAGCTTGTGCCCGGAGCGCGCATTCGCCCAGGCGAAGAAGGTTGACGCTGCGATCGCCGCCGGCGAAGTACTCGCGCCTATGGCGGGCGTACCTGTCGCCATCAAAGACGTCATCATGACGCGAGGGACCAGCACCACGTGCGGCTCGCACATTCTGGAAAATTTCGTCGCGCCTTACGATGCCACGGCTGTTGAAAGGCTCGAAGCCGCTGGAGCCGTGGTCCTTGGCAAGACGAATTGCGATGAATTTGCGATGGGCTCCTCGACGGAAAACTCCAGTTTCTTTCCGACCCACAACCCTCGTGATCTGACTCGCGTCCCGGGTGGATCGAGCGGTGGCTCGGCCGCGGCGGTTGCGGCAAATTTCGCAACCGTCGCTTTGGGATCGGACACCGGAGGCTCGATCCGGCAGCCTGCGTCGTTCTGCGACGTCATCGGGATGATGGGGACGTATGGTAGGGTTTCACGCTATGGCTTGGTGGCGTTCGCGTCTTCCCTCGACCACATTGGACCTTTTGGGCGCACCGTTCGCGATTTGGCCGTGGTGCTACAAACCATCGCCGGGCGTGACCCATTGGACTCCACTTGCGCCGCGCTGCCGGTCGACGACTATATAGGTGCGCTGAACGGCGACATCCGGGGAGTCAGGGTCGGTGTTCCGACGGAATATTTCAACGGGTTGAACTCTGAAATCGGCGGCAATATCCAAAAAGGCACCGACCTCTTCAGAAAACTCGGATGCGATATCGTGCCCATTAGTCTTCCGCACACCGATTATGCCATCGGGTGCTATTACATTATCTGCACTGCGGAGGCCAGCTCGAATCTCGCCCGATACGATGGTGTCCGCTATGGTTTCCGCTCCCCCCAGCACGACGATCTTCAGGACATGTATCGGAAATCGCGCAACCTCGGTTTCGGCGCGGAAGTGAAGCGCCGCATCATGCTGGGGACCTATGTATTGAGTTCCGGGTATTATGACGCCTATTATTTGAAAGCCCAGAAAGTGCGTACTCTCATCACTCGCGATTTTATCGAAGCATTCGACGAAGTTGATGTTATCGTCACCCCTACGTCTCCTATCCCGCCCTTCAAGCTGGGCGAACGGGTAGATGATCCACTCCAGATGTATCTCGCCGACATCTATACCGTCACCGCCAGTCTAGCCGGGATCCCGGGAATCTCCGTTCCCTGCGGCAAGACGATGGGCGAACCACGCCTTCCCGTGGGTATGCAAATCCTGGCTAAACACTTCGACGAAGCGCGCCTCCTGCGGGTAGCCGATGCCTTTGAAAAGGCCGGTGGGTTTGAGATCGCTTAACGCGATTGCCGAGAACATCGGTGAGGTAGTGCTGGCTTCTCGCCTGAAAGACCGGAAAAGACAATGGCCAGCAGTCGGTCATCAGCTCTTTCATCTGACAACTGACCACTGGCCACTGACCGATCTGCTTGTGCTGTTATTGCGTTCTCGCCTCGTCCTCGTCCGCCAAATCCGCCACGGCCGCCGGAGTTGCTGTCGCGGGAATGGCGATTTCCGCTGGGGTGGTGACTTCCGGCTGCGGCGGCTCGGCTTCCGTGAGCAGCTTGAAGTTCCGGTAGAACTCCAAGCCCGTGCCGGCCGGAATCAGTCGGCCCATGATGACGTTTTCCTTCAAGCCGCGGAGATGGTCGACCGCTCCGCGGATAGAGGCTTCGGTAAGGACGCGCGTGGTCTCCTGGAACGAAGCGGCCGAGATAAAGGAATCGGTAGCGAGCGATGCTTTGGTAATGCCGAGCAACAGGGGCCGGCCGACAGCGCTCTTACCACTCTTGGCTTTGGCGCGGTCGTTCTCCTCGCGGAATTTGAACTTGTCCACCTGCTCGTCAAGCAGAAATTCCGTGTCACCCACTTCCTCGACCTTCACCCAACGCATCATCTGGCGCGCGATAACTTCGATGTGCTTGTCATTGATATTGACGCCCTGCAACCTGTACACTTCCTGGATCTCGTCCACGAGATACTTCTGAAGTTCCTTCTCGCCCAGGACGGCCAAGATGTCATGGGGGTTGCGTGGACCATCCATGAGAGGCTCGCCCGCCTTAACCCGCTCACCTTCCTGAACTGAAACGTGCACGCCGCGCGGGAGCAGGTATTCCTTGGTCTCGCCCTTATCGGGAACCACGAGAATCTTGCGCTGTCCCTTGACGACGTCGGCGTAGCGAATAACTCCGTCAATTTCCGTAATTACTGCCGGCTCGTGCGGCTTGCGCGCTTCGAAGAGCTCCACGACGCGCGGCAGACCGCCGGTGATATCCTTGGTCTTGGTAGTCTCCCGCGGGATCTTGGCCAGGACATCGCCGGGGCTCACTTCGTCGCCCTCTTGCACCATCAAGTGGGCGCGTGAGGGCATTAGATATTTCTTGGTGCCCTTCTTCTCGTTGCGGATGACGATTTGCGGTTGATACTTCTCCTCCGATGCTTCCTTGACCACCCATTGCGACAGGCCGGTGACTTCGTCTACCTGTTCCTGTACGGTGATTCCGGCTTCGAGGTCTTTGAACTGCGCAGTTCCGGCCACTTCCGTGAGGATCGAGAACGTGTACGGGTCCCACTCAACGATGATTTCGCCCATTTTCACCGGCGTACCTTCCGCCATCTTGATTCGGGCTCCGTACACCACCGAGTAGCGCTCGCGCTCGCGGCCCTTATCGTCCACGATGGCCACCGCGCCATTACGATTCATCACCACATGGGCGCCTTCGCGGTTCATGACGGTCTGAATGCCATGGAACTTCAGGAAACCGTTGTTCTTTGCTTCCAAAGTGCTCTGCTCAGAAATACGGCTGGCCGTGCCGCCGATGTGGAAGGTCCGCATCGTGAGCTGGGTGCCCGGTTCGCCGATGGACTGCGCGGCGATCACTCCCACCGCCTCGCCCATTTCCACCACTCGCCCGGTGGCCAGGTTGCGGCCGTAGCACCGCACGCACACACCGCGCCGCGACTCACAAGTCAACACGGAGCGAATCTTGACGCGCTCGATGCCGGCCGCCTGGATGGCTGCCGCCAGGTCCTCGTTAATCTCCTGGTT
>CAZCVY010000195.1:4286-12931 GCA_964501985.1 uncultured Acidobacteriota bacterium | reverse complement strand
TTGGCTGAGCCCCATCCAAGCTCCGACGCCCTCATGCGCACCGGCATCGCCTTTGCCCAAGACGGACGGTATCCGGAAGCGGTGCGCGCATTCACGCGTTGCGTTCGCGACTACCCGGCACTTTTCGAAGGCCACTACAACCTGGCGCTCGCTGAACTGGCCCAGGAGCATTATCCCGAAGCCCTCGCGGCCATCGACCAGGCGAAGCCCCAATCCGAGGATGAGTCTACAGGACGCATCTACCTCCGGGGCAAAATCGAGGCGGCTATGGGGCGGACGGAGCTTGCACAGAAGGACCTCGCCGCTGCGTTCGGGAAGAATCCCGGGGAGGAGAACTACGCGTTGGATCTTGGCCTGCTCGACCTTGAAACCCATGCCTATCCTGAGGCGGAGCGAGTCTTCGCCCAGGGCTCCAGCCTTAACCCGCACTCCAATTACCTGTTGCTGGGCCTTGCCCTTTCTCAGTTCATGGGCGGACATGCGACCCAGTCCGTCGACGCGTCGAGGCGGGTCCTTGCAGCAGATCCAGCCTTTTCGCCGGCTCGCCTACTTCTCGGCTTCGCCCTTTACATCGACGGAAATCTGGCCCAGGCCCGGGAAGTCGCCGCAGAGGGTTTGAAGCTCCCCGGTCCGGATCCCTACCTCTATTATCTGGAAGCGGTAACTCTGATCAAGCTGCATGGCCAGGAACACACCCGGATTTTGACCGACCTCACCGCCGCTGAAAAGAGTATCCCCCATTGTGCCCTCTGTTACGTCGCTTCCGGCAAAGTCCACGAGGAACAAAACGAATTGCCGGCCGCCCTTTCCGACCTTCAGAGAGCGATCCGTCTTGCGCCCGATCTCTCCGAGGGCTGGTATCACTTGGCTTCGGTTTATGACCGCCTGGGAAACACAACTGAGGCCGCCAAGGCTCGCGAGCGTTTTCAAGCCATAAAGGTAAACGCCGATGAGCGCGAGAAGGAAATGATGCGCGGAGTCGTGCTCCAGAGCCTCGGAGGGCAGGGAAGCAGTAGGCAGTAGGCGGAAGACAGCCTGCACTTTCGGTGAGCGCTCTCCCCAACTTCCCACTCGAACTTGAGACGCTACTCCGTCTTCACTGGCAGGTCGACGTACGACGCGAACTCCTTCGAGTGGTACACACGCTGTGTGGCAATCTGATAGTCCGCTGGTGTGGCTTTGTAGATATTGGGCACGAACTTCTGCGGGTTGCGATCGATCACCGGAAACCACGTACTCTGCACCTGCACCATGATTTGGTGACCCATCAAAAACGTGTGATCGTTGGTGTGGAGGTCGACGGTATACTCGGTCACCTTGCCGGGCGTCGCGGGCTCCGGGTGCTCGAAGCTATTGCGGAAGCGGCCGCGGAACACCTCATCGGCCACCATCATCTGATAACCCCCCATGGCAGGGTCGGTCGCGTACTCTTGCGGGTAGACATCGATCAGCTTGACGATCCAATCGGAATCGGACCCGGTGGTGGAGGCGAAGATGTGGGCCACGATATCACCCGTAACGGTGACATCCTTATCCAAGACCGGTGTTTCCCACGCGGCGACGTCGGGTCGCAGATAAACAAATCGCTGATCCTCTACCAGCCACGTTCCCCATCCAGGCACGACGCCATAGGTGCGGCTGACAGGCTGATGACGATACGGTACCGGGTGGGCGGGATCGGAGACGTAGGCATCGTAGGCCTTGGCGCCCGTGTCCGCAGGCTCGGTGAAAGCGAGTTGGCCGCCTGACTGCAAGTAAAGTTTGCGGTCGGCAACCCCCTCGCGCGGCGGCCACTTATCGTACTTCACCCATTTGTTGGAGCCCGTTTCGAAAGTGATCGCTTCCTTAACGGGAAGCTCACCCTTGCCCTTCAACCAATACGCGAACCACGGTAGTTGGATGTTCTCGCGGAAGTACTGGCAGGTGTTGCTGCCAAATTGAATCTTGCCGAGGTGGCTGCCATCGCGTCCCGCCCAGCCGCCGTGATTCCACGGGCCGGCGGCGAGATAGTTCATGTTGTCGGTGTCATTCTTCTCGAGCAGTTCGTAGATTTTGTTGGGCCCGTAGAAGTCCTCCTGATCCCACCAGCCCGTCACATTCAGATTCGGCGCTTTCAACTTCAGCGACTTCAAGTAAGGCGCGAAGGCTTGCTTCTGCCAGAACTCATCGTAGTTGGGATGGTCGATGAAGTTGTTCCACGTCGGCACGTTGCCGTGAAGATAATTCAAGTTGCCGGTACTGATGGGGCCCAACTGGTTCAGGTACCAGTCGTAGGTATCGAAGCGATCAAACTGGAATGAGTAATTCTCCTTGCCCGTCTCCATTTCCGTCGAGTATTCGAAGCCATAGCTCAAGCGGAAGGCGCCGTTATGATGAAAGTCGTCGCCCAGGAATTGGTCGGCGGGAGAAGCTTGCTCGGAAGCGGCCTTGATGGCGGGATGCGGATCGAGCAGAGCCATGGTGGTGAGCCAGCCTCCGTAGGAGATTCCGAGGATGCCCACCTTGCCATTGTTCTTGGGCACGTTCTTGAGCAGCCACTCGACGGTATCGTTGGTGTCGGTTCCCTCGTCGATCGAGTGCGGATCATTCTTGTCACGCGCGTCGCGGAACATCACGAACTGGCCTTCCGAACCGTACCGCCCGCGGATATCCTGAAACACAAAAATGAATCCTTCTTTCACTAATTCGTCGTAAATGCGGAACTTCGTGGTGTAGCCTTTCTCGTCATCGTGCAAACCGTAGGGGGTACGCTCGAAAATGAACGGCAGCGGCCCCTCCTGATTCTTGGGAGTGTAGATCTCGGTGTGCAATTTCGTTCCGTCGCGCGTGGGGATCATGACGTCTTGCTTGTTAAAGAGCGCGGAATAGTCCAACTCCTCTTCGGCGCTGTGGACGTGACGGGGTAGTACAGTCAGAGCTCCGATTGTGGATAAAGCGAAAATGGCCGCAATAGCGTAACGCTGCATGGAATGTTTCCTCCCCGGGGTGAGGCTGAAATGGTCAAAATCTTTTTGATCGGCAGGGCATAGTTTCGTGCTTGGTTGACGCGCAGGCGCCCCCTCAGTCTGGCAACAAACTGAGGGGGCGTCCTAACTCAGAAAACAAACTTCAGGCTGAACTCCATCGCGCGGGGGTCGGTTTGGATATTGGTAATCTTTCCAAACGAGCACCCCGCCTGGTGGACAGTATCGGTTTCGCCACCCGCGCCTGGTGACAAGCAGAAGCCCGTGTTGGGAAGGCCGAGGTTCTGGTGATTGAGTGTGTTATAGACCTCCCAGCGGAATTGAAAGTAGCGCTCCTCGCTCAGGTGGAACTGTTTCGAAAGCGACGAGTCGAGGTTCCAGAATCCAGGCGAGCGCAGGCCGGGCAGGTAGAGCCCGGCGGTTCCGAACTGCCAATATCGCGGATCGGTGGGGGTTGGGTTCTGCCAAAATGTTTGGTCGGATCCATACGGCGGGTCGAACGCGTTGGGGTTAATCCAGTCGTTGATGCGATCAGCCTTGGAGCGGTTCTTGGGGAGGGAAGGATTGCCGATCAGGTCCGGGCGACAGGTTATGGCGTCGCAGGGGCCGGTAACCTCCAGCGGCGTGCCCCTCTCGCCGTTCATGTTTCCGGAAAGCACCCAGCCGCCCAGAATAGCTCCCACCGCGCCTTTTTGATTCAGGAACGACCGGCCCGGTCCAAACGGCAACTGGTAGGTGCCGGCAATATTGAACTGCTGCGGAATGTCGGCGATCGAAATCGTTCGGTCCTCCCGCCGGTTATCTTCGTTCTGGCAGCCGGTGCCAAACACACCCGACGCCCCGGAAGCGAAGCCGCCACCCTCGGAGCCGATTCGTCCGCCAATGTTTCCGCCATAGCCCGAGTGGATGGGATCGAACAATTGCGAAGCTAGTTGAGCTTCGGTGCAACTGTCGATCTCCTTGGAGATGGTGTAAATGGCGATGAAGTTGAGCCCATGGGAAAGGCGTTTTTGCACCTTAATGTGCATGGCGTCGTAATCCGACGACGCGTCAAGTACGGTCTGGGAAAAGACGCTGCCAAACAGTGGATAGGGAGTGAGCACATCCGCCAACGGAAGCGAGTCTCCTCCCCAGGTTTGTTCCATAAGATTCAGGGCGTTCCCGGAGAAGTAGTTGCTCAGCGGTACTTCCGTATTCAATTGGTTTTGCAACTGGAGCTTGTCGGCCGTGGGAACGTAGTTAAAGTTGCGGAACGTATCGCCGGCGAGGTGCGTGCCGTGGCTACCCACGTAACCGATGTCGATCATCATGCCGCCGGGGAGTTCGCGCTGGACGTCGAGGTCCCACATTTGAATCATGGGATCGACGGCCGGGGGCGGTGCGTAGAACTGCAAGTTATACCCGTAGCCGGGAACCTTTTCCTGGGCCGGCGAAAGTTGGTTGGCCGGGACGGCCGGGTTGGTCAGCGTCCCGGTGGGAGCCTGCGGGTTGCCCAACATCCAGGGCGGGCAAGCGCCCTCGAAGGGCGCGCATTGGGTGGAATTGAAGCTTCCATCCCAGGGATTAAAGGTCTGCCACAACGGCCCTGGCGCTACGCCCTGTCCATCGTTGTTAAGAGCGTTGGTGGCGTTGGTGTAGATCACGCTGAATCCCGCCCGCACCACGGTCTTCTTGTCAGCCCCGGGGCTCCAGGCGAAACTGAATCGTGGGGCAAAGTCTTTCTTATTGGCCGGAAAGATGTTGCTCCCCGTCGGCAATTGAGGGGAGCCCTCGTAAACCATGGCACCCTTCAGACCGCTTCCGGCATCAATGCAGCTCAGACAATAATTCGACATCGGCTGCTGGCGTGTTCTCCAGTATTGGGGGATGTCCCATCGCAATCCCACATTCAAAGTGAAGTTGGGCTTTACGCGAAAATCGTCTTGGACAAAAAATCCCCAATAATGATCTGTCTGATAGGGTTGTCCGGTAAGGCCGGTCGCGCTATTGATTGGAGAAGGCGCGCCGAGCATGAACTGCTCCAGGCCGAAGCCGCCCAAACCGGTGACCGGGTCGTCCACCAGACTGGGTGAGCCGAAGTTGAGCGTTGTGGGATCGTAAATCAGGCGGCCGTCATGTTCGTCGCGATACATGAAGCCCGTCATGATGGTGTGCTTACCCAAAGTCTTGGTCACGTTGTCCAGAATCGTATAGGCTTCTCCGGCTCTCATCATGTTGAGAAACCCCGGATTGCCAAAGGTAGACCCAGTCCCTTCCGGCATGCCCACGACCCATCCGGGGTCAGGAATTCCGGGTCCATCGAAAATCTCGGCATTGGCCAGCTCCGCTTGCACTCCCGAAAGGTTGGAAACACTATTCGGAAATGCGCCCTTGGACGGATGGCTGTTCATATACTGGCGGCTGAAACTGGCGCGAAACTCATTGACGAGGGAAGGGCCCAGCAAGTACGTGTTGCCGACGGTCGCCACTTGATTGGCAAAGGTAACCGGGAAGGAGGCGCCGAATCCCACGGACGGAAATGTTGCGCCCGTCCAGGGGGTCTTGAAAATACCATAGCTTCCGGGGTTAAAGAGATACTCGACGAAGTACTTGCTCTTGTCGCTCCACTGGTGGTCTACCTTGAAGGACATATTCCAGGGGTCCTGGCTGTTGCCAATCGATCCCAGGAAGTTTTGGCAGATGATGTACCCGTTATGGCCCATCGGGCAGTTGCTATTGGGGTCGTTGAAGTTTGGCAGCGGGTAGGAATTGATGAAAAACTGGGCAATGGAATTCATGTTCGCAGCGGGAATTTGGGTGGCAAACTGACAAGTAGGAGTCGAACTCGCCTCAACCACCGAGTTCAAACATCCATTGGGGACCAGCGGGGTGCCAAAAGCCGTGCGTTGGAACGTACCGCTGGCGGTCGGCCCGGTGGTGCTAAATGGATTCCAGATGCCGAACGTTGCGGCGTTGGGATCTTCACTGAAGTCGCCCGAGCGCATGGCGGCAGTCGGCACGGTAAAGACCGAAGTGCCGGTCAAGTGGAGGATGGTCTTGTCGAGGGAAACAAAGAAAAACGTTTTGTCGTGGCCATTGTAGATGTGCGGAAGCACCACGGGTCCGCCCAGTGTCCCGCCGGCATCAGTAAACTGGAGGCGCCGGCTGGGAATGATGGTGCCTGTGTCCGTAATGGACGTGAAGGGGTTGCGTGCATCTGTGGCGCTGTTGCGAAGGTAATCGTACAGGCTGCCGTGCAGCTTGTTGGTGCCGGACTTCAGGACGACGTTGAACACGCCGCCTCCCGTCCGTCCATATTGCGCGGCCAAATCGCTGGTGACGGCTTGGAACTCGGAAACCGCGTCGGGAGATGGATTGACGTTGATATTCTCTGAAAGGGTCGAGACGTTCAAGCTGCCGTCCAGGTACCACGCGTTCGCGCCGCCCTGTCCGCCGTTTACCGAGACGTCCGAGCCTTGCACATAAGTCGGATCGGGGAAGATTCCAAACTGACTGTTGAAGCCGAAGTTGCTGCCCGGAGGCCCGGCGTCACTCTGCACGCCCGGCATCATATAGACGATTTGTTGCAGATCGCGGCCCTGCAAGGGAATGTCCTGGATGATTTCGGATTCGACGGTTGTGGAACTGTTGGCCGAGGCGGTTTCCAGCAGGGGACTCGCCGCCGTTACCTCGATGGTCTGGCGTGTGGTTCCCAACTCCATTTGCCGGTCCACGCGTTGTTCCTGGCCGGCGGTAAGCTGGACATCGACGACTTCGACCGGATTGAATCCAGTGGCCTCGATGTGAACACGATACGTTCCGGGAGTTAAATCGACGGCTCGATAGTAACCGGTGGAGTTGGTTTTGGCACGCGAGGAGACTCCCGTATCGACGGCCGTTACCGTCACCGTCGCATTCACCACGGCGGCGCCCGACGGGTCGGTGATAACTCCTTCGATGATCCCGTGATTGAGTTGCGCTTGCAGTCCCGCCGCTGTGGCGAGAGTCAGCGCGACCAGAATGCCAACCCTCCATCGAGACAGCAGGCAACAATCCCTTTTCATTAGCCCCTCCCAGTTTTTCTCCACGAGCTGCCGACGGCAAGTCGACAAGCGCAGAGAAATCAACACAATTCCGCTACGAAGCCCAAAAACACAACGGCGAATGCCACCTCGGCGTGGCGCACTGGTTGATGTGATTAAAGTCTAAATGCCCCAACTAATGGATTTGCATAACGAAAATAAGCAAACGAAAGCTTCGTGTCAAACTAATTTTTTTAATTGCTGTCATATTGCGGTGCTGATGTTAATGGAAATGTGGATCGCCTTTGGGAGCGTGGGCATCCCTGCCCGCTCTCAACGGCCGCCCTTGGGCAGCCGTTCAACACATGCGATGGTGCTCGAGCACACGGCCGAGTTCGTGCGCAAAGAAGCGAGGGTGATCCGACTATCGGACAGCGAGGGAGTGACCTCTCACTCGTCTCGCCGCGAGAGGCGTTCTCATCCACCGTCGCGGGCCGAATGAGGGGTTACTGGCCGCGTCGTCGCAGTACGGTTCTTCTGACCTTGGATCAGACCTCAGGCAACCCGCGAAGGCAGCGAAGCAACTGGAGCGTGCGGCAGGTCGTCTGGCCATCCAAAGAACTCTGTGCCATACTGCTCGCATCATGCTCAAAACGAAAATCGCAATGCTCGGTGTGGTGCTTCTGTTTTCCACGCTGGCCTTTCGTCAATACGAGACGCCGCCGCAACCGACTCCCGCATCTTCAAGGAACGCGGATCTCAGCTATCCCGAGCACTACCGCGAGTGGGTCTACCTGACCTCGGGGTTCGACATGAGTTACAACCCCGGAGAACAGACCGGCCACCACATGTTCGACAATGTCTTTGTCGATCCGAAAGCCTACCAGGCCTTCGTCGGGACGGGAACCTGGCCTGACAAAACTATGCTCGTGCTCGAGGTTCGCGGCGCGGAAGGCAAGGGTTCAATCAACCAAAAAGGCAATTATCAGGGCACGGAGTTGATGGGGTTGGAAGTGCATCTGAAAGACGAAGCCCGATTTCCTGGCAAGTGGGCTTTCTTTTCCTTCGATAAGGGCAAGACGGCCAAAATGATTCCGACATCTGCCGACTGTTATTCGTGTCACGCCGGGCACGCCGCCGTGGATACCACGTTCGTCCAGTTCTACCCTACATTGCTGCCCATTGCCAAAAGCAAGGGCACACTCTCTGCATCATATTTAAAGGATGTCGAAATATCGGCGCACAAGTAACCTGGGAGCGGGGGCATCCGTGCCCGCCCCGAGTCGGACCGCGGGCATCTTGCCCGCTGGGGCATGGGCGTCCCACCCGTGCCAACGCGGGAGCGAATCGCTCCCGCCGAAGCGGGCAGGATGCCCGCGCTCCCAGGGCACTGCGCCCCCAGGTTCCCTGGTAAATTCTGCTCGCACCACGTAAAGGTGTAGTTCTTTCGGCGGGCATTGGCGACGCTCGGCGACCCTGCATCGTGGTTAACCTCTTGGTTCCATTGGGCAACTCCCTGGTGTCCACTCTTTTGGCAAAACCATTGCATACTTCCTCCCGGGCTGCATCAATTATCACGGAAACGACGTGGCGGAAGCACCCAATCCATCTGGGGGAGGTGTTCCGATGCCAATATTCGGAGATCTTAATGAAGACCCTACGCCGAGGGACCCTTCGGGGG
>CAZCVY010000195.1:2607-4186 GCA_964501985.1 uncultured Acidobacteriota bacterium | reverse complement strand
CATTGGCGAGCAAAGGTTGGACTCCCCCGGCGACCCTCGCAGGGGAGGCTACATGCCGTACCGGAGCGTGGGCGGCGGAGCGTGGTTCCTGCTGATGGTTCTCGCGCTGGCGTTGGCGGGCGCCGCCGCTTACGGCTACCTGGTTTTGCACAGCAATCACATCCGCGTGGCGCTAATTCCGCGGATGCTCGGGTCCATCCCCACCCTGGGCGGACGCATGGAGGCCACCGAGGCCAAACTGCGCGGCTTGGCCGCCAACGCCGATGGATTCTCCACTCGCTTGGCCGCACTCGATAGCAAGGTAGATTCCGGCCTGCGCGCAGCCCGCAGCCAGACGCGGGAAAAGGTGAGCCAGGCCACCAAACAATTACAGGCAGAAATGGACCAGCGCGGTGAATCCGTGGACGCCCGTTTGCGCGGCGTCGAGTCAGCGCAAAAGCAGGATCAGGCACAATTGGCTCAGATGAACGAGCAACTTCGGGAGCAAGTGGCCAGCCTCGAAGCACAACTCACCTCCGCCCAGCAGGACACCGGGCGCGACCTCGCGAACGTGCAGGAGCAGGCGCGCAACAATCAGGCGGATTTGCAAACGCTCGCGCAAAACCTGCACCGAAACAAAATGACTTTCGAGCTTGTTAAGGGCTCTCCCACCGAACTGGCGCCGGGGGTGACCCTAACCATTCTCAAGACCGATGTGAACTACCAGCGCTTTAACGGTTACATCTCTTTGACCAACGAAGGAAAAACGATGTGGCTGAAAAATCTGAGCGCCAGAGAGGCAGTCGACCTTTACTCGCAGCAGTCTAGCCATCCCTACAGCCTGGTGGTGACCGCAGTGAACGCGGACGGGGTCGCGGGCTACTTGTTGCTGCCCGCGGGCGCCTGAGCGTCCATACTTTATAGGCGATGGTTTTTTGATCACGACAAGGTTTGCCTTTTCGCGCCTTGCGCAACTGGCCGCGGCGTTTCCTAATAAGGGGCTGGGAATGCCGCGCCCGGCGTCGCGGCGGAAAAGGCACAAGGGACGTCCCGATTCCCGTTCAAGAGCAGCGAATCGGGGCGTCCTTCTTGTTTCGGGGCCATCCCCCGGCGAACTAAACTTGAGATTCCGCATAGCGCGGTGATGCGTCGGCGTGCGTCTCCGCCGACGATCGTACACCCTGGGTGCAGTTTGGCGAAAACCGCAAATGGCCGAGCCTGCATGATGACGCGGTGGAACCGTCGACGAAAGTGCCCGTTGTCGCTAAGATGAGCGCGCGATCGATTCGACGCGTCGCCTTCCCGCGAAGCGGGATACCGTGAGTAGCCGTAGGTGAAAACCTACGGAAACGAGAGGGCCGGAGAGACTGCGGCCCTGACGGGGCCGACCTTTCGCACGGTCAACCCTGTTGGGGTTGGGTAGCTGGGTCGGTTCCGTTCTCCGCAGGTTAAAACCTGCGGCTACTCAATGTTGGCCCCTTCGGGGCCTAACGAGGAAGCGCTTATCATACCGCCCACAGGAAAAGTGCCGGTGTCACCCCGCACCCCACTCCGTTGCATCAACGTCCGCAAGGCCTCTTCGCTCACCCAAAAGCATCCC
>CAZCVY010000195.1:0-2507 GCA_964501985.1 uncultured Acidobacteriota bacterium | reverse complement strand
AAGGCCGCGACTTTCGCCGTGACGAGCGACCTGCAAATCGTGTTGCTCCCCGGTTTTGCTGAGGGTGACCGCTCCGCAGCCAAAAGCATTCAGGAAGAACTTGCGCAAGTCACCCATCAAGAGTACGGCATCTCCTCGCCCGTCGAGGTTCCGAGCGGACCGGCGATTCTTTTGGGTAGCTTCACGCAGGGAACGATGGCCAAGCTCCTGGCAGAACGTGGAATCTCGACTGCCGGCATCGGCGAGCAAGGCTACGTGTTGGACGTGGCGCCCGGCCAAATCCTGGTCGCGGGCAAGGACAGCGACGGGCTTTTCTATGGCGTGCAAACGCTTCGCCAACTCGTGGTGGGCGAGGGCGGGGAAGCGGCGATTCTGAGCGCCCGCGTGCGCGACTGGCCAGCCCTGATCTATCGCGGAACGCAGGTGGACATGGCGCGTGGGCCGGTCCCGACGCAGGAATACCTGAAGAGCATCATCCGCACGATCTCTGAGTTCAAGCTGAACCAGCTTTATTTCTACATGGAAGATTCCTTCCCCTTCAGCGGACAGCCGATCATGGGCGCGCTCACCGACATGCCCACTCGGCACGATTGGGAAGAACTGGTGGCATACGCCGCGCGCTACCATGTGGAAATTGTTCCCGCGCACAACTCCTGCGGGCACGTCCACAAGCTTCTGCGCTTCGAGCTGTACGCGCCCATGGCGGAGTTCCCGCACAGCGACCTGCTTTCGCCCTCCGATCCGCAGATCTACAGCTTCCTCGAAAATCTTTACGCGCAGATGGCGCCCGTGTTCACTTCGCCGATGTATAACGTCGGGTGCGACGAGACGGAAGAGCTGGGGCAGGGAAAGAGTGCGGACTTGGCGAAGAAAGGGGCTCCCGGCCAGCTCTACATTGACAACCTGCTGCGGGTCCATGACATCGTGCGCGCGCACAACAAGCAAGTGATCTTCTGGGGCGACATCGCCCTGAAGCATCCCGAGCTGCTCAAACAGTTACCCAAGGACATGATTGTGGCCACCTGGGAGTACGGGACCCACGCCAATTACGATCCGTGGCTGAAGCCCTTCGCCGATAACGGCATGAAGCTCATCATTTGCCCCTGGGTGGGCAATACCAGCGTGATGATGCCCGATTACGAACAAGCGGCGTTGAATATTGGCAGGTTTGTGAACGAGGGTAAAAAGGCGGGTGCCGTGGGGATGAATAACACCGTCTGGAACGACGACGGCGAAACGCTCTACGGGCAGGGCTGGTGGAGCATCGTGTACGGGGCAGCCGTATCGTGGGAGGCTGGGCCCACGGACGTCGAGGACTTCGACAGCAAGTTCGATTGGGCGTTTTATCGCAACACCGACCACCGCTTTGTTGCGGCATTGAGGAAGCTCGGCCACCTGAACGAAGTCATGCGGCAGAGCGGCGCGGGGAAACTGTATGACGAGAATTACGGCGGCACCGACGACGGCTTGTTTTGGCACAACCCCTTCACCCCGCGCGGCCAAGCCGACGCCCGCAAGGCGCTTCCGGTTGTACCGGAGCTCAGGCGCACGGCCGAAGAGGCCTACAACGTCCTGACCTCGAGCGCCGACCGCGCCCGCCGGCATCGCGACACCCTCGCCAACCTCCGCTTCGCCGCGCTCAAGCTGGACGCCCTTGGCATGCGCTATCTCTACATGCAGGAGATTGCGGGTTACTACACGACCGCGCTTCAGCACCAGAAGGACAACAAAGACATGGCGATGGACCAGCTCGGGGCAATTGAGGAGCCCGACGGCGGCCGCCTCGAGGATTTGCGCGAGTACACCACGCGCCTGCACGAGCTCTACAAGGATTTGTGGCTCAGCGAGAACCACGCGAACTGGCTTCCGAATATGTTGCAGCTTTACGATCGGCAGAGCCTGATGTGGCAGGACATGATCGCCCGGATCGACGGCATCCGAAGCGACTTCGATCAGGGCAAGCCCCTGCCGCCAGCGGAGACGCTCGGTTTGATGCCGGCCACAGCAAAGTAGGGAGTGCCGCGCGTGACCCCGCTGACTGGGTTATTCACATTGATAGGCAGGATGGGCAGGATAATCCTGAGTGGCAAAAGAACCTGTCATCCTGTGCATCCTGTCTATCCATGTTCTGAAGGGCGTTTAACGGGCCGAGCGCGAAAGAGCGCCCTCAGCGCCGTCCCGAATTTGTGATGGGAGAGTTTCATGGACGGACGGAACCGGAGTGACGTGGTGCGTGGAGCAGACGTTTCAATTGTGCTCAAGGAAGACCAGCGGACCGGGAAGCAGACCCGAGGCATCGTCCAGGACCTTCTCACGAACTCCTCGTTCCACCCGCACGGGATCAAGGTAAGGCTTCAGGACGGCAAAGTCGGCAGGGTTCAGGTCATCCATAGCGCCGGGCATTCGAACCGTGCTTGATCGCGACGCCCCTGAATGTCAGAGGTGCGAGGCGGTGCCCCGCCCGCATGGTTGATCTCCGCGCCGTCATTCACATGGATAAGCAGGAT
>CAZCVY010000194.1:0-12968 GCA_964501985.1 uncultured Acidobacteriota bacterium | reverse complement strand
GTGTCTTTCAATGACGGCGAGGAGTGGCAGTCGCTGCAACTCAATCTGCCCACCGTTTCTGTGCGCGATTTGGCGATACGGGATGGAGACTTGGTGGCGGCGACGTTTGGCCGGGCGTTCTGGGTTTTGGACGACCTGAGCCCGCTCCGTCAACTCAACGCCCAGGTCGCCGCCGCCCCCGCTCACCTCTTCGAGCCGGCGGAAGCGGTTCGAGTGCGCAGAGACGCCAACTCCGACACCCCCCTGCCGCCTGAAATTCCCGCCGGAACCAATCCGCCTGCCGGCGCCATCCTGGACTACACCTTGCGAGCCGTGCCGTCCCAGCCGATCGAGCTGGCAATTTATGACGCCAAGGGGAATTTGGTGCGCCAGTTCAGCAGTGCTCCGATTCCGGAAAACGTCAGAAGACCGGTGAAGTGGCCGACGATTTCAGACTACTGGATGGCGAATCCGCAGCCCTTGTCCACCCACGTCGGAATGAACCGCTTCGTCTGGGATCTCCGCTATTCGCCGCCGCCTTCCGTGGAACACTCCTACCCCATGTCCTCAATCCCGCACGCGACTCCGGCCGGCCCGGAAGGACCGCTCGTCGTTCCGGACAAATTCGTCGTCAAGTTGACCGCGGAGGGCCAGACATATACTCAGTCCCTGACTGTCGGACGCGACCCGCGCGAGGCCACGCCCGCGTCTGCTTTCGCCGCCCAACTGTCGCTGGAGCAGAAACTCATGGCCGGAATGCGCGAAAGTTACCAGGCCTACCAGGCGGCGAAGCAGCATGGCGATGCCGCGGCCGACCAGTTTGCGGAACTTAACGGCAAGTTGAGTGAGTTAGCCACCGACATCGAAGGTGCTGACGCCGCACCGACGCCTGCAATGTATGATGCGGTGCGTCGCGAACTGGAAGAGTTAGCCTCACGACCGCATCCTTCGAAGTGAGTGCAAAACGGCGGATGGAGAAAATGAAGGTGGCTGCCAGAAGGCTGACACCCAAGAGGCTGAGGCTTCCCCCCACAACCAGAAAGTCATCGGCGACTGACCCACGACGGCGAGTGTTTACGTATGACAGTCCACTTCGACGGTTTGTCGCTACACGCAGATATGCTCTCTGCCAGAGCAGGAGTGGCAGGAGGGAAACCTGCGATCAGCGAAACCCGGTAGGGATTCCTAGGATTTCCCGAGCCTGGCCTTGGGCTCAGAGTGCCAACTCCCCAACTCCAGCGCGATCGCCATACATGCTTCGCGCAAATCGTCCCCAAGGGCGCGGTCGTCCATGGCCCGGGCCACGACCATGCCTCCCACGCACATGGCCGCGATGGCCTGCGCCTTGGTGTGGCGGGGCCTGCCTTTCTGCGGCATGCTTCGCTCCAGGACGCTGACCATGGCTTGGAACACGGTCTCGAAGGCGCACCTTACATTCTTGCCGCTCCGGGTAACGTCGGACGGCAGCGCCACCATCGGGCATGAATTCTCGACGTCTTCGAAATGCTGGCGGGAGAGATAGGCGCGGACGACCTGCTGTCCAACGTCGGCGGAGGCCCGATCCACTTCCACTCCTTCCCAGCAACTCTTCCATTCTGGGTCGGTGAAGAAACACCCTAACACCTCGACATAGAGATCACTCTTGCTCTCAAAGTAGCTATAAAAACCACCGGACGTCAGCCCCGTGCCCTCCATGATTTGCTGGATCGAAGTATTTTCAAAACCATGGCGGTTGAAGAGACGGCGAGCGCTCTGGACGATTCTTTTCTTCACCTCGACGCGGTGGCTCGCGGGATAGGGCATGGGTCCTCCTCGCTTTATTTGAGGGAAGTATGCCTCGGCGGCGATATTCTCTGCCATGAAAATATGATCTTGAACATATTTTGGGCGGATGCTTTAATGCCCGAACCTTGGGCAACAAACATTTCGGAGGGTGACGATGAACGCGAACAGGATGAGTACGGGAGGAAACGCGATCTCGATGTTCGGTACGCCGACCCGGCGGCAAGCGATGGCCGGGGTCGCCGTTGTGTTTGGGAGCCTCACCCTGAGCTCCATGGGGACGGGAGCGGAAGCCGAGGGAGAGCTGTCTCACACGGCCGAAGCCATCCACCAGGAACCGATTTTTAAGGCGACCCGCCAGCGGGTTTATGAAGCGCTCACCGACGCTCAACAGTTTAGCAAGGTCACGCAGATCATCGCGGCCAAGGAGCCCAGTATTCCGCTGGAAAAGTCGCCGACGCAAATCAGCCGCGAAGCGGGAGGCACCTTTGTGCTTTTTGGCGCCATCATCGTTGGGCGGCACATCGAACTTGTGCCGAACCAGCGAATCGTCCAAGCCTGGCGAGTGGCCTTCTGGGATCCGGGAATCTACTCGATTGCGAAATTCGAGCTCGTGGAGCAGGGCGACGGAACCAAAATCATCTTCGACCACACCGGCTTTCCCAAGGGCACGGGTGAACATCTCGCAGCGGGGTGGAAAGCCCACTACTGGGAGCCGCTCGCGCAATTCCTTGGTTAGCCTGTGCGCAACCAAAACCGCGGGTACGGGAAGCTGAATCAGGGAGCAGCCACGATCAGTTCATCTTGCAGGAGAATCCAAATGCACCCGAAAACCGATGGAATCCTGGAGTCCTCATTGTATGTCGCTGATGTGGCTCGTTCGGTTCAGTTTTACGAAAGAAGCTTTGGGTTTCGGGTCATCAGCGATTTCGCAGGGCGAGGTTGCGCAGTGCAAGCGGGTCGTCGTCAAGTCCTATTGTTATTTAAGAAGGGCGGCTCGCGGGCGATTCAGTCGCCCCACGACGGCGACGGCGAGCTCCACCTCGCGTTCGCAATTCCTTCTGCGGAGTTGGCGAGTTGGGAAACCTGGCTGGCGAAGAATGGAATCGCGCTGGAAGAGAAGCGAACGTGGGAACTGGGCGGCCAGAGCCTTTATTTTCGGGATCCAGACCGTCATCTCATCGAGGTCGCCACTCCCGGTGTGTGGTCGATTTATTGATGCGGCACCGGTTTCCCATGCGGCGAGAGGCGCCAATTCGACCAGAAGGGAAACTTGGGAGCGTGGCGAATTCGGAGCCGGACGGTAGCGATAATTTGGGTAGGATGTTAGAAGAATCACCGCGTGGAAATTATCATTTAGAAACAGGCTTGATGGCGGCAACGGGTCGATTTTGCGAGCACGGCGCTAAAGGTGTCGACGCGAATCGCCCCGCATGCTACCATCAAATTGAGTTTGCTCATTGCCATGGCGAGATGCAGGGGCAAACCATGTCAGACTTCGGGCTCTGTGCGACGGATGTTCGCGAACCCCGCCAGGTCCGGAAGGAAGCAACGGTAACGAGCCTCTCCGTGTGCCGCGGATCACCCGAAGTCTGATCAAGAATTAAATACGTCCTTTGTCCGTTGTCATTTGTCCGTTGCCAGGACCGCGGACGGCGGACCACAATGAGCTTAATCCTGAATCCTAGATCCTAAATCCTAATTTCCCTCCCATGTCCTACCAAGTCATCGCCCGCAAGTATCGTCCTCAAACTTTCGATGACGTGGTAGGGCAGCACCTGGCCACCGACACCCTAAAGAACGCCATCCTGACGGACCGTGTGGCGCATGGATACATTTTTTCGGGGGCGCGCGGCGTGGGGAAAACCACCACCGCGCGTATTCTTGCTAAGGCACTCAACTGCATTTCCGGCCCCACCGTGACCCCTGACGGCACGTGCCCATCGTGCGTGGAGATTACCGCGGGGAATTCCGTGGACGTCCAGGAAATTGACGCGGCCTCGAACCGCGGCATCGACGAAATCCGGGAACTGCGGGAAGCGGTGCGCTACTTGCCCGCGCGCGACCGCTACAAGATTTTCATCATTGACGAAGCGCACATGCTCACCACGGAGGCCTTCAACGCGCTGCTGAAGACCTTGGAGGAACCGCCCCCGCGCTCGCTCTTCATGCTGGCGACCACGGAACCGCACAAGCTGCCGCCCACCATCCAGTCGCGCTGCCAGCATTTTTCCTTCCGATTGCTGGACTACGGAGAAATCTACGATCGGCTTCGCGCGGTGATTGCGGAAGAAAAGGTCGACGCCGATGAAGGCGCCATCTCCACCCTGGCGCAGGCGGCCGAGGGCAGCATGCGCGACGGACTCTCGCTGCTCGATCAGGTGATCGCTGCGTGCGGGCAGCATCTGGACGAAAAACGCGTGCGCCAAGTGCTGGGAGTGGTGCCCACGGAATTGCTCGCGGACATTGTGAAAGCCGTCGATGCCGCGGATTCCCGCAGCGTGCTGGAACGTGTGGCACAACTCGCGGCGGAGGGCTATGAACTTGCCCACTTCTGCGGCGAACTCACGCGATTTGTTCGCGACCTGATGATCGGCCGAACCTGCGGCGCGGACAGCAAGCTCCTCCAGGTTCCGAGCGAACAGCGGCAGCAAATCGCCGAGATTGTGGGCCGCTTCAGTGAAGAAGACCTTTCGCGATTTTTCAATATTCTGCTGCGAGCGGAAAGCGAGATGCGTTATGCGCTGGTGCCGCGCTTCCATCTGGAACTGGCTCTGATGAAGATGGTTCACGCGCGGCGACTCGTATCGCTGGAGACGCTGCTCAGCGGCCTCGGGGGCGCAGGCGCGCCAGGGAAGAGTTTACCCCCCCCACGTCCCGCCTCGGATCCACCTGCGCGTTTGGCGTCGGAACCACCGCGCCAGATTCGCACCGAGAGTTTCGCAAAAGCTCCCGTGGAGGAGCGCCGCCCCGCGCCGGCTATCGCCGTCGAGCGCCCGGCTGCACCGGTAGAAACCACCGCCCCGCCTGCGCCCGCGAGCGAGGATTCAGTGCTCGCCGCGATCAAGTCCAAAGTCTATGCTCAATCGAATTTTCTAGGAAGCTGTCTTGAGCACATGAGCCGATGGAGCTTCGAGGGTGGTGAAGTCACATTTTCCTATGCGCAGAAGGATTCGTTTTTCGCGGATTTGCTCAAAAGCCGCGAGCAGCAGGAGATACTTCGCGGTGTGTGCGCGGAAGTGCTGGGCAAACCCGTGAAAATCTGTGTTAGACTTGATGAGCAGGAAGTCCAAGCTCGTCTAGAGCGGCCCAACGCTCGCGAACGCGCCGAACGGGATCAGGCGGTGGAAGCTTTTCGCAAAAAGTTTGACGGCACGGTGTTGGACGTCAAAGACCTGAGCCGGGAGTGAGTAATGAAAAACCTGGGGCAAATGCAACAGATGCTGAAGCAAGTCCAGCAATTCCAGGAGCAGTTACAGAAGCAACTGGATGAGCTGGTGGTGGAGGCCGCGGCCGGCGGGGGCATGGTCTCCGTCAAGATGAATGGCCAGAAGCAGATTCACGAAGTGCGCATCGACCCCGAGGTGTTTGCATCCCAGGATGTGGAAATGTTGCAGGATCTGATCCTGGTCGCCTGCAATGAAGCCTCGCGAAAAGTTGACGAGCAGTTGTCCAGCCAAATGGGCAGCCTGGCCGGCGGGCTTAACATTCCGGGCTTGACCTAACGGCTGCCGAAACTCGAAATTAGAAAATCGAAACTCGCAGCGGATTCCTGCTTCATTCATTGGGAAGACAATTGCAGGCGTGGATCGCAACGCTTCTCGCCGATGACGCCGGCAGCAAAATGCCGCGTCGTCGAGTTTCAAATTTCGATTTTCGAATTTCGGGTTTCGATCTTCGAGTTTCTGGTTTCCAACCTTATGAAAGATTACGCTGAGCCTCTGGCTCGCTTGATTGATGAGTTCAAACGCCTGCCGGGAATCGGGCAGAAATCCGCACAACGCATTGCCTTCTACCTGGAGCGCGCATCACGCGAGGAAGTTCAGCGCCTGGCCGCGGCCATCCTCGACGCCAAGGACAAAATCCGCTTATGCAGCGTGTGCAATAACCTGACAGAACTCGATCCCTGCGAGTACTGCACGGACCCGCGGCGCGATGGAGAAGTGATTTGCGTGGTGGAAACTCCCTACAATGTTGTCGCCGTGGAGAAAACGCGCGAGTTCCGCGGACAATACCACGTGCTGCATGGAGCACTCTCGCCGCTGCAAGGCATTGGCCCCGATCAACTGAAGCTGAAGAACCTGCTCGAACGCCTGCGGGGGAGCAAAGTGAAAGAACTTATCCTCGCCACCAGCCCCACCGTCGAGGGCGAAGCCACCGCCGTCTACATTTCCCGCCTCATCAAACCGCTCGGTGTGAAGGTAAGCCGCATCGCCATGGGAATTCCCGTGGGCTCGGAATTGGAGTACGCGGACGAAGTTACCATGGTCAAAGCCCTCGAAGGTCGCCGCGAGATGTAACGCGTTAGACTATGGGCAAATCGGGAGGCGGCCCGTAAGTGGGTTTGGGCAGCAAGCGGTCGCGATCGTAAGGCGGGTCTTCGTGCGCCGGCATGACATAGTCCGGGTACTGCTCGAGCCAATCCTTGCGCCACTCCTCGTCGGCGAAATACTTAAGGTAGAGATAGGTGTCTTCTTCGCTGCCGCTACCCAGCAACGGATAATGACAGGCGGAGTCCTGGTCCAGCAAAATGTCTTTTGTCTCTTCGCGCAGACCCTCAGTCCAGAGCGTTGAGTAAAGCTCGCGGTCACTCAGATGATCGGTCTCCTCCACGAAGATGCGGAGCTGGGCAAGCTTATTGATGACTTCCCAGAGCTTGGCCGTGAGTTCCTGATCGTTGAGTGTTTCCGGCGCAGGCAGGGAAACTCCGGCCCTCTCCAACTGCTGAAAGTGTGTTGTCCAGGTGGCCTCCTCATATTCCACCACGTGCTTCCAGAACCCTTCTTGGACCTCAGGCGAGGTCGGCTCAATCTCACCGGTGGTCATCTTCCCGCCGGCTAGTTCTTGCGCCCGGCGCTTCAAGTCCTCGATCTTTTTTTCCCGGTCTTCGTCGGATTGATCATTCGCCATACGTGCTCCTATGAGGAAGAATTGCATGGCCGCGCTTCGCGGGCCGCCGAATCCGCCCAATCGTACTCGCATACGTCTGGGTTTTCCAGCACCCGTTTTCCGGGCGGGCGCAAACCGTGTTCCGGTATCCTCCGCCCTCCGTTATAATCTAATGTTTTGGCCCTCCTTAGTCCTACGGACAAGACCAAGGGTTTAAGGCAGAAGGATTCAAATGTTCGCTCGCTTTCGCCCGCTTCGGCCGTACCTTGCTCGCTATAAGGCGCGCTACATTGCGGGATTCGTCTGTCTGATCATTGGGCAGTCCGTGGGAGCCGTGGTTCCTCTGGTCATCAAGGCTGGAATCGATGACCTGATGCACGGCTTGTTGCTGCGGCGCTTGGCAATCGTGGCGGCCGTCCTGATCGGATTGTCGCTCATCAAGGCCGTCTTCCAATTCTGGACCCGTTGGATTCTGATCGGCATCTCCCGCGACGTCGAATACGATTTGCGCAACGACTTGTTCCGCCACCTGCTCCGCCTCTCCCAGAGGTACTACACCGAACACCGCACCGGCGACTTGATGTCAAAGCTCACCAACGACCTGAACGCAGTTCGCAACATGATCGGCCCCGGCATCATGTATTCAGCCACCACCGTGGTGGTCGGCATCACGACGGTCGCCGTGATGGTTCGCCTGGATTGGAGGCTTACGCTGATGGCGCTTGCCCCCTTGCCGCTGGTTTCTCTGGGGGTCAAGTATTTCGGCGCCAAAATTCACGAGCGGTTCGAAAAAATCCAAGCGCTTTATTCCGAGATCACAGAACGCGTGCGCGAGAACATCGCCGGCGTGCGGGTGGTGCGCGCCTTTTGCCAGGAAGATGCGGAGATGGCCACGTTTGACGTGATGAACCGCGACTTTGTGCAAAAAAACCGCGGCTTGATCTGGATTAGCAGCTTCCTGTGGCCGGCGATGGGATTGATGTATGCGCTCGCGGTCATGATGGTCTTGGTTGTGGGCGGGTTCCACGTGGTGCGGGGAATGATTAGCGTCGGTACGTTTGCCGCCTTCAACGTGTATCTTGCCAACTTGATCTGGCCCATCGTCGCGCTGGGTTACGTGACCAACCTCGTCCAGCGGGGCTTGGCGTCGCAGGGGCGGTTGATGACCATTTTTGACGCCAAGCCCGATATCGACGACCGCGAAGTGCCTGTTGAGCCGGTCACCGCGCTGATGGGCGACATCGAGTTCCACAACCTGAGCTTCAGTTACAACGGCCACGCGATTTTGAAGAACATCAACCTGCACATTCCCGCCGGCAAGACGGTGGCGGTGGTGGGCGCGACGGGCTCGGGAAAATCCACGCTGGTCAATTTGATTCCCCGCTTATACGATGCTCCTCCGGGAACACTTTTGATCGATGGCGTCCCCATCCGCCAGATT
Organism: uncultured Acidobacteriota bacterium; assembly: GCA_964501985.1. GTDB lineage: Bacteria > Acidobacteriota > Terriglobia > UBA7540 > UBA7540 > Bog-366. The sequence continues at coordinate 4,657 of CAZCVY010000194.1, read as the reverse complement.
CCTCTCCAAACGCTGCGCAAGGATATCGGGTTTGTGCCGCAGGAAACATTTTTGTTCAGTGAAACGATTCGTGAAAACATCCGGCTGGGCGCGCCGGAAAGGTCGGATGCCGAGGTCGAGCGCGCGGCCGCAATTTCGAATATTCTCCCGGAGATTAATAGCTTTCCGTTGAAATTTGACACCATGGTGGGAGAGCGCGGGCTGACGCTCTCCGGCGGGCAGAAGCAGCGGACGGCCATTTCCCGCGCCGTCATCCGCGATCCCAGAATTCTGATTCTCGACGATGCGCTTTCCAGTGTCGACACCTACACCGAGGAGACCATCCTGCGACAACTTAGCGGCGTGGTGGCGGGCCGCACGACCATTTTGATTTCGCACCGCGTTTCGACTATCCAGAATGCCGATGAAATCGTGGTGCTGCACGGCGGTGAAATCGCGGAGCGCGGCACCCACACAGAACTCCTCGCGATGAATGGACATTACACGGAGCTCTATAACAAACAGTTGATTGAAGAGGCTTTGGAAAAGGAAGCGTGAAGAAGAAGTCAGAAGACAGAAGTCAGAAGACAGAAGTCAGGAGCTAAAGGTTAGAAGATTCGACTCCTGTCTTCTGACTTCTGACGTTGTGCGGATTATGGCTGCGAATTCAGACGAAGAAGAGATTCTCGGAAAAGCTTACGACGCGCGGCTGATGCGGCGGCTGATCGAGTACCTTCGTCCGTACTGGCGGATGACCTTGTTCGCGCTGATCACGACGCTGATTTACGGAATTCTTCAGGCCATCCCCGCCTACCTGATGAAGGTCGAAGTGGACCGCTATCTTGACCCTGTCCGGGGCCAGCACCTTCCGTCCGTCCTGGCGAACTTTCTAAGCCGCGATCCCATGGTGGGCATTGTCCAGATTGCGTTCGCGCTCTTCCTTCCCGCGATTGTTGCCAGCTTCCTGATGGAATTCGCGCAGTCGTTCGCCATGCAATTGGTGGGGCAGAAGGTGATGTATGACCTCCGCCAGCAGATATTCCTTCACTTGCAGCGTCTGGAATTGGCCTTCTTCGATCGCAACCCGGTGGGCCGCCTCGTCACGCGGGTGACCACAGACGTGGATGTGCTCAATGACCTTTTCTCGTCCGGAGTGGTGGCGATCTTCGGCGATTTCTTCACCTTGTTGAGCATTATCGTGGTCATGCTGAAAGTGAACTGGAAGCTGGCGTTGTTAACTTTTTCCGTGCTACCCGTCATCATCATCGTAACGGGGATGTTCCGGCGCGCGGTGCGCGACTCTTACCGGCGCATTCGAACGGCGATTGCACGCATCAATGCGTATTTGCAGGAGCACCTGACCGGCATGGCGGTGCTGCAACTTTTCAACCGCGAGGACCGCAGCTTCGACGAATTCGAAGCCGCCAATCTCGCGCACATGGAGGCTTATAAGGATTCCATCCTGGCATACGGCCTCTTCTATCCCGCTGTCGAACTGGTGGGAGCGATTGCCATTGGCATCATTCTCTACATGGGCGGGGGAATGGCCTTGCGCGGCGCCGTCAGCGTAGGAACGGCCATCGCCTTTATCCAGTACTCACAGCGATTTTTCCGGCCCATCCAAGACTTAAGCGATAAGTACAACTTGTTGCAGGCGGCGATGGCGAGTTCGGAGCGAATCTTCAAGCTGCTGGATACGCCCGTCGCGATCGTGGACCCCCCGCGGCCCCAAGCGCTCGCGCACCCGCGCGGCCACGTGGAATTCCGCAACGTCGGGTTTGCCTACAAGGACGGCCACAAAGTCCTGGACAACATCAGCTTTGCCATCGAGCCGGGTGAAACCGTGGCGGTGGTGGGCCACACGGGCGCGGGAAAGACCACCCTCACCAACCTGCTTTTGCGCTTCTACGAAGTGCAGGAGGGCAGGATCACTTTCGATGGCATCGACATTCGCGAACTGCGCCTCGGTGATTTGCGCAGGAATTTTGGCATCGTACTGCAAGACCCGTTCCTTTTCTCCGGGACGATCGCGAGCAATATCCGCCTGGGCACCGAAGGGATTACCGACGCGCAGTTGCACGAGGCGGCCCGAGAGGTCAACCTTCAGGAGTTTATTGCGAGCCTGCCGGGCGGGTTTGACGAGCCTGTGCGGGAGCGCGGCGCCACGCTCTCCGTGGGTCAAAAACAGTTGCTATCCTTCGCCCGCGCGCTCGCGCACAATCCCCGCATTCTAGTCCTCGACGAGGCCACTTCCAGTGTGGACCCCGAAACCGAGCACTTGCTGCGGGAGGGGATGAGGCGCCTGATCGAAAACCGCACCTCGCTGGTGATCGCGCATCGGCTCTCCACCATCCAGAATGCCAGCAAGATTGTGGTCATGCACAAGGGGCGCGTGCGCGAACTGGGCACGCATCAAGAGTTACTCGATCAGCGCGGCATATACTTCAAGCTTTATCAGCTTCAGTACAAGGACCAGGAGATTCCGGCGGCGCGGCTGGTCGCCGAAACAGAGTCGCTGCGAGAACGCCCTTAATCGACGGTAATCCGAATTTACGGGGCTGTTGATTTAGTCCCAAAGTGGCGGAATAACGAAGCCCAGGCCAACGGCTTGGTTCGAATGAGATCACAAATATAACCGCCAGCCCTGAAAGGGCGAGATCGGGGTTCCCTCCATCCCGCCTTCCCCACTCTACGTAACCCACCGAGAAACCGACCACCCCGTGGCCAGCAGGGTAGCGCAAAGGTGCGCGCCGTCTGCGCTCCTTTGCGGCCGTTCCCCAATTCCCCACTGGTTCATGCGGGCGTGCTCTGGTCGTGATTGGCATTTCTGTTTGACGAGCCGCGGAGGAGCGCTGGAGGGCGCGCACCTCCGCGCTACGTGCTTTTCGGCAAACGGCGTCACCGTACGCGCCGTCGGTTCACCGCGTGCTGCTGCCCACCAGAACCGCACACAGATTGGCCGTCAGGCGCATGACCTTCACACACCACTGGGGCGGTGAAAAGCCCCGGGAGGAACGCCAAGTGCGTGTGCCTCCGCACTACCCTGCTGGTGTGCGCGCAGCAGCAGCATCGTAGCGCAAGGCCCGCCCTCCGGCCTTGCGGTTCTTTCAGCGTGGCAGGTGAGTCCCGCGCAGCCGTGGGAACCTCGGATTATCTTGCTTTTGGCGCGGTGAGAGCCCGCGCACCTGGAAAAGCCGCAGGGCCGAAGTGCGGGCCCTGCGCTACGTTTTTCCGCCGGGCCCTGGCAGGCCGGGCGGGGAGTAACGCTGCCACCAGCACGAGTGAAGTCAGCGTTTTGGGGAATGTCATTGCCACCTCGGGCGCATCGCGGGGACCCGGGAGAAACCAGATTCTACTCCGCCTATCGGGAATTGCCAGGGTCACCGAAGAGGCGCGGAAAGAGAGGTACGAAGTGCCTGGTATTAGGTGTCAGGGGCAGAAGGAAAGGGTGAAGGGTGAAGGCTAAAGGGTAGAGGGTAAAAGGGGCCCGCTCTTTATCTTTTACACTTTACTCTTTAGCTTTTTTCTCCGGTGGCCGACACCGACAGTCCGCGAGATTCTTGAGACGATTTCCGCGACGAAGCGCGCGAACCATCGCCACGCTTGACTTTTTCCGTCCCCGCCACAATCCAAAGGCCTCGTCCAGTGCGGCGCCGAAGTTCGCGGGGGCGGAGCGGCAAACGTAGCGCTCGTCGATGGCGGTCCGGATCAAGGGGCTGAGGGTTTTCTTCTCCAGCTTAGACCACGCACGCAGATGACGCCGCTGCTCTACCGTAAGGAGAATCTGAGTTAGTACCTTGTTTCCCATCGTTTAACAATATACGCCGTCCGTACTTCCATTCAAGAAGGCTCTGCTCTGGGGAACCTGTAGGATGCCCCGACGAGATTCGCCGTAAAGTCAAAAGAAATCCTCTCCACTCGGAAAATTTGTCCTTGTCCACCTAGCCTCTGGTCGCCAACGTGCAGTATTTGTAGTGGAGTATTGTCGTGTGGGTAAAACAGCGCACCGCACGGCGGGTTTTGCGACAGACGGCAGGCTACCCAGGAAGGCTCGGTAACCCAGCACCCATCCCCAGCGCCCGGCGCCGAAAGCGCAACTCCCGCAAACGAGCGTGGGAGGCCACGATGTTGCAGAAAAAGAAGCTACTTAGGCGCGGAGCCAAGAAATTCTAAAAAATGTATGTCTATGATACAAAAACGTTTAGTTCGCTTCAGGGGCGCGAGCGGAGGGGAAAAAGGGGAATTAAAAAACGAGGCTACTCCCACGATGTTGTTGAAAACACGTGTAGAAAAAATGTCAGTTTTGGCTACTCCCACGATATTTATGAAAACAAGCAACTTAAGCCGAGATAGCCACGATATCTATGAAACTAAAGGTAGTTGTGCGTCGGGTGAGACCGAACGCAACCGGAGGATATCCTTACGAGAAAGAAAGCGCCCTACGTCTCGCAAGAGCCAACCCGATTTGCAGAATATCCACGCGAACGAAATGAACGCCTCCGACTCCTCCGCAGAATCGACATCGGAGGCCGGGGTCAGCCGCGCCGTAGCCCGACTCCGGCAGGCGAGCAAGAAAAGATATATTACGTTCGAAGCCGGAATGTGTATGAAAACAAAGGATCACAAGACACAATGCCCGAATAGAAACAGACATTTAGGTCGAACTTTTCGACATTTT
>CAZCVY010000193.1:0-13060 GCA_964501985.1 uncultured Acidobacteriota bacterium | reverse complement strand
TTGAGGTGCTCTACAACTCGAAGCTCACCCCCACCGAGGCTTACGTCACCTTTGCACACGAACTGGCTCACATTTACTGCGGGCATCTCGGAGAGTGTTTTAAGTGGCACGTCCCAGACCGGGCCTCTTTGGGGAAAGATGCCAAGGAGTTCGAGGCCGAATCCGTTGCCTATATTGTCTCCGCCAGGCAAGGGATCGTCACAACTGCACCCAAATATCTTGCCGACTATCTGGGCAGGAATCACGAGGTCCCACAGGTCGATATACACCGTGTGCTCGTCGTCGCCAGCCGGATCGAGGAGATGGGGAAATCGGAGAAGAAGGCGAAGGAGCAGAAGGAGCCGGTGAAGAAAAAGAAACAGAAGGGGCATCGCCTCGCTGATGTGGAAATTTGAAAGCCACGGGGATCAAAACGAATCTGTTACAGGGCCTATGGGATAGAAAGTTGACGACCGCTACGGGAACCGGGTGCGATCAGCAATTGTCGGGGTTCCGCAAGGCGGGGCAGATCAAGGATCAATCGACCGCAGTGCGCGAGATGGAGCTTCTCAATTAGAGGATAACTCAGTGATCGATTTAACCTGCCCTGCTTGCGACATCGTTTACCACGCTGACGAAGCCCACCTTGGCCGAGGCTTCCGGTGTAAGGTGTGCGGAAAGATCATCCGGGTTGAACATCGAGGGACTAAACAGAACTTACTTAACGAAGTTGTGGAAGCTACGGTTCACAAACAACGGGACCGCAAGCGAGACCAACAGATTGGAATCGGAATCGTAGTCGCCGCTGTGATCTGCCTTGGCATGTGGATTTGGTGGTCCCTGCAACAGCCCAATAGTCCCACGGCACCCACTACCGCAATACAGCCGATGCCGGAATCGCAAAGCGAGAACTTACAACCACTTGCTCCCTTCCCACCTGTGAAGGATTCTGATCGTCCAAGACGCAGTAAAACTGTAATAGCCCCGCTTGCGCGAGTTCCTGTCTATCACCAAGTGAAGGGGACTTCCGTTCCTTCTTCAGGGTTGACTCAACCCACTCCGAAACCCGTTGTTATTCTCCCGAAGTGTGCAGAAGGTCAGGCCCCAGAAAGGCTCAATACAGGCGAGAGAATCGAGCCGGACCAAGGGACCTCCGGGGAATCGAGCCTTGAAGTTACAAACGACCCAATCACGGACGCGGTCATTAGACTTGTCGATACCGCCACCAATCTTACCTCACGCTTCGTTTACCTACGGGCAGGGGATGTCTATACAATTCCAGGTATCGAACCGGGCACATACTCACTTCGATTTGCTTCGGGATTAGATTGGTTCCCTACCTGTGCGGAGTTCATCAAGAATGGAAATATTGACGAATTTCCTAAGCCTTTAGTCTTTGAGGAAGGATACAAGACGACGTGGAAGGCAACCCTGCACGGAGTCCCATTCGGAAACGCCCGAACCAACAAAATCGACAAACGACGCTTCTTAGCGGGCGATCAGCACTTTTCGCTCGCTACCCGGGGCCAATAGAATGGAATGCTCGCCGCCTTTAAGTGCAGCTTTCGTGCTGGGAAAAGTCAGCGTTTTCACAGTTCCAAAAGGCTTTCGCACATATTTTGAAACCATCCCGGTCCTGCCGAACTCAAAACAACGATCTGGCTGCAAACAGGTATAGCGGTATCAAACGATGCGGCTGCCTCAGTCATGAACGCGGCTTCATCCATAATCAGCAATGCTGGGTGATACTGGCGAACCTGATCCGCTCCCCCAGGAACCGCTTGGATCAGGCTATTATTCTTCCACGTTAGGAAATCGCCGGCCATCTCTGAGGATTTACGTGTCAGCGGGTGCTTGAGCCGGAGGTAAGGCTCTTGCTGCTCCCAAAGCACACGGGCATAACCGGCCTTGTCGGTCCCTGACACCAAGTCCTTCGCCTTGTCACCCTTCTCGCTCTGCACGATTACGTGGGTGCCCTGGTGCCACTGGCATAACCACACGGCATATCCTATGACTGCCCAGGACAGAAGCATTTCGCGGCTCTTGGGGATGAACAGCCGGGGAGGCCCGCTTCTTAGAACCTCAAAGAGTTTGGGGAAGTATGGCTTCTGAGGCAATCGGTCAAACGGTAGCGTGCCCTTGTCCCGGTAGTGATCGTCTCTCGAGCGCGTTCCATTCTGCATCCAGAAGAGGGGATCGGCCGCACACCGGCGCTCAAGCTCCCGATTGGCTAGCTCTTGTTCGATCCGGAGCCGAAAGACCATTTCGGCCCGGCCCATCCCCATTACCTGGCTCTCCGGTAGGTGTGATGTCAATGACCGTGGTAGGTCGTTCCCCGGTGGTAAGGCACTTCCTGAGTTGTTCATCGGTCCATCCTGCATAGTCGTCTACTCCGCCAGCATGGGCGCTCACTTCCTTCGAGACGTAAACTTGGGTGCCCTTGAGGACTTCGATCGCCAACCTCCAGTCAGCACGCGGCTTAGTTTTGCCTTTCCTTGTCATCAGCTTGTTCTGTACAACTTCAAGAGCCGCCGGCACGTTGGTCTGAAACTGCTGCCGATACTGGTTTTGGAGGTCCAAGTACTCGCCCATCGAAAGAATGCGGACGACCGTTCGCCTGTTGATGCCCTGCTCTCTCGCAATTCGGCTGGTTGATTTACCCGCAAGACGGGCAGCAACCACGCGGGTCTGTACAGCTTTTGGTTGGTAAGTTCCAGATTTTGGCATTGTGCACCTTTGAGCAGGTTAGCGTCATTCATTGCCGCGGCCTAAACTCACATTTCAGCCCGAGTCCGGCGCGACCGAATCAACCTGCTTCGCATTACTCTGTGCCCCGTTCCTCCGATTTCCAGTTCAGAAGGTCTGGGTTCTGTTTCGTACAACCCGACAGTACCGCAAAGCATATGTGTTTTGTCAACAGGCATTCCGCCTAGCTGGGAGGATGGGATTTGTTGGGGAGGGTCAGCATTCGGCAGGTTTAGCTAGAAGGGTCAATTACCCTCCCCGGCGCCAAACAGTCGCGCTGTGCCGACAGCGAGTTCGGGGCTCAACCAACATTATGGCGGATTCCTGACAAACGCGGGGCGCGTCACAACGGCTAAGAAGCGAGCGATCGGTGGAGTATGGAATGGGCAATAGGTAGCGCCTTCAGGTAGACGTCGGCCTCGTGACGGAGTCTGATACACGGGCCCCGCGTGCAACCACTGAATTCACGGCGTCAGCAGTCGCCTATTCGACACGGTGACCGGTTGCTTTCCTCGTGCTGGCGCTTCCTCTGGGCAGGCTGGCCAATGTTCGAGAGGTTAAACACTGATGCGTAGGAATATCCCAAGGTCTAAGAACATGGCGAGGCGCGGCTAGGAGTCGTGATTACATGCGGCCCCCTGCACATGGCGATCCGCGCCCCTGCCATAGAAGACGCTTTGGTTATTCCAGGACACTGAAAGTATACATTTTGCCGACGGAGCCGCCGCTACTCGAGAGTACTGCGCCAGGGGGTAGAAACCCATATTCGCCCCCGCCGATGTTGCCGAGTTCGATCACGTAGGTGCGGTTGGCGATCTTCTTGCCCTTGAATTGCATTAGGTCGCGCGTAGCACCACTCGATACATGCATCACCCCGCCTGTCACCGTGCGGAATTCGCGCGAATCCTTCTGCTCGTGCAGATGAATCAGCTGATACTCCGTGATTCCCACCCCCTCGGCCATGTAGATGAGAAACTCCACCGGGGTGCGCACACGGTTGCCGCTGTGAGCGCCGTTAAGGTGGGCATTGACGTCAGGCTTGACAAGACCAGCGCTTAGCAACGATTTTCCCACGCCGCCGCTTTTCACATTGACGACCTCGGGATCAACTTGTTTCCACTCGTCGCCCACCTTTGTGTAGACGCCAATTTCACTCACTGGCCCGGCCGCAGAAGGCGCGGGGGTGGGTGGCGCATTAACTGTCGTAGGGGCAGCCCCGCAGACGGCCATAGCTTCCAAAACTGTGTCGCTGACACCAGCCCCCTTGAGCTTGATCAGCGCGTCGGTGGAAGTATCGAACTGACAGGTCGACGATTTAATCTTCGCAACGATGATTCCGTCGGCCAGCTTTGCCCGGACCATTTTCATGACATCGTCGTTGGTGAGAGCAGCAGCACCTGTCCCCTGCCCCCCCCTGGCAATGGTCACGGGTTGAAAAACGAAAGGCAACAGAATAAGGAGAGATGCAAGAACCAGAATTACTCGTCGAAGTGTGAACATTTGAACCTCCACGGTATAGCCGGCTAGAATATGTCGAGCTTTGAACATCCACATAACTACGGGTGACGCTAACCCAGACTGGCGCACGTTCGGGTTGATTTAGGTCTGAAGCAAAAGGTCTTTCTCCCCTACCTATACGTTACGGAGAGGCGCGGGCCTTTAAGGTACTGGCTCTTGCCTTTACGAACTCATGGGCGCATACATCCCGACAAACACCGCCGGTCCGAGTGCACCCCAGCGAAAGGGAAGGTCTCGTTCAGGGCTTCGTGACCGAGACCGACTGCCAGATCGTCGTCTGCGGGCCCGAGACGTCCGGACCTCCCTCGTACTGCCCCAAAACGACGTAAAATGGCCCTTTACCGACGTAAAATGGAATCGTCCAATCGAGTCGATTCCCACCAGCGTCGCTCAGCGTCGCGTCGGCGTACCCGTTCTCATCGAACTTGAATGTGATCAAATACCAGGTGTTTACCGCCCCTTTATAAAGATTCCCGAAGGTGGTATACCCCCCTCCATCGATGGCGCCTAAATTAACGCCCATGCCGTAAAACCCGGAAGCTGGGGCGAGGTTGGCTGAGAAGAATACCGATTGGGAGCGGTCGCCGCTAACCAAATAGGCTTGGATCGCAGAGCCATAATCGACTGTCGTCTCGACTGTCGTCTGGAAAGTAAAGGGCGGTGCGATTGTTGAGTTAGACTGGACGCCGGTAAACTGATAATCGCCAGTAGTACCTGACATGCTCATGCCTAGATCGCTGAAGGCGAGAACGGGTTCTTCGTATGCCGCAGTTGTTAGGTAACCGGTATACTCTGCGATCTGCTGAAGTAACGTTGTATCTGTACTCCAAAGGGATGCGTTCAGACTAGCGTCCGTGGTAAATACTTCCGCCAACAGCGTCTGGGGAGAGGGAGGCGTTGGGGGCGCGATCGCTGTCGCCCCTTCGAACGACAGGTTATAAGCGCACACCAGGGTTCCGGCGCCAGTGGTTAGGTTTACGGTGATCGCCGACCCACCTGCAGTAAACCCGTACATGCCGCCGTTGAAGTAAGCCAGCCCGTAGACTTGGCTATACCCGATATTGCCGATCAAAGTTCCCTGTCCTGTTGTGGGGTCAATCGAAAACAGTTGGTCGCCACTGGCGCCACTACTCGTTAAATATAGATTTCCGCCACTGTCGAACTCCAAATCGCCGGATGAGGCGTAAGCGCCGGCGCCGCTGCCGATTTCCGCGGCCGTTCCGGTGGTGATGTCGACTGTGTACAGGGTGTCGCCGCCGACGGCATACAAAGTCCCTGAGGGGCTGAAGGCCAGTGCGTTTAGCGCCACGCCCATGCCGCTTCCAATTGCTGTGCCTCCTCCAGATGACGGATTGATACTATATAACGTACTGGAACCGCCGCTCGGAGCCTCCGAGATTCCGTAGAGGCTGCCGTTGTATGCTGCGATGTCGGACATTACCGCAGGTAAGCTGCCGATCCAGATAGCATCCTCAGACTTCCCCTGAGTTTGCCAGAGTTGTCCCGCTGAATCGGAGACTAAAATCTCGGTAGCGTTTTGAGTTCCAACAGCCTGAACTGTGAAATCCAGCGTGTTCGAAGAGCCTCCCCCCGGGGCGGGGTTCGTGACCACCACCGGAAATGTACCTGCGGTGTCAAGGTCGGCTGCAGTGAGGGAGATTGTCAATTCGGTCGCGCTGACGAATGTCGGAGTCTGTGTGATGCCGTTAAACATCACAGTCGAGTTGGAAAGAAAACCCGCTCCGTTGATGGTTAGGTTTTGAGGCGTCGCACCGACGGCCAGCGAACTGGGAGACAGTGAAGAAATGGACGGAACAGGGTTGCTGGCCCCGGACGCGGTCACGGTGAAGTTGACGGTTCCCGAAATCGCACCTGCCGTGTCGGGGTTGCTGACAGTGATCGGAAACACTCCTACGCTGGCGAGATCGGCAGCAGGAAGAGTCGCCGTCAAATCGTTCGGGTCCACAAATGTTGTTGCGATTGCCGCCCCATTGAAGTTCACAACGGAGTCGGGAAGGAAGTTGGAGCCCGCAAGAGCCAGAGTTAGCGTCGAACTTCCCGAGGCCGCCGTGCTGGGCGTAATTGTAGTGAGCGTGGGCGCGGCTGACAAAACGGAAAAGCCGCCGGTCGCCTGGGCCAGGGTTGCGATCGGGTAGTCAAACACCGGATAGGGTCCAAAAGTGGCAAGAGTGTCGTCGAGGATGCTCACATCCACTCCGGCACTCCCTTCGAGTCCGGCCTGCAATGTCCACCAGGGGTTGCTGTTGATGTCGGCGTTGAATTGAAGGTAAGCATCGGGTGAGAAGTAGGGGGTTGCGGTCCCGTACAGTTCCAGGCCAAGTTGCACCCCTGCGGAGCCTTTGAGGTCAAGGCTGGCGTCAAGTGATAGCGGATCGGGTGCGGCGGTAAATGTAACTTGGCTGACGGGCGTGGTTTGCCCATTCGCATAAGAGAGCCCGGCGGTTGCCTGAGCCTGCTGCGATATTCCAGTGTAAAAACCGGCCGAAAGGTCGCCATTCGCTCCCACGAAGAACGTGGCGGTTGGCGTAACGACGACGGGAAGGGAGCCGAGGAAGACTACAACGGTATCAAAGTCAATGGTGGCGACGTCCGTCTCTTGATCTACGCTCTCCGTTCCCGAGCCCTGGAGCGAAACCTGGGCGTATTCCGCAAGGGTCGCCGTCGCTGTGATTGAGTTCACATGAAACAAGCTAATGCTAATGTCAAATTCTATGGAGGGACATACATCGATTTCCCCGCTGCCGACGATGCTAGATGCGCCCTGTTGATACAAGGGCACCGAGAACATTTCCGCGGTTGTCTGCGAATTCCCCGAACACGGATTAGACACACTGTCCAGGATTCTCGGCGCGGCGGGCTTCTGCAAGATTCTTACCCCTGGCAAAACCTTCTTTGCGATCATCGCGTTGGAGGGTGCAATGGCTTGATTGAAGGTAAATTTGGCCTGCTGGACGGCGTCAGCGAGCGTGGCTGGTGTCACATTCACCACGACGTTCGACCCCGAAGTTATCACTTGCTGCACCTTATCTAGGAGGCCGTTGGGCGCCGCAGTCGTGGGAGCGGTAGCAAGGATGTTCCCAGCCTCCAGGGACGCTGCAACGGCACTCTCGCTGGATATGGTGAGGGTAGAGCCATCTGGCGAAACGGCAAGGCTCTGCATGCCAGTCGGATCAAGGACTTTCGTTGTGTTCGGGATGATGTCGTAATAGTCCACGGTGAGGGTAGCCGAGTTTCCGGCTGCAATTGTTGCATTCTGAGTCGGCGTTGTGGCGTAGTAGGTATTCGAGCCGACCGCAACCTTCGCGGCGGTCACAGTGTAGGTTCCTTCCGTGCCGGCAATGGTTTGACTCGATGTAAGCGTGAGGTTGAGCCCATTAGGCCCCGTCACCGTCACACTTCCAGGTGTGTTTGCCGGAAGGTCAATAATGTTAACTCTAACCGTAGCAACCGACTGCGAAGACGCGCTGACAGTGAAGTTGAGCGCGCTCGATGGGCCACCTCCGGGAACCGGATTCGTTACGATAACCGGATAAGTACCTTCAACCGCTTGGTCACTTACCGTTAGGGAAATCGTCAATTTGCTGGAGTTCACAAAGGTCGCCGTGTGCGCGACGGCGTTATAAGTGACGGTAGAGCTCGAAAGAAAGTTAGACCCGTTGATGGTCAACGTCTGCGCGGCGGAGCCTGCGGCGGCCGAAGTCGGGGAGAGTGAGGCAATACTGGGCACGGGGTTTGAGGCAGGCGGCGCGGAAGATCCGCCGTTGCCACCACCCCCGCCGCCACACGATGCACAGACAGCCAGGAAGAGTGTTCCCAGGAGACAAATAACGACTCGAAGAGCAAGCGGTCCGTCATTGTGTGCGGCTTTGGTAGTTTCGATCACGGGAGTTTACCTCGCTCAGAGTTTTCTTGAGATTCATCCGCGTTTAGGCAAAGTGCGACGGCGATAGGAAGGAGACGGGGCGTCAGAGTGAGTAAGCGCTGGGGGCTCATAAGTGCTCCCGATCAACGCCCCCTTTAGGAGATAAAGTCGGCCCTTCCTATCAACCTTCTACCATTGAGTCAATACTCAACTTTCTATCATTATTCGCATAGAACTGGGATTACCTCGAATGTTGCCAGCCACGCTTGGCAGGCTAGCAACGCTTTCTCTATTCTGCATCCGCGACCTTGCCGTTAAGGAAGGTGACCTTCAGGTCTTTGTATGTGTAAATCTTTTTGCTTCCGAGGTCGGCGAGTTTCTCCGGCTGGCCAAGGGCCGCAACGACTTGATCGATGGTTTGACCTAACTGGATTGATGTGGGCGGTGCTTGCATCGGGGCTGGTTGCGCCGCCGCAGGTGGCTCCGGCTGAGCTTCCGGTGGCGCGGCTGGTGGCGCTTGGGAAACCGATGAGTCAATTGCGAGGACCTCGCCAATGGTCTCTTCTATCTTCGAAACGTCAGGAGTTTCCAAGGATCCCTTACCAAATTGAAATTCCACCTGAGATTTGTAGAAAGTGGGCGGATTGGTTCCGTTGCAGGAATCGCATGCAACAATCCGCACCGAAACCCTGTCATTTTTCGGCTTGACCTCGATTTTGGTGGCATAGACCTTCTCCCCTATCTGAAAGCTGCGTGAGGTCTGCTTCACCATTGCCACACACAAGGCGCTGGGAGCATGGAGCGTGCTGTCCTGATACTTGGCGGGGCAAATTACCAAGGTTGTCGGGGCAACGCCAAGTATTCCCCCCTTTTGAATGGCGAGCACCGTGCCTGGTTGGGTGATCGAGGGTCCGTTGGCATCCACGCCCATTTGGGTCAGTTGGTACTGCGCTTGAAGTTGCTCGCCCAGCGACGGCGGACTGCCACCTTGCCCAGCGGCGAAGGACTGAGGAATCACGGCTGCAACCAAGAATCCGATCAACATCATGGTCAACTCAAATTTCTGTCGCATTGTTATGTCCTCCTTCAAAGATTGGTATTTCGAATCTCCGCGCTATGCTCGTGTGCAGTTGGCGGTCGACCTTGTTGGGGAGTGCGAGCGGCTAGGCACTCCCAGGATTCAAATGGCCGTCGTGCTTTCTCGTCCGCCTGCCGCTTGGCCAGAGAGAAAGGTCGAGGCCCCCGAGCAGCCTATTGGTTAGTGTGGGGAGCCTGCTGCACCTGCGCCTCGATTTCATTGGCCTGCTTCTGCTGCGCCTGTAATTGGTTCGCTGCGTCACGGTCTCGCTCAGGCGCGTGAACTTCCCCCCTTACAGTCTCGGTGTCCGGCGCATTGGGTAGACCGCCTGTGCCGGATTTCGCCGCGAGAGTCTGAAGGCCGGAATCAAGCTGTTCCCGGAAGCTGTTATGCATTTCTTGCAAGTCCTCAAGAGCAACCATGGGTTTAGCGCCGACACTGCAATCGTTCTGTTTGCTGGATATCACCTTCACTTGCAGATCATTGTCAGCTCGGGGCTTGTCATCGATCCGGTCGATAACGTCCCCAGGCGTGAGGTTGCATTCGGGACCGTCGGGCGTGGCCACACTTAGGTTGCTGGAAACCACGAAAATACTCTGAGCGGGATCGAGAGCCTCCGGAGCCTGAGTGCTGCTCGGCGCGGCTTGGGGATTGGCAGCGGCGGCCTGTTCGGATTCGAGCTGCTGCTTCATCTCATTAGCGATCTGTTGTTTCACTTCGGGACTCAGGGGAGTCTGGGAGGCGTCGGCAGCAGGTGTCGCTCCGGAGGCTTGGCCTGCCTCGACCCCGGCTTGATAGGCAGCCTGCAAATTAGCCGCGAAAAGGTAATCGGTCAGCCACCATGATGCGGAAGGATAATAGGCCACGGGAGCGAAGTAGCCACCATAGAACCAGGGCGCTGGACCCCACCCCCACGTGTAATAAACGCGACTCCTCCAAGGACCGCACGCCCAACCGTAAAAGCCCCGGTGATAGTAGTAGGCCGGGACGTAACGGTAATAATGGAACCGCCCGTAAGTATACTCGCGATACACCCGGGCATAGGAATGCCCACCGAGTACGTAGGTCCGCTGAATATACGCGCGACCGTTGCGGAAGTACGGACGTTGTACATAACCCGAGCGCGGCCCATTGCTGACGATCGCGCGAGTGCTGTCCTCGAACTTGATGGTTCGCCCCCCGTGCACTCCCTCGTGGATTGCCATTCCATTGGCATGAATGTCAGCAACCCTCCCGT
The DNA here is from genome assembly GCA_964501985.1 of uncultured Acidobacteriota bacterium. GTDB lineage: Bacteria > Acidobacteriota > Terriglobia > UBA7540 > UBA7540 > Bog-366. The sequence goes on along the minus strand of CAZCVY010000193.1, from coordinate 2,620 downwards.
CGGCGCGGCGGTTCAGTTGGGCCGTTCCTCCATCTTTGAGTTGAATGGTTTGAGTGCTGGGTCTCAGTCTATCTGGACCATTCTTTTGCTGTGTCTTCTCCGTGCATTGTGTTTTCTCCGTGCGTTGTGTCTTTTGCGTGGACTGGGTTTTTTGCGTACCCCGAGTCTCCTGCGTATGGTGTGTCTCCTGCGTTCGAGAGGATCTCCCCGAACCAGCTGCGGGCTTCGAGGCCTGCGACGCGCTGCCCTTGTTCTGCGCACCCCATGCGAGCGCAAGAGAGAATATCACAGCCAGAGTTATCGTTGACTTCTTGACGATCATTCTGTTTGGCATATTTAAACTCCTCATCATCTCTTGTATGTCTAAGTCGTTTTGTTTGCGACTTCACTGAGGAGAACGGATGTGAATTAGAAATTCCATAAAGTTTCGCCATCGGAAGTGAAATATTTTTGGGGGAGTCCAGTTTTGCACTCTAATCGGATAGCATTTCATAATGCGTCTGGCTGGCGCAGACGGTCGCCGTTCAGTGTCTGATCCAGCCGGGGCAATTTACTCCTGAGATAGACCTTCTGTGGTTTATGGTTCAATTTGCCGAATGCTAGGTGCTGTGAGGTTCTTCATGTCAGGCCGTAGCCACTGCTGGCCCTTTTGGTCTGGCGGAGAGCGCTCATGCGTGATTTTTACAATTGGGATCAAGGGACGCGGCGCGCGGGGTCCCTGCTCGGACCGCCAACGGTCGACTCGTGCGAGGCGGGGCCAGTGCCGGTCTGGGCGTTCCACACGCCGATAATGACCTGGTCTCTCACGCGAAACGGGCACGTCCCATTGGATGGCCAGCCGAGTCCGGCTACCACAATTTCGGTGTTCGACCAACGCATTACTAGCGGAAATGGACCACAGCCCGGGCTGGACCTATTTACCTCGATGATGACGCGCCCTTCTGCCGGAACGGTGGGCGATGGGTAGATTCCGAAATGCTGCCCCTTGATGGTGATCGACTTTGTGACCCCCGCAACAAAAGGCGAAACAGACGGGATGGCGACCGCATTGCCCTCACACGGAGCGTCGAAGCTGGTAAGAGCTCCCTGGGCCGTGCGGATAAAGCCGTGATGCTTGCAGTTTTTATCCTGGTAGTAACCCACGACCGCTCCCCCAGCAGTTATAGCCGCGAAGATCACACGTTGAAACCTGCCAGGAGCGAGACTCGCCGGATTGAATCCGGAAGAAGTGCCGTTCGCATTGCGGCTGAGTCCCCGTCTAGCACCCTGCGCTCCGAGGTAGCACGCCGTGATCTGCTCCTGACCAATGGAGCCGATCGGACTGAAAGGGGCTCTGGAATACTGAAAGTGGTGTAAGCACCGTGCGCGTCTCAGACAAAGACGTCACGATTGTTTCCGTACCAGCCCACGACATCCCCGTCATCACTGACCGTGTTGGGGGTGGGGGCCTTCCCGAGGAACATTGTCCGCGGCAGCAAATCGCAGAGAGTTATTTTCCCGTTGGCGTCGCGCAAGAAACCATGTACATCCCCCGAAACGTGTGAGTGGAAATGAATATTGTTGACGGCGGTAGGGTTGTCTCGTTTTATTGGTCCGCCTTGTTATACGGCGGCGGGCCGACCCAGATGGTCGCTCGCTATCGTCCGCGACGGCCCGGCCAACCTATCGGTGAGACAGACTTACCGCGTTTTCCCGTTCCACCTCTCGAATGATCGTCGCTCCGAGATTATTCATTTCAGGCGGTAGCCGCAACCGCAACATCACCAGGTCAGGCCCCTCGCCCTGGAGAATTGCAACGCCACTGATGGGGTAGGCGTTCGCTTTTAAGGAGAGTGTCGTGCCCAGTCCCTCGGAATGAGGAGGCGTTTGAAATTCAACGATCCGTGCACCTTTAGAGATTAGCTTATCGTTCGGATAGGGACCAAACGGGAAATCGCTGGCTGACCCCATCCCGTCTTTGATGATCCCTTCCACGAAGGCCTTGTGCGCCGGAAAAACTCGGGCGATAACCCTCGCAACGTCAAATCTGCCCGACGTCTCTCCGGAACTGAAAGAGACTTGAACACTAGGCCCAGTATTCCCGCGCCAGCTCGGAGCGAACAGATCATCGGCCTTTAGAGTTTGGGGCGCGACGATCAAAGTTGATCCGCTCGATCCGTAGGTACCAAAGCAGTACCAACCCCGTGGAGCGAGAACCCCCGACGGACCTCCGGTGCAATAGAAGGCGAGGGCACTGGCTTCAGCCGCGCTGATCGGCAATAGTTTCGCGACGCCTCGGGGCGCAGCCACAGGACCCGTTTGTCCATCCGATTTGCACCCTACGAATGGAACGCGAGAGTTGATGGTGTGGGCGCGCTCTCCCGCCGGCTCTCCTGCGGCCCTGGTGAGAACCCCGGCAACAAGAAAAACCACTAATTGGAGCGCGACTACGATTCTGTGTTGCATCATGAATGCCTCCTATGTGGATAAATTCTTAGAGTTTTTCAACAACCGTCGAGCTGCCTCTGGTACACGGTGCGCCACTCATTTACACCGTCCGCCGCGCTTGCGCAACATTTCTTACGTCCTCAAAATACAGTCTTCGGCATTACGTTTCCCGGTGCTGCGGGTCGCAATCTGA
>CAZCVY010000192.1:0-13415 GCA_964501985.1 uncultured Acidobacteriota bacterium | reverse complement strand
ACTCTACCGGCAGGCCATTCGGATGGCGCAGGTTCTTTTCCAGAAAATCCGCCGCGGATTTCGCCATGCGCATCACTTGCACTTCCAGCGATTCGCGCACACCCTTGCGGCGTCCATCAATCGCCGGCCGAATCCCGATTTTCGGCAATGCCCCCCGCAACCGCTTTTGTGGTCCGATCGTCTTCATCTCCTCAGTCTTAGCCATGGTCGTTTGCCCCCCTCCAATGGGAGCATCATTGTAACGCCAAAGACAGGTTTTTGCGTGTCGGGACGAACGACTATTTTGAATGCGGGGAGCGAAGAAAGGACGCAATGACTGAATCTGTGGCGTGGCCCGGAGGTTGGGCTGCGGTCTAATCGAACTCTCACGAGATTCCTATGCTGGTATGGTCGGGTCCGGGCTTGTTGTGTTTTCGCTCAGCCGAGCCGCTTGCGTGATGAGGTAATTCCGTTCGGGAATGCTCGTCGTCCGGCTGGCGGCGATTCGGTAGGAATTGATTGCGCCCTGATAATCTCCCGCCATTTCGAGCAAATGGGCACGCACGGCGTCAAGGCGGTGATGGCCGGCCATTCGCGCATCGGAATCGAGCGCACGGAGCAGTTCCAGTCCCTTGGATGGGCCGTGCACCATGGCGGCGGCGATAGCATGATTGAGAATCACCATGGGATTATCGGACATGCGTTTGAGGAGGTCGTAGAGCGCCAGGATCTGCGTCCAGTCGGTATCCTCGGCTTGCATCGCCTCGTCATGGACGGCGGCGATGGCGGCCTGAAGTTGGTACGCGCCAATCGATCCTTTGGCGAGGGCTGAAGTCAGGAGCGCGATCCCCTCGGAAATCTCCGCCCGATCCCACAAGGTTCGATCCTGCTTTGTCAGCGGGATCAATTCTCCGTCCTGCCCCGTTCTCGCCATGCGGCGCACGTCCGTTAACAACATGAGCGCCAGCAATCCCGCGACTTCCGCGTCGTCGGGGAGCAATGTGTGAACGGATCGCGCCAGGCGAATGGCCTCCTGGGAAAGCTCAAGCCGCTGGAGATGTGGTCCCGAACTGCTGGTGTAGCCCTCGTTGAAGATCAGGTAGAGCACGTGCAGCACGGCGCGCAGGCGCTCGGCGCGCTCGTGGCTCGTCGGCATCTGGACGGGGACGCCCGAAGCCTTGATCGTGTGCTTCGCTCGGCTGATTCGCTGCGCCATCGTCGCCTCGGGAACCAGGAAGGCGCTGGCGATTTCGGCGGTGGTCAAGCCGCCCACCGCCCGCAAAGTCAGGGCGATCGCGGATGACGGAGTGAGAGAGGGATGACAGCACATAAAGACCAGGGTAAGGGTGTCGTCCTGATCCGTTTCGTTCCCAAGGTCCTGTGTCGGAGCCAGAATACTGCCTTGGATCGCGACCTCAGCCTCCCGCCGCCGTCGGGACTCCTCACTGCGCAGGTAATCCATCATCCGTCGTGAAGCAACTTGGATTAACCACCCGCGAGGGTTTTCGGGAACGCCTTCCCGCGGCCATTGGAGGGCCGCCGCTACCAACGCCTCCTGGACCGCGTCCTCGGCGGCGGCAAAGTCGTGGAATCGGCGAACTACAGGGCCGAGCACCTGCGGCGCAAGTTCGCGCAACAGATGCTCGATCGGAATGTCCAATGGTTTTCCTGTCACTGCAGCATCTCTCGAGGTCACGACAGGTCATCGGTCCTTCGGTTCATGATCTGCCGCACTTCAATCGGCATGCTCAAGCGTGTCCCGCCGGGGCCGGGGCCTCCCGATAGCCGGGCCGCGATGTCATAAGCGCGCTCAGGACTCTCGACATCGACAATCCAATAGCCCAGCAGAAATTCCTTGGCTTCAGGAAATACGCCGTCGGTAACGGGCACGCCGTCCTTACCGGCGCGAACTACCTTGGCCTGATCCGGGCCCGCCAAGCCCTCATTGGCCACCAGCTCCCCGGAGTCGGTCAGGTCCTTGTTGAGGGTCTTCAAGAATGCGAAGTGAGCCTCAACGTCGCTCTTTGACCATGCTCGATACGTATCGACGCCCGCCTTCGTGCCAGTCATCATCAAGATGTACTTCATGTTTTCCTGCTCCTCTCGTTTCACCATTTTAGCGCTCGTGAATTGCGCTTTCATAGGGGAGTCGGAGCGGAAGGAGTTTTCTCGACATCCCGGACATGGAAATTTTAAGAAGGCGGTATCCCGCCGTCATGTCGATTCTTGAGCTCGAGAATCGATATACGGGTGGAGGTTCGAAAATGACCGGCGATGCGATGGTAATGGATGTAAGCCAGGATTGGGCGGTCGCCTGCGACATACAGCACCGCTTCATGCAGAGTATGGACCCAGCCATCGACGCCTGGGACTACAGCGCTCGATGCCGGCAATTGCACGCGCTGGGCGGCGATTGCTTCGACTTTGTCCCCTTACCGGATCACCGTTTGGCGATGGCCATTGGAGACGCGTCCGGCAAAGGCCTCGCTGCGGCGCTGATGATATCGAATGTTCAATCGTCGCTTCGCACCGCAGCCTTGTTCACCGGAAGCCACGGGCCTGCGGTCCTCGGGGCCGTCAACCGGCAAGTGTATGCTTCATCGCTCGCAGACCGGTACGCCACTGTATTTTATGGAATTTTCGACGGAGCGCCGCGCACGCTGCGATACGTCAACGCCGGTCACAATCCCCCAATGGTCATTCGATGCGACGGTTTCATCTTGGGGCTTGAAACCGGCGGCGCGCCCGTCGGAATGTTTCACGATTGGGCGTACGAGGAGGGTGTTATTCAACTCGACCCGGGTGATCTGGTTCTCGCATACTCAGATGGGGTGACGGAAGTGGTAAATCCCGCCGGCGAAGAGTGGGGAGTGGAGCGCCTCCGCAAAGCCGCGACCGAAAGCGGCGCACAGTGCGCCGGCGACATGGTCGACGCGGTCTTTGCATCGATGGATGAATTCTCGCAAGGGCGTCAGACCGATGATGCGACTGTCGTAGCTGTGCGGGTGCAGTGAGGTTTCTACAGCCCTTTTTCCGCGAGCTCGAATGCGCGTAGGACGGCGCGGGCTTTGTTCTGGCACTCTTCGTACTCGCGCGCGGGGACGGAGTCCGCCACGATTCCGGCGCCAGCTTGCAGGTACGCCGTTTTATCTTTGATTAACACCGTGCGGATGACGATGCAGGAATTGAGATTACCGGAAAAATCTTGATATAACACGGCGCCCCCGTAGAGGCCGCGCCGGGTGGGCTCAAGTTCGTCGATGATCTCCATGGCGCGGACTTTGGGCGCCCCGGTGAGCGTGCCGGCGGGGAAGCAGGCCGCGAGCGCGGCATAGCTGTCCGCATCCGGGCGCAACTGGCCCGTGATCTGAGAGACCAGGTGCATGACGTGCGAGTAACGCTCGACAAACATGATGTCCGTTGGCCGAACCGACGAGAACTCCGAGACGCGTCCGACATCGTTACGGCCGAGATCCACCAGCATGATGTGTTCGGCGCACTCTTTCGCGTCGGACCGCAACTCTACTTCCAGGCGCTTATCTTCTTCTTCCGTCCTCCCGCGCGGGCGCGTGCCGGCGATCGGCCGGTACTCGACATGGCGGCCGGAGACCTTTACCAGCATTTCCGGTGAGGAACCGAGCACGGTGGATTCCCCCATACGCAGGTAATACATGTACGGTGAAGGATTGACAGCTCGGAGGGCGCGGTAAACGTCGAAAGCGGGAACACGGACCGGGACTTCCATGCGCTGTGAAAGCACCACCTGGAAAATGTCTCCGGCGCGAATGTATTCCTTCGAGCGCTCGACCATCGCCTCATAGCGCGGCCTCGTCATGTTCGTGCGCACGCGCAACGGATCTTGCGGCTTGCGCGTACGCGATAGCTTGAGGGGGCGGCGCAAACGGCTTTCCAGATGATCAAGGTGGCGACAGGCAGCGTCGTACTTGGTCCGCAGGCTTCCTTTTCCTTCATCCTTAAGCACATTCGAGATCAGAAAAAGCCGGTGCTGGACGTGGTCGAAGGCCAGGACGTTGGAAAAATACATGAAGACCGCGTCATCCAGATCCACATCCGCGGCGACGCGCGGCGGCAGGCGCTCGAGCATACGCACGGCTTCATAAGACAGATACCCTACCGCGCCGGCAGTGAAAGGAGGTAGGCCGGGAATCTCAACAGACTTGTAGCGCGAGCCGAGATGCCGCAGGAATTCGAAAACGTTGCCGGTATGCTCTTCCCGGTGCGCTTCGCGGTGTACGGTAATTTTCTCGCCGCGGCAAGAGACGATTTGAAAAGGATCAACGCCGAAAAAGGTGTAGCGGCCCACGCGCTCGCCGCCTTCGACGCTCTCGAGTAGGAAACTGTGCTGGTGCAAATTCGAGTCCCGCCCGTGCTGCGGAGAAAGGCTGAGGAACGCGGAAACGGGGCTCAGCAGGTCTGCCACGATGGTGCGATAGACAGGCACCACATTGCCATGCGCGGCCAGGCGCTTGAATTCGGCGAAGTTGGGGCTGGCAATTGACATAACAAGTGCCTGTCGAAGCAGTTGAAAGAGTTGAAAAGTCAAACATTCATATAGTTCGAATCTTTGACTTCTTCGACTTATTCAACTTCGCTTCTTTCTTCGACCTCGTTGCGGCCCTATCCTCCTCCCGGTTGACCGAGCGCCGAGCGCACCGCTTGCTCCATCAGCGCACGAGGAGCGGAGAGGCCGGTCCAGATTTCGAATTGTCGCGCGCCCTGGGCCACCAGCATCTCCAGGCCGGAAATAGTGGTCAGGCCGCGGCCGCGCGCTTCATTGAGGAAGCGCGTGCCGAGGGGGAAGTAAACCATGTCAAAGACAACTCGCACCCGCACGCGCGCCAAGTCAATGGGGGCGCTATCAACGTGTGGGTACATTCCCACGGGGGTGGCGTTGATGACCGCATCAACTTCCAGGCTCTCGGCGTTATCCCAGGGAACCACTTGTGCGGCCACTCCGCGCGCCAAGGCTCGGGCCGTTGACTCGCGCCGCGCCGTAATGATCACTTCCGCGCCCTCCGCCCGCACGGCGTAGGCGGCCGCCCGAGCCGCGCCTCCCGCGCCGATAATCAGGATGCGGCTGCCCGCCAGGCGCAAACGCTTGGTGAGAACTTCCACTACGGCGGCGGCGTCAGTGTTCCATCCGAGCAAGCGGCCGCGCTGCAAGGCTACGGTATTGCAGGCGCCAATTCGATTTGCCAGCGGGTCCACCCAATCGAGGGCGCGCAGGATGGCACGCTTGAAAGGCATGGTCACGGCAAATCCTCGTAGCTCCACGCCGCGCGCGAAAGCGAGAAAATCCGAAAGCTTATTGGTTTGGCAAGGCAGGAAAGCCGCGTTCACATGCTTGGCCTGAAAAGCCGCGTTCTGCATAGCCGGCGACAACGACATAGAGGCGTGCGAACCCAGCACGCCGTAAAGTTGCGTGCGGTTGTCAAGCCGTTCCACGCGATAAACCGAACGCATGACTTCCGCCGGAAATTGCCCCGCGGCAGCGGGAGAGTGATTGAGCGGCGCCGCGTAGGTGAATGCTGATCCCCATAGCAGGGAGAGCAGGCGCGAGGGAATTCCCGAGGCCCCCATGGCCAAGGCCACCAACTTCGGCGCGCCGCTCCGATGGGTCTTAACCAATCGCTGAATCTGTAAGTTGTCGCGTAGGTAGCGCGCCTGCGTGGCGATTTTTACAACTTGCACCGGGAGCCGGGCCAGGCGGCGATAGACCGGGGCCAGGGGAGGAGTCTTTTGGAAGTCATGGTAAGAAACAATAATCCTGGCGGCCTGGAGCGCCTGGAGAAGGGCCGTGCCGCCTTTCTGCACTGATTCGATCTCGATGTCAACCCATTGGCAACCGGCTCGCACGGCGGCGGCGAGGATGGCGGCCTGGTCGGGCAACGTCCCCGTCATCATGCCGCCCGCCGCCACCATACGGCAGGTGGCAATGGTCTGGGGAAAATGCAGGCGCATGAGCATCTGGTGGAGCTGCGATTCAAATTGCGAAAAGTCTTGGAGGTAATCGAGGCGCAATTCATAGCCCACGGGCACCCCGGAAACATGAATGGCAAGCGCCTCCATCGCGCTCAGGGTGGGCGCTGCCAAAGTCACAAAGATGCGCGGCGAGCTCGGCTTGGCCAAAATCAGGTCCTCAATCCCGTCAATTCCTCGGCTCAAACTCTTGAATATAAAGGTTTTGGTAGCATAAAGGCAAGAAATTTGGCTCGCCTGCCAATTCCGGGCCAAGAGGAGAACACGACGCCTTGACAGTAACTTTCCGTAACCGCCTAAAACTAAAGGGCTAACGGCCCGCCGATGCGAATCATCTATTGCACCCGGCTCGCCGACTCGGTCCCGGGCGGCGGTGGCGGGGTTACCATTAGTCCTAGACCTTGCAATAGCAGGACGGTGCGTTGGGCGGCGCCTCGCCATACCAGTTGGCAGCCTTCGCCCTGGCAATTCTGCACGTAAACGTCCCCGCCGGAATACTCCAAGCTGCAATTCTTGAATTTGCAATTTACGTATACGCCATCGTCCAAAACCACATGCTGATTCTCGAAGACCTGGTTCTCGTATCGATTCATAGGTTCACCCGGACCGCGCGGTGGGAGCGCCTCGATGAGGCTACCATTCACGCCACAAGGATGCAAGCAGGCGGCGTAGACTTGGCGACGTATACTAAAGCTCGCGCGTGTTCTGACTTGCGTTGTGACCGTTCCCTATGTATAAATCGCTTCATTGGATGGGGCCGGCCCGGTGGGCGCGATGGGCATCTCCCTCGTCCGTTAGCTGAACAAACTCTTTTGAGGTGGGCCGTGAGAAAACGAGCCATGAGCATCTCCTTCACATCCACGCCAGCAATCCGCATCCGCAACCGAGTGCGGGTCCAGTTTGGACCTGACTTTGCTTGGACGGTTCTCTTCTTGATGAGCTTTGCGGTCACCTTCGGCATCCCGCGCCACGGTTATTCCCAGGCAGCGGCTCAGACCACGCTGAGTAGTGGAACAACGCTCTATGTTCGGCTGGTGACCCCCGTCAGCACGAAAAGTTCGCATCTCAACCAGACCGTCACGGCCCAGGTTGTGCGGGAGATCACGAACGGCCAGGGGGTGCTGATCCCGATCGGTGCGATCGCGTCGGGAAAGATCGAAAAGCTGATTCCCTCATCGCAGCCCGCCGACCACGCGCGCCTTCTGATCCGCTTCACCGAGTTGGCCATCCCCAATCATCTCCCCCTGACCTTGACCGCACACGTAACGGAAGTGGAGAACGCGCGAGAAACAGTGCTCCCGGATGGGACCATTCAAGGTGTTCTCGAAAAAGATGCCCCCATCGGACGCGTGGACGGAATGTTGGACAGATTAGGATCTACGGGCACAACGATGGAGAAGATGGGGGGCAAGACCTTTGGCAAGCCGGATACCACGATTGACTACCCCTCGGGTACGGATCTTGACTTGGCCTTGGATCAACCCCTCGCCGTGGATTCCACCTCCCCGCCGGCAGTGGCGACGCAAATCGCACCAGCTCTGGCGGACGCTGTCCAAAAGTTGCTTGCTGACGCGCCCAATCGGTGCGAGAGCAAGTCAAAGAAGCCCGGGGACCCGCTCAACTTGGTCGTCATCGGGAGCTCCGACCAGATCCTCAACGCCTATAAACAAGCCGGCTGGGTTGAGCCCAGCAAATTAGGCACGAGGTCGGGGGCGGGAACGGTCCGCGCCGTATGGGACGGTCAAGGCTATATCCAAGCGCCCGTCTCCGACCTCTACCTTTTCGGCCACATGGAAAACTTTGCCTTTGAAAAAATGCTGAATACATTCTTGAAGCGCCACCATCTGCGTCTTTGGCGAACCACGGCGACGACGCCCGATGGCCGCGAGATCTGGCTCGGCGCCTCCACCCACGATACGGGTCTGGACGTGCACCCAGGCGTGATATCGCACGCCATCGATCCCGACCTCGATTTGGAGCGAACCAAAGTGGGGGCCGACTTGATGGCAAGCGGAACGGTTGCTGCCGAACAGCTTGTGAGCCGCCCCAATCCTCTTTCGGAAGGAAAGACGGCGACGGGAGCCAACTGGAAAACCGATGGGCAGTTACTGGTGATCGAACTGAAGCCGACCAGCGCGATGTGACGACCCGAGAAAAGGCATTTTGGATTGACGTCCTTTGCGTGCCCGATGTATGTTTCCTTGCCAGGGGAACATCCATTGTTCGCCCCAGGTTTTTGCTCTGTGCGTGAGGTCAACCATGGCTTCTACTCCAGCGTCCCCGGCCGCCGCCGCCCCGCGCGTCGCCGGTAAGATTATCGACACGGTGGTGAAGGTATCCGTGGACGCCACCCGCCCCTTGCCTATGGCGTGCGCGCTGTACGCCGTCGAAAACGCCGAGGGAATGTGGCTCTGCGCGTATTACGGAGCCAACCGCAGCGTCTTTGATTACCTTCCCCAAAAGGACGCGGAAATCGACGACGCCAAACTGGGCATCGCGTTTCTTCACAAGGTCTTCATCCCCAAGGACCAATACCAACCCGCGCAGTGGGAGCAATTCAAGAAAGACCGATTCATGGCTTACGGCACACACGGCGAATGACCTCGGCAGAGCTGACAATTGACAGCTAACAGTCCATAGCTAATAGCCCTCAGCTAACCCTCACGCGTTGACAGCGCATCTTAGCTTCCTTTTCCACTTCCCACGTGTGTGCGGGTTTTCTGCTATAATCGTTATCAGACCTCTTTTTTCACGAACATTGATGGGCAGTGCAAGCATTGAAATTGAACCATAGACTTGGGAAATCCCTGGCCACAGTTGGAAGCAGTCTCGCTTCCCGGCCAATCAAAAACCGGAGGTAAGCGTCCATGAATTTGTCAAAGAGGGCGGCGATGATGTTGGTGTTGGGGCTGGCTGTAACCGGCGGATTGTGGGCACAACGCGGCGGCGGTGGCATGATGGGTGGCATGCCGTCACTGCCCGGACTCGCGAATCCCACCGTGGGCTCCGGCTCCGAATACCTGGTTACATCGAAGGGCAAGGAAATGGACGTCACCACCGTAGCCTTGGGCAAAGAGGATGTTGATGGCGCTTCGGGCTTCTGGATGGAAACGCGGATGACCAGCCCCGATGGCAGCGGTGAGATGGTGATGAAGATGTTAACCGTCGCCACAGGCCCGCAACCCGGCGTTAAACGCATGATCATGCAGCGGCCAGGCCAGCCCCCCATGGAAATGCCAACTATGATGATGTCGATGATGCAACAACACCAGCCTCATCCCACCACACCTGGAGCAGGGGGGGGAGGCGACAAAGGTGAACTAGTGGGCACGGAATCGGTCACTGTCCCCGCCGGCACCTTTAACTGCCAGCACTACCACAAGCAGGAACAGCACGGCCCCGTTGATGTGTGGGTTTCCACGGACGTGACTCCCTACGCCATGGTGAAGATGACCAGCTCGGAAACGACCATGGTGTTAAAGAAAACCCTTACCAACGAAACGTCTCACATTAAGGGTGAACCGCAAAAGTTCCAGATGCCGCAAATGCCGAACTAGACCGCACCCTCCTTTCACCACAACGTCGCGGGCCGGAATCTCCGGCCCGCACAACCTATCATCCTTCGCCCATCCAGGCGCCATAGGGCTTGAGGGCCTCGACGTTATCGCACACCGCTTTGATAGCGGCGGTGATAGGCACCGCCAGTATCAAGCCGAACCCTCCCCACAACCAAGACCAGAACATCATAGCGATGGTCACCGAGAGCGCGTTCAAATTGACGCGTTGGCCCACCAGCTTGGGCGTCAGGACATTTACGGCCACGAAATGAACCACCGCAACGGCGGCCCCGATGACGATGAAAGGCGTGGTAGTGTCGTACTGCATCAGCCCGACCAGCAAGGGAGGAAGGATTCCCAGCGCCACACCAATATAAGGGACCAGACTTAGAAGGGCAGAGACGGGTCCCATCAATAACGCATATTGGAGATGGATGAGAGCGAACACCGGTGTGATGATGCATGCGGAAATGAACCCGACAAGCAAATTCCCCACCACGAATTGACGCAACATGCGGGAGATGGCATGGATCACATCTTCGGCCTGCTGGCGGCGTTTAATATGGAAAAGGTTCAGCGTCGCCGCCCACAACTGGTTCTTCGAGGTGAGCATGAAAAACACCAGGAAGGGAATGAACATCACAGTGACAGTAAAGGCGTAAACCGAGCCGATGCCCCGCAGCAGAAATTGCTCATAGGGTGATTCCTGCTGCAAGCGCACGGTCGGCAAGTTCGCCTCCGGGGAAACCGGGATGATGGTCTGCGTGCTCTGCTGAAGGTTGTGGGCCGTTACCTGAATGTGCGCGGTGATTTGTTTCAGCCGGTCAACAATCCTCGGCATCGCTTCCACGAACGCCTGGGCGCGATCGTAGATCACATAGATCATCAGGTACGCGGCCGTCAACATCAGCAGTACCATGACGAGCGAGGCCAACCAGCGCGGAACGTGCAATCTTTCCATCACCTTCACTCCCGGGTCGAGGACCGACGCAATCAGGATGGAGCAGATCAAGGTAATGACCACGGAGCTGGCGTAGTAGATGCACCCAAAAAGAACAGCAATGGCGATGATTTTGACACTGGCCGAGGCAGATGCCGCGATGGGAGACTCAAATTGGGTTTCAGACATGACGTGCCTCGAAAGGAATTCTAGCTTGCCGCGCGATGAATTGCCAGAGAAGGGAAGGCCCCGGTGGCATGGCCATGACTTCAGCCAAACGGCGTACCCGTGCCACACTTGCTTCCCATGGGGCATGCGGGGAGATGCATAGTATAATGGCTTTTTGGAGTTTCCGCGGCTCAACCTGTTTCTTTCAGCGGTGAAAAATCCAGGAGGGAAGGCGACGGAACGCTCGTGCGCCTCGATGATGGCATGAAATTTTCGCGTCGCAATTTGCTCGGTTCTTCCGCAGTACTTCTTGGATCAGGAGTTCTTGACGCGCTCACCACGCCCCTCTGGCGATGGACGGGAATGCCCGTGCTTCAGGCCGCCACCGCGCCTGCTCCGGAAGCGCCCATTCCCGTCACCTTCGTGGATGTGGCCAAAGAAGCCGGCCTCAACATTCCCAACGTCTGGGGCGGCGTTAAACACAAGAAGTACATTATTGAAGCCAAGGGCAGCGGACTCGCCTTCTTCGACTACGACCAGGACGGCTGGCTCGACATCTACCTGACCAACGGCGACCGCATGTCGGGTGAGGAACCCTATCCCGACGGCAAGACGCCCACTCAGCACCTTCTTAAAAACAACCGCGACGGCACGTTCACGGACGTGACGGAAAGAGCCGGCTTGTCCCGCACCGGATGGGGCACGGGCGTCTGCGTGGGTGACTACGACAACGACGGCTGGGATGACCTCTTCTGCGCCTATTGGGGTCACAACGTGTTGTGGCACAACAACGGCGACGGCACGTTTACGGATGTCACCAAGAAAGCAGGGTTGTGGGAAGAGCGCGTCCGCTGGGGTTCGGGTTGCACCTGGATTGATTACGACCGCGACGGATTCCTTGACCTGTTCGTGTGCAACTACATCGAACTGGACCTTGAGCATACGCCCGTGCCGGGGCAAACCGGCTATTGCCAATGGAAAGGTATTCCCACGATGTGCGGGCCGCGGGGATTGCAGGGCGGCATGAACATCCTGTATCACAACAACGGCAACGGGACGTTCACCGATGTTTCCGAGAAGGCGGGCATCCTGAAGCCGGGTGCTCGCTACTCCATCACCGCCGTGTCCTATGATTTCGATAACGACGGCTGGCCCGATATCTATGTGGCGGTCGATTCCGAACCCAGCATTCTGTTCCACAATAAACACGATGGAACGTTTGAAGACATCGCAGTGATGGCCGGATGCGCATACAACGAAGACGGGCAGGAGCAGGCCGGCATGGGCGTCGGCGTGGCCGACTACGACGGCGACGGCTGGCTCGACATCTTCAAGACCAATTTCTCCGACGATACCCCGGATTTGTATCACAACAACGGCGACGGGACATTTACCGATGTGACGTTCGTTGCGGGTCTGGGAGTGAACACGCAATACGTCTGCTGGGGCGCCGGCTTCATGGATTACGACAACGATGGCTGGCCCGACATCTTCCAGGTCAACGGGCACGTGTACCCGGAAATCGAAGAGTACCATCTGGACGCGAAGTTTGTTTCGCCCCGTCTCGTCTATCGCAACCTCGGAAATGGGAAGTTCAAGGACGTTTCCAAAGAAATGGGTCCGGGCGTGGCGGCCGAGTTTTCCAGCCGCGGCTGCGCTCTGGGCGACTACGATAACGATGGCGATATCGACGTGCTGATTCTGAACATGAACGATTACCCGTCGCTCCTGCGCAACAACGGCGGCAACAAGAACAACTGGATCACCATCAAATTGCTCGGCACCCAGTGCAACCGCACGGCCATCGGCGCACGCGTGCGCGTGGTGACGGGAAAACATGCGCAAATCGACGAGGTTCATTCCGGCACCAGCGTGATGTCGCAGAGCGACCTGCGCCTCCATTTTGGCCTCGGGTCCTCTCCCCAGGTGGACTCGATCGAGGTGAAGTGGCCTACCACACAGAAGGTCGAGAAGTTTACCAACATCCCCGCCAACCAGTTCCTCACCATTAAGGAAGGCTCCGGAATCATCAAACGCGATCAGCCCAGCACCGCCGCAAGTCCGGCCAAGAAAGAAGGCGCGGGAATCATCAAGGCGGCCGGTCGTTAAGCCGAACCTCGCCGCGATGCCCTAAGGGCCCATCATCAACCGGCCGGGTTTTAGGGGTAGGGTGCGGCCCCGACGTCCACCCTCGCCGCGCAAACGTCCGCTTGCGGGGTCGCACTTCCAAGTCTACCGGATGCGAGCAGATGCCGTTGTCTCATTCGGATGTAGGCATACTTGCCCATCCTCCAAGTGGCTTATGTTTCATACACTTATTGGGATACGCGAAATATACGCGAAATACTGAAGCCATAAGACCATTATTTTCTGCAAGTTATCCGGGTAGCGGGATTTGGAACCGAAAAACGGGGAGTTTTTGGGGGCTAAAATCGGTGTAACTAGGTTTGCTTTCTATAATTAATCGGCAATTAATCGGCTATTTCGTATAACTCTTTTGTTTTCATACACTCATTGGGATGATCCGTTTTGTCCGATATTTTTCGGTTTGTTTTCATCAACTTATTGGGAGCAACCTTCATTTTTTGATGTTTTTCCATTTTGGTGAGCTGGCATGGTTGGCATCGATAAAATGTCGCTTTGTACGGCCTTGCGAACGGTCAATTCGTCTCTTCCTCTCGCGACTTCCGGCCCGGGGAGCAACTTTCCCCACCCGCCGCGGGTGCGCGATCTTACTCAACCAACTATCAGGCGAGCAATTTGGTCTCCAA
>CAZCVY010000191.1:0-13501 GCA_964501985.1 uncultured Acidobacteriota bacterium | reverse complement strand
CGATTCTTTCGAACTCCGATTCCATTAAGCGGGTGATTCGGGCTGTTTCTTTACGCAGGTGTTGCAGGCGCCCCGCCAGCTTCATCCTTGCTTTGCTCCGGGGCAGAGGCTTCGGGCTGAGTTTCTCTGATACCGCCTCGCTGATGAATTCACGCAGTGGCACTCTTTGTTCTGCCGCCCTCGCTTTGGCGCGATGGAAGATAGAATCGGGAATCTCCAGCGTGGTTTTTACCATCACATGGTCCCATATTTATGGGAGGCCAGTCAAACGGGAGGCTAGGGCTTTTGCCGCCCTTTACGAGCCTCATGCTGGATCCTGGTTTCTCGGGCAGAATTTACAGTTGAAAATCGACACGGGCACCTTTTATTGATTGTGGGAGCCAGGGTGTGCCGCAAGCCCAAACCTCGAAGGAAATGAAGAGGCTGTCTGGCGCAATTTCGGGAGTGGACAATCCGCGGTCGCCAGTGAATGGGGCAACGGATAATCTCTTGAGCTTCCGTGGCATGAAGAGGCCTAACTTCTGTTTACCGATCAGAGGAACAACTCCGCCGGAACATGAAAACGCTCGCTCAGTTTCCGGATGTGGGAAGTGGCAAGATGCCGTTTCCCGCCCAGAACTTCGGAAACGATACTTGGTGTACCAAAGACATCGACGAGGTCCCTTTGCTTCAGATGGTTGGCCTGCATCAGCTCCGTGAGGTTTTCCCGTGGAGTCGCCTTGCGTAAGGCATAGTGCTGTTCCTCAAAGTTCTCAATCAGCATCGTCAGCAAATCCGCTAGAGTCTCCTCGGCAGGGGTGGGATCGGACTTGGCGTCAAGAATTTCCAGAATGCGGATATAGTGCTCATTCTCCGTTTCGTTCTGGATAATGTGAGGAAGGCTTTTACTCACCAGGCGGCTATACTCGTCCTGGTTAACATCTTTCTTGGAGAATTTTCCTGCCACGGGGAAGCAAGTTGCGCTCATTGTTTCCACCTCTCTTCGTCATATTCTCGGTGGGTCAGAACATGACGGATGAATATACGCCGGGTCCGGTAGTTAATCTCAACAATCAGACGGTAGGCGTTGCCTTTGATGTTAAAAACAGTATATTTCTCTACTGGGTCCGCAGAGGGGTAGACCTTACGAACATCGGCAATATTCCGCCACTCTGCCTTCTTGGCAATTCGGAACCATGTGTCAAGTGGGCCCTCCGATTCGGCATGTTGCCCGCCGGCCTCCTTCAACTTTTTCCGACTGATCACATGCACGTTTCCCGCCTTGTCAGACCTGCATTATGTTCGCAAAATGCGAACTGTCTGTCAAGAGGAAAACGGAGGTAGCTCTTCCATCCCCAGGACCAGCAGGGAGGCTATGTCCGTTACCACTGCCATTCTCGCTCGGAATACCGCAGCCTCAGTTTGAGCAGCGTCGGCCGCACCAGGACGGGATCGGCCGAGTGAGCCGTGAGAGTGGCTTCGGAAAGCGTGCGGACAAACATCGGTGTGTTGCCCGGCCTCGATGCCAGCGAAGCCAGTGAGCCCGGCAATCAAACGCGCTCAACCGGTCTCCCTTTGGCTGCTAAGCTCTTAATATCCCCTTAAAGCGCATCTGCCGCTTCTCCGCTCCGCCAATTCTTAGGTGTCTTTCCTGCTCAATTGCCAGCTTCGAGCCTCTGTTTCTCAAGATTTTCTTTGCGGTTGCCAAGTCCTCGGCGCGCGTTCGCTCTCGAATGAGGATTCCGTTCCACTTGAACCTTATCCAGTAGTGACGGCCTCGCTTGTACAGCGTGATGTCCCTCCCATTCCTCACAACAGGGCCAACCATCCCAGTGGCAGCAAAGCACGGACCGGCAATGGTGTGGGCCAGTCGCTCGCCAATGGTGCTCAGAAAATTAGATCGTAATTCCCACTGCGGACCAACCCAACCTGGGGCGATACTCTTGGACCAGGCGGGGTCTCAGCTTAGCGGAAAAGGTCTTTGACTGCCTCCTCCAACTGCCTCTTGACCTCATCCCACTTTGGGGACCAACGCATCCGTGTGGGATCCGACTCTGCATCCGCGAAGTAAGTTAGGGTGCGCGGCAGATGGCGCGGTTCATGCTGCCGTACTTTCGCTGCAGGAGTTCCAGCAGTTCGCCCAGATCTCGGGGAAATGAGGTTTTCGGCTCTGCTGCGAAGCGCCCGCTGAGAGCAGCATCCTGACCGCTTTCGCGCCCGACGGGAACCGCGGCAAATAGTGCCGTTGGTTCTCCTGTTCACCAGGAAGATGGGCTATGCCGCTTGGGCCCGGGCTGCCGAAAGGGGATCTTGATCGTCGCCGACTCGGCGGGAACTCCGTCAGTGCTCGGGCGTGGGGGAAAGAATTCTCGGTGGTTGTCCTGCTTGCATTCGGACTGTGCCCCCCTCACGTGTCTCCCGTGCGTGGCCCCTAAAAAGGGGCACAAAAGGGGGTCACGCTAGGGGGTCACGCTTCTTATGCCTTGATTCCGAATTTCCGAAACGCCATTTTGTCCTTCATCTTCTCGATTCGTATCCGGGCCTTCTCTTGCCCGGCACTCAAAGCCCGTTCAACCGATTTGCCTTTGGCCATGTGGTTTCTCAGGTCCCCGTAAAGGGCGTCTTTGACTGCTGCAGTATCGCCAAATTTCCGGCGCCTCTCCTGCTCAATCGCCAGCTTCGAACGGTACATACCTAGGATTCGCCGCGCCGTTGGCAAGTCTTCGGCGCGGGTTGATTCTCGGATCAGCGTTCCGTGCCACCTGAATCTCATCCAGTAGTAACGGCCTCTCTTGTACAGCATGAACTCCCTCCAAATTCCCTACGAGGGGACTCACCCCGTCGCAGCTTCCGAAGTACTCGAGGGTGGAGGAACTATTCTCGCCATCGCTTTAAAATTGTACAGATTTGCTCCTGCGATAACTCGAAAAACTTTGCTCGAAACTAATCCTTTGCAGTCAATAAGTTACATACTAAAAGAGGAGTGGATAGGGTGGATATCCACCACCTAAAGATCTCAGGGATGAGCATCCGAAATGGCAACTGACGGCCGAGCGACACCCGTCCGCTGGCCGAACGGCGTTGGATGCATTAGGTGCTTGCCACGTTGGAGGCGCATCCACCGACGGTTGAGAACCGGACTTGAGTCCAGGAGCGCCAGGTGCGGGTGTCAATGCTCGGCTCGACCGGCCCCGCTTCCTCTGCCTCGGTCAAATGCTGATCTGAGGAGTGCAGCACCCCGGAGCACCGAAGGTCAAATCCCAAACTCGGAGGCCCTCTCCCCTGGGGAGTTCAGGCAGCCTGACCGATAGAAGCTCTCACGGCCCAACAATGCACGCCTTAGGATTTTAGCCGGATGGTCCGCCCCCTGGATCGGCTGCCGGAGCGCTTTCACGGACTCAGATTCTCTACTCCGGACCCTCTCAAAATTGAGAACGGGCAAGGGAGGAGATTTTCCTTGACAACCCAAAGCATCCGATTTAAAGGTAAGAAGCGAAGCGTTCTGCCTCGCCGCAAGGGGCGCCGGTTGGTGCCCGCCAGTACGTCCGAATGATGGATGGATGGACGATCCCACGCAAAAACTTTAAGCGCCTCGCTTGAGTGCGCGCGAACGCGGACCTATGGCGACGCGACCGAATTTGGCCGCTGGCCCTAGGGTTGTTGTGGATTGACTCCGTTGTCTAAAAAGATGATAAGTAAAGGTACTAATATTCATGGAAATAGTAATAGTTCCACAAAAATGGGCCATTGTTTCGGGATCTCGGATTAGGTTTCCGCGCATTCCGCGGTTTCCCTGGAGTGTGAGGAGTGGACACCATGAAGGATAACGGCGATCGGCTCTGCCAGAAAATCAAAGCGGACGGCCTCTGTAAGTCCAGCTCGAGCGCAGGAGAGTGCACATGGAGCATAATGTAGATAAATCTAACACTTCTAATAGTACACATAGTAATATTCATAAGATGATCGAGACCAAGCCGCCGTCTGGCGGCCAAGCTTCGGTCGGCAGGGCCCGTGGATGGAAGGTCGGTGGCATCCAGCATGACCGGGTGCCGGCAAGGAAAAAGGCCATCGAAATTGCATTCCGGAACTTTCCGGACGGCACGAGGCTGAGGTTGATTTCCGATCCCAGCGATTCGATGCCCACTCGGTTCGCGGTCTCACACAATGGCAGCGTCGAATTGCGGGAGAGTTTCGAATACGGGCAAGATGCTTTTGAACCTCCCCACCATCATGATGACCCTCTCTTCCGGGCAATCACGCTCCCTGGCGGGGTGCAGCCCCATGGCAAGCCTAGCGACATGGCCACTGAAACAGGGCGCCTGATCAGTGAGTTGGTGCCGCTCAACGAGCGAGAGCAAATTCTCTACGGGGCCTTCGCCGTCTTGACGTGGGTTTGCGAGAAACTGCCCCTTTCTCCCACAATCGTGATTCGTGGTCCGCGGGACCTAGCGAACCCGTTGCTGCAAGCTCTGGGCCTTTTTTGCCGGTACGGTCTGGTGATCGGCGACGCGACGCCGGCCGGTTTATTCGAAGCACGCGCGAGAATTTGCCCCACTCTCCTGATTGCTGACTATGGGATACGCTCGGATTCGCTTCGACAACTGGAGATTGGCAGCTGGCCCGGTATCGGATCGCTCCAAAAGCACGGCGTCTTCTCGATGTCGGGCCCACGCGTCATTGCCTGCGGTGAGCTGATCTTGTCCGGAGACTTGGTTCCGGGCGGTGTGGTCGTGCCCCTCTCACTCTCGGGCTGGCCTAATCTCGAGCGTTTGCGCGATCCACAATTTCTGGACCGGGCGGACTGCTTGCGGCAACAGATGTTAGACTTTGATCTCGAGCGCGGCGGATCCATCCGCCGTCTTGGCACGGATAAACCGCGGCATGTGAACCCCCGCAGGTGGGAGGCGTACTGCTCGTGGGGAGCCCCCTTCGCGGGAGACACAGATTATCTCCAGCGCCTTTACAAGGCCATTTCTGAGGAGGCGGAACTGTGTCCGGACGGGCTACGCCCCGACAGGTACGCGGTACTTTCGGCCCTGATGTTTTTAGTGCACGAGGAACCGCTGTACGCAGCTGTTGGCAAGATCAGTGAGCTCGCTAATATAGCGCTGACGCAAATGGGGGAAGAGATCTGCCTGACGGACCGGAAGGTGGGAGCAATCCTGACAAACCTCGGTTTCCCGAGACGCGAACGGGGCGGCGACGACGGCCCGTACACGCTGGAGTTCACGATGTACGTGAAGCGCTTTGTTCACGGGCTGGCCACGCTTTACGGCTATTGGAAGGTGCAACTCGACGACACCGAGGAGAAAGGAGTTATCTGCAAGTTGTGCCGCGAAGAAGGGCGCGTGAGCAATGCGGAAATGGTAGCCGAACATCCCGAACGTTGCGAACTTTGAGGGAGGACACGGTGGGAAGCTCGTGACGCATCGTACTTGCTGCCAAGTTGAAGGGCGCGGTGATCCGAGCCACGCCATTCTGGCCGCCAAGGTTTGGAGCGAGCCAACGCAATCCTGCCCGCCCCGGTTTCGCGGCGAACGTGCGGATTTGCCGGACGCGGGCGGTTGCAGCATAGGGTGTCGCCGATTTCGCCTATTTTCTGTGGGTTCCCTGGGGATGGATGGGCAGATGGACGGATGAAGAAGCAAACCGCGAATTGCCAAAGGCAGATTGGAGAATCCGTGAGATCCATTCGACACAAGAGCCGGGCCAAGCCCTACCGGAGTTCAGAGGGAGAAACCGCGCTTCACCTCTACTGCGCGGACGGTACCGTGCATTACATTCAGCCAGACCCCTCGGCCACCGCTGGGTCACGCTCAAACCGTAACCTACCGCCACGCGAAACCGATTTCGAGGAACTGCCGGATGGGCGACTGGCGGAGATGATCGAAGACCCCAGCGACCCAAGGCGAACCTTGTTGGCCGTGGGTCGCGACGGCAGTTACCAGCTTATTCCATCCCTGATGAGGGATGGAGAACTCCTCGCTCCACTATCGCGACACGATCCCATTTTGCGCCGCGCGACGCTGCCGAAGGGCGCCGCAGCAATGCGAGCCCGAGAGGGAGTCGGAGTCGCATCGCCCGAAGTTCTGATGCGTCTTGTCGTAAGGTTTATCGAGCAACGTGTCGCAGTCGAGCGCAGGTATCTGATTCCGTTGGCTGCATTCGTCGTCGCCACGTGGCTCGTGGACCGGTTTGAGGTGGCGCCTTACCTGATGGTTGTTGGCCCCCCGGTGTCGGGCAAGACTACCCTGCTCATCGTCCTGGCACTTCTTTGCCGCAGGTCATTCCTCGTTGGGGACATAAGTTCCTCCGCGCTCTTCCACGTTTGTGCGCAGATCCACCCCACGTTCCTCTTGGACGAGAGCGCCTCGCAGGTTGGGCAAAGCGATTCCGCGATGCGCCACTTTCTTCGTATGGGAAGCACACGGGAGGGCATCGTGAGAAAGGGGGAGTTCTTCGATGCCTTTAGCGCGAAAGTTCTTGCCGTCCTGGAGCCTCCGAACGATACGGCCCTGAACAGCCGATGTCTTACAATACCGACGATACGCGCCAATCCCGAGGTGAAAGATCTGCGGGAACCAGCGGTGATTGAGTACGCGGCGAGGCTCCGGGCGGCCCTTCTGTTGTATCGCCTGGACCATTGGACGAGAATACGGTCGAACCGGATCCCTGGCTCAGAGCACCTGTCTCCCCGAGCGCAAGACCTTCTAGCTTGCTTGAGCGCCGCGACGCCGGACAAGGACGGCCGGGAGTACCTCCTTGCCCACTTCAAGGCCGCCGGGGAGTGTGTAGAAGAGGACATACGCACTGTAGTAATACGCCTCTTGAATTTGATCTTATACAAGCTGATCCATGCGCCCTCTGAGGAGAACAGTGTTGGCCCGGGAATGGCCTCCTCGATTAGGGTTAAGTATTTGACAGACACCGTCAATCGCGAGCTCCAGTTGCGGGGGGAAACCGGCAAACTGAGCGCTGAAAGCGTGGGGCACTTGTTGACCGCGCTCGGTCTTGCGAGGCGTTACAGAACCAGCTCCGGGATGCGGCTTTTGCTTGACTTATCAGCAAAGCGGCGAATTCACACGAACGCCGAGACTTATGGACAGGAAGCCTTGAGGCTCGACTATGGGCCCCAAGCGGAGGAGTGTACATTGTGCAAGGAGAATTGCCTTGACCAGCTTCTGGGCAAGATACCGCCCGCACCCGAACATGAATCCAAGGAGTCAGCTGAGCCTAGGCAGAAGAGCAGCCTCGGGGAAATCCCAAGTTGATGGAGCTGATCAATGTCGCATGTGCGGGCAAAACCAGATGGAGTCAGAACCGCCCTCATACGCGGCCGCCGTCACGCTCAAAGCATCCAGGCCGGGCGAAGGGATAAAGTCGAGGAAAAGCTAATGGATGCAATGGCCGACGCGGTGCATGGTGTTTCCACGGGTTGGGCTTTGCCGCGGCCGATGAAGGTTGTGTAGGTTGTGCAGGTTTTCCGGCATTCGGAGGAGGCATCACTGCTTGCGCCCTCTGGACGCCTCGCGTCCGTAACCTCATGGAAAGGATGAAGTCTCCTGGCGCACTCGGCCGAACTCCGAGTCGGACACGTTGAATCCCGAGGAGATGCGCTGATGATTGATCGCGCCCGCGCTCTCATCGGTGCCGGGACCTGCACCCTCGGGAATTGAAAAGTTGGACCTAGCTGGTTCCGCCCTGCTGCCACGCGGAGGAGCACGGCCATCTCCACCATCTCGACGCGGCAATCAGAATGGGCAGCAAGGAAAAACCGCGCCGGAAGTTGAGATTCTTTCCGAAGTGCGCAATCCGCGGTCGCCGCCACTTAGTTCGGACGAACCGTCCTGCTCTCGGCCACATCGCCTCGTGCGGAAGCGACGTGACCCGAAAGGGTCGCCAGCCCGGCACAAAAGGCAAACCATGCTGCATTGGCGGGAATGTGGAGGTTGAAGTCAGCAAAGCTATGAATAAGCAAGCCACAGCAGGCGATCGTTGCGCCGAGTGGAATCCAGCCATGCGGTCGGTTTAATAAGGCAGCCAGATTCCATAAGGTACTTCGAATGAACATGAATAGGGCAGCAAAGATCAGAACTCCGCCGATTAGCCCTGTTTCTGCCAAGGCCTCGACATAATCGCTGTGAGCGTGGTCGGTCACCAAATCCTGTGGCTCTGACTGGTACGCTGGGTAAACAGTAACAAAGCTTCCCATTCCGGCACCGAGGAGCGGATGGTCCCGGAAGATGCCAAGGGAGTCCTTCCAAAGAGCGGGACGACTCCCTTTGCTGGCCGGCACGTAATTGTTGATCGTTCCAAGCTTGGTAAGGACATAGGTCGGCACAAGCCAGAAAAAGAGCGCGGCCACCCCGACGATGGCCAACCCCGTAGCCGCAATTCTCATTCGTCCGCCGGGAAGCGGATTCCTCCAGATCAAGACCCAGCCCAGGATTGCCAACTCGACTAAGACCGAGACGAACCCTCCTCGCGAGCCGGTAAGGAGCAACGAGACGACCGGGACCAGAACGGCAAACCAGAGCAGGCCCTTCCGCGGGTCACGTTTTGCGCGCGATAAAACGTAGGCCGCGGAAATTGGCGCCACCATCTCCATTAACCCCGCATAGTGATCAGGATCAACGTAAGGGCCAAAATGATTTCCATCAACGTGGCTGATCCAAAGGATTCGACCCGGTGCACCTAGAAATTGGAGGATTGACAAAAAACTGACCACAGCACCGAAAACCAGCACAGCGATTCCCACCCGGCGCCAGGTTTGGGCGGAGGCCTCAGAGAAAAGTTGAATCACGACGAAGAACAAAGCCAAGTCTGTGGCCAACTTGATCAGCGATTCTCTTGTCCCGACGGGATTTAGGGTCAGGTGAAGACGTAACTGAATGAATCCGAGAATCAATATCAGCGAGACGGGAACATAAATCGGAGAAAATCCTATCTCCAACTCCCCATCCTGAATGCCGCCCACGACCCACACGGCCACAATCAAAAGGGTGAAGATTGTCAGAGATGCCCATGCCCAGGAGTAAACGGCACCGAAGGGCACGGGCGCTGCCAATAGCGTCACCCCAAGCAGAATGCGCGCAAACGAGAACGTTCGGGATCCAGGTCCACTCGTCATAAGGACTTCAGTCCGATAAATGGGACGTCAAATCATTCAGATGTCCCGGCAGCTATGGGGCTCGCTCAGCGCATACACTTTCGCCGCTAGCCAAAGGCTTCAGAACTACCGTGTCGAGCCAGAAACTTCCAGATATCTCAGTCGGGAACGTGCGACCACGCACTCGGACTACGGAGAGCTGCACGATTTTTGTAGCCGCTCCCGTGCAAAACTTCATGCTGACCTGGTGCCAGGGAGTCGTTCCCACGGTAGTATCACTCATTATATTTGGGTCGCGCTGTTGCACCGGATCCAGCATCTGTAACCGTGGTCCACTGTCGGAGGTTATGTCTTGCGAGCGCACGAATGCTGTCAGAACGTAGGATTGCTTTGGACTCACGGGAATAAGCTGAGTTATCGGAGAGTATTGTTCGTTTCGGCTGACGGTAAAATCGATTCGCAAGCAGTGATTCCCGGTGTGAGACGACGGGTCGGAAAAATCAAGCGCGATGAAGGGGGCGGGCTGGTCGCGCCAGTCGAAGCCCGTATTCAAAGGTGTGGTTTCGAAATCCCCGTTGTAGACCAGATTCCCCTCATCACCGGGAGTTGGGCTCGGGATGATGCCTAGCTTTTCCAGATCACGCCACGCACCTTGCGCTTCATCAAACGACCCTCTCTCGAGCAAATGCTCGATGTAAGGCCCGGCCACCGAAAACGGAAAACGCGTCCCCGTCTCGACGATCTGCCGCCAGACCTGCGGGGCGAACTCGTCCTCCTCATTGGTCCTCAAGAAAGTTAGGTATGCAAGTCTCAAGCTCGGATCTTTCGCCGCAGGAATCACCTTTTGCAGGATGAGCTGCGGATCTCCCAACGAACCGAGGCAGACGTGGAAAGTCGCGGGTGCGTACGTAGGGTCCAGTTCCAGCAATCGGCGAAACTCCGCCATGGCCCCTTCCCTTTGACCCTCGCGCAACAGCGTGTTTGCCGCAAGCCAATGGACTTGCGGAGTCATGGGGCTGGCCTTAACGGCTTGTTCCACGCTCTGCGTAGCGCAGGCCGTCTCGCCGGCCATTTCACATACCCAGGCGAGATCGGTCCAGTATCGCGCTGTACGGGGATCCAATTCTGTGGCGCGGCGCAGGTCTCTCCATCCTTCGGTCCGGCAAGCTTCTCCTGATGACGTACAGAGGACCATACCGAGGCGATGGTAGAGTTCCGGGTTGGCGGGATCCATCGCTATGGCTCGATGAATCTTCTCCGCGTCGTCCGACTCGCCCAGCAGGTCGATGATTGCTGTACGCAACGCCGCTCCACCCAAGACTACGGCCCCCACGGCCACCACAAGGAATGCGATCCAACTCCGCCACTGTGGCCGCAGAGCGATTTCAAACTTGCGGAAGCGCACCCAGGGAGGAGCAGGAACCGCGTTCGTTCCTGCACCTGCAATCAGATGTCGATGGGATTGTTCGTGGACCAATTCGAGCGGACTCCCAGTACCGTGAGTCGATTAATAGTTCCGTACGAATTTCGGAGTCGTCATTATAATACTTGTAGGCAGATGGACAATGGGTTTAATGGGCCAACTGCTGGCCGGAGAGACTTTAATTCTCCCAAGCAGGCACAATCCATCAATCAGAAGGTAAGGACCGGAGCACCTTCTTAAATCGATTCGGCAGGATAGCGGAAGTTCGCCAGGGGCATTCGACCAACCCGAACCGCTGACTCCACCGGGCTCCGCCCACCGATGCGCTGGACCATGGCCACGTCGATCTCCACCGCCACGGACCGCTGCAACATCTCGACCGAGAGGAGGAGCTTGCACCAGTTTTTCTTGCGAAGCAAGATCCCTTCCAACCCTCGCAGCGGACCTGCCATGACCCGCACACAGTCGCCGCATTTGAGGAAGGGGTGAGGCTCCGCCTTCAACGGGCTCTCGACCACCATGCGAATGGCTTCGATCTCGGTGTTCGAAATGCTCGCCGGTTCTCCGCCAAATCCCACCACATTGTGAACGCCGGGCGTGGTGAGGACCGGGAGCCAATGGACCAAGGGCCCGCGAAGGAAGACATAGCAAGGGAAGAGGGGGAGCGAAACTCGCTTCACCCGGTCTTTCCAATGGTGAGCGGTCGCATAGAGGGGAAGGAAGGATTCAAGCCCTTTCCCCATCAAGATTCGATGAACGACCTTTTCGTGCTGATGGCGAGTGTGAAGAGCGTACCAACCCGTTCGTGTGTCAATGTCTCCCACCGGTGCCTCTCAGTTCATCATGAGCCAATCAGGTCCCCTGCCTGGCTCATGGAAATTTACTCGGCAGACACTCACCGCCTGGACTTCGGCGGAAAGATAATGACGAACATTGCGGAGATCCTCCGCATCGCCTCGCAGCAGTTGGCACAATGACCGCTGGCGGAAACTCTTTGAACGTTTACGCGCGAAGCGTCTCGTCTATGCGAAATCGCTCCGAAGGGACGGTGGCGACCAAGAAGTCCCAAGCGCTATTCAGACTGGCAGCTTCGTGGCCCTAGACCAGAACCATATCTTACCCACTATACGCTCGAACCTCCAAGTCCCTCACAAGGCATTATTAACGTTCATACTCCTCGCGCCACTTAAAAACCATACTCCGAAGCCAACATAAGTGCATCCTCATTGAGCACGGCCCTGGAAGAAAGGATTCGGAACCTCATTGACAAAACCGTCCTGCTTCGCGCTGCGCCGTCTCTCGCTGCATCGAATCTGACCCACCAAGATAATCTTTAAATAGCCTAATTATATTGTCCAAAGAACGTCCGCTTCCCCTCCCTACAGTTAAGTCCCCCGCCCATTCGCCGATAGGGAATGCGTGGGCGAAAGCCCCATGCGCCGACCCGCAAGGGTACCGGCGAGCGCACGTTTGTGCGCGGTTCCCGCTCGGATGTGGGTCTACACCCATAGCTTCACGGCGGAGGTTCGGCCAAAGGCTGCGGCCGGGTGTCTGAGGGAGGCCATCATGACGGCGAATAAACGAGCACTTCTTCCGGTTCTGGTCATCGGGTTCAGCTTGATCCCCACGTCCGCCCGGGGCGGAGCAAACCCCATGTTGATCCAGCCGACTGCTCCCGTGCACCACTTCCTCGACGCCAAAAACATCTGCTTGCAATCTCTCAGCATCATCGCCCTGGCCGCCGACGTGGCTTCCACCCATCAAGCCTTGAAGGTTCCGGGAGCGCGGGAGATGAATCCCCTTGCGAGCTCGCAGGGGGCGCTGATTTCTCTCAAAATCGCGGGCGCCAGCGCGGGATTGGGGATTGCCTATATGATGCACCGGACCGGCCATTACAAGGCCGAGCGCGTGATTCCGGCGATTTTTGGGGCACCGTCCGCGCTCGCGGCGATGCACAATTTCGGAATCAAGCGGTAGCAGCGTCCGCCTCCACGGAAAGCCTCGCGATATGCCTTGATCGAGCCCGTACGGCTCGAGCGGCTTAACCGGGAACATGTTTCCTCAGACCCGGCCAGGCGGTTCGCAACTACCCTTGCCTTCCGCCAGGCCTTTCAAGGTCAGCACCGAATAATCTTGTCGCGATCACGCTTGACCCCCGCGGTCGCGTTCCGTGTATCCACAACCAGTGAACTCTCGCCCACGACAAAATCATAATCAATCGCGGTATGGTCGGTCACAATCAACGAGCAATCGTGCGCATGGAGTGCACCTGCGGTCAGCGGGATGGATTCGAGGCCGAAGTCGTATTTCCGCATCTTGGCCAGGCGTGGAACAAGTGGGTCGTGGTACGCCACCGCCGCCCCCTCGGCGCCCAGCAGTTCCATGATCTTCAATGCGGGCGATTCGCGGACGTCATCGATGTCCTTCTTGTAGGCGACTCCCAGGACGAGCACGCGGGCGGCGTGCAACGTTTTTCCCTGTCGCCCCAGCGCCGCCGCCACGTGATGCACCACGTGATGCGGCATGGCAGTATTCGTTTCTCCCGCCAGCTCGATGAAGCGAGTAGGAAATTCATATTCGCGTGCTTTCCAGGTGAGATAGAACGGATCGATGGGAATGCAATGCCCTCCGAGGCCCGGCCCCGGATAGAAGGCGCTGAACCCGAAAGGCTTGGTCTTCGCCGCATCGATGACCTCCCAGATGTCGATCCCCATGCGCATGCATAGCAGCTTCAGCTCATTCACCAAGGCGATGTTCACCGAACGGTAAATATTCTCCAGAAGCTTTGCCATCTCCGCGGTCCGCGAGGAACTCACCAAGTGGGTGCGTTCGAAGATACTCTGGTAAAGAGCCTGCGCGGCCAAAGCACTGGGAGCGTTCACCCCTCCGACGATCTTGGGAACCTGGCGGGTCTGGAATTGTTTGTTTCCCGGGTCCTCGCGCTCGGGGGAGAAGGCCAGGAAGAAGTGTGGCTCCGCCTCATCGGGCGC
>CAZCVY010000190.1:0-13580 GCA_964501985.1 uncultured Acidobacteriota bacterium | reverse complement strand
TTAACCAAAAGTGTCCCTAGTTTCCGTGTCTCAATTTTGGGGTTCACTCCACTTCACTTTTTCCGCTGATTATCGGGCAGTCTGTCGGCCTCGACGTTAGGTTTGGAGGCCAAACTGCTTTCTTAATGGCTGGTCGAGTCGAATCACGCACCCGCGGCCGGGTAGGGAAGGCCGTTTGCGCGCTGGAAGTCGCGGGAGGAAGAGACGAATTGACCCCTCGAAAGCGGTCCAAAGCGACATTTTATCGATGCCAGTCAAGCCCACTCACCAAAACAAAAAAACATCAAAAATGAAGGGTGGTCCCACCAAGTTCATGAAGATAAACGGACAAATTTCGGACAGAATGACTGAAGCCACCAAGTATTTGAAAAAACTATAGTTATATAAAATTTCCGATTAATTATAGAAAGCAAAGCTAGTTACATCGATTTTTGACCTCAAAAAGTCACCGTTTTTCCGCTTTATCCCCGCTATCCCAATAACTTGAAGAAAATAATGGTCTTATAGCTTCAGTATTTCGCGTAGATTTCGCGTATCCCAATAAGTGTATGGAAAATAAGCCACTTGGCGGAGGGTCAAGTACGCCTACATCCGAATGAGACAACAGCTTCTGCTCCTATCCGGTAGACTTCGAAGTGTGACACCGCAAGCGGACGTCTGCGCCGTGACGGTGGCCTTCGGGGCCACGTCAAGGTCGAGGTAGGGTGGCGGCCCAGCGCGCGAAGGACAGTAGCCACAGTTGCAACCGGTGGAACTCGAGCCAAAGGATCGTCGACCCCGGCGGGGTCGACTCTCTCGCCACTCCTTCTCCGTTGGTTTCACCGACGGCTAGTGATCTTGTTCCCCTTCGGGGAACTTTGCGGACGTTGACGGGATACTGAGCACCGCCATCCTGGCGGCTCCGGTACCGGCTGGAAGCCCGCGCGACGCCTGGCTCCACGTCAACGCCGGCTACACGAATGCTATCAGCGGAAATGTGCTGTTGGCTTTCTCGGTGGAAGGGAAGTGAAAGAACAGTGACGAGTGGCGAGTGAAGAGTGACGAGCAATGCGTGCCCAGTGGGTGGCGCGAGCGGGCAGCTAGAAACGCCCACCCCGTTATCCCTAACCCCTAAACCCTAATCCCCAACCCCTGCTCTTTAGTCCTGCGGCCGAATGTGGATGCTTCCGCTGAAGGACGTCAATTCCACCGTGGCCTTGCCGGCGTTGCGCGTGCCCAGCAGGCTATTCGATGCTCCTCGTGGCGTAGCGGACTCCCGCCGGCTGGTCATGGGCATGGTGTTGATCACTTTGCCCTTCAGGGTCTTGGCGTTCAGTTCGTACGAGGCTGTCGGCGGACAGACGACATCCACATCCCCGCTGTAGGCGGAGAGAATATAGTCGCCGCGGTCCGTGAAATCGCCTTCGTAGAGAATGCGACCAGAGGTGGTGCTGCCGTGTAGCCGGGTGGTGGTGGGCGAAACAAAATGGAGGTTGCCGGTAATGGAGTAAGCGTCCACGTTGCCGGAGGGCCGAATGACTTCGATGTCGCCCGCCACGGAATGGACCGAGAGATGACCGGAATAATCACGGACGGAAATGTCGCCGCCCACCGATTGCACGGTGGCGTCAGCTTGCATTCCCTCCACCCGGATCTTGCCTTGCGGGTTGCGGATTTCCAGTGTGGCGCCGGCGGGAACATCCAGCGTGTAGTCAGCCATCTGTTCGTCAGAGGGGAGAGCCGGATCAAGAAGGTGGGTTTCGAAGCGGATCTTTTCGGCGGGCCCCGTGTCGGGAAGGATTTCGCTATCGACTTCCAAGCGCGGGGAAGCCACGGTGTAAACCACGTGGACTTGGGCCTTTTCCCATCCTCGCACCAGGATCTGCCCCTTCAGGTTATTCAAGCTGATGCGGGGCTCACGCGTGCTATCGAACGTTTTTTCCAGCCGCCCGTCGCCTGCTGCCCAACTCACCGCGGCAGACAGAAAAATAACCACGAGCAGGCCCAGGACATGCCTGACCGACTTCAATCTTACGATAGTCCGGTTCATCTAGCCTGTGTCCCTCTCTCAACGCCCTTGAAACTCCAACGCAGAAGACAAGACTTCAGCCTTTCTCGTATACGCCGTCAACAGATAATCGTGGGCCAGCGTATTTCCGGGCTCGTGCCGCAATGAGTCCAGACATTCGTTAATGGAACCATCCAGGGAGACCAGGCTCTTTTCGTACGTGGCCTTAAGGTCCGGGGCCATGGATGCTTCGTTCGCTCGAAAATTCCTATCCAATTCAGAAACCACTCGCGCTAATGCGCCGTCCTCGCCCACGGGAATTGCTGATGCCAGTTGAGTGACGCCTTGGGAACTCGCGGCCTGATTGGCGCTTCCCCAACGCTGGGCGTCGCCCGTCGGCATTGTGAGCACTGAACCTAGAAAAAGCAAGGCCGCCAAAACTCCCAGGGGGACAGCGTGGGGGAAGAATCGCCATTCCAGAATTTGACGCCATCCGCTCACCGGAGCACGGAATGCTCCCTCCGCTTCGAGCGTTGCGCGCACATTGGCCCAAACCGCGCGGGAAGGCTCCTCCTGGGGAAGATCTAGCGCCGCCACGCGGATTGTCTCGAGGTCAGCCAGCAGCGCGCCGCACGAGGGGCAATCGTGGGAGTGAGAAATAATGAAGGGGTGAGGTTCGCCCTCCAAGTATGCCCCCAGCTCGGTATCGAATTGCACGCAGGCAGCCGGACGAAGCGATCCTTCCGCCGCGAGGCTCGCGCGGATCTTCGCCCAAACCAGCGGTGAGGGTTCCGCTTCCGGAAGCTCCCTTGCTGCCGCGCTGATTGACTGAAGGTCCGCTAGCAACGCGCCGCAAGTTGGGCAATCGTGCGCGTGGGAGGCGATGAAGGGCCGAGCTTCGCCTTCGAGGTATCCTTCCAGCTCGTCGTCAAATTGCACGCAACCGGGCAGTCTGAAAGCGCCCTCGGCCTCGAGGGTCGCGCGCACCTTTGCCCAAACCAAGTGTGAGGGTTCTTCCCGGGGCAATTGGCGTGCTGCCACGCGAATCGACTGGAGGTCAGCCAGCAGCGCGCCACAGGACACGCAATCATGCGCGTGCGAAGTGACGAAGGGTCGAGCTTCGCCCTCCAAGTATGCTCCCAGCTCGGCTTCGAATCGCGAGCAGGCAGCGAGCGCTTGATATCGGCTTTCTTCCATAAGGCCTCTTACACTTCTTCCACCGGCTCCCCAGCCGGGAATGGTTCCGGCGTTTTCATGCCGCGATCCTGGCGCAGCCGGTCGCGCAGTTTCATGCGCGCTTTGTGCAGTTGCGACTTGGAATTTCCCACCGAACACTTCATGATTTCAGCGATCTCGTTGTGTTCGTAACCTTCCACGTCGTGCAGCACAAAGACCGTCCGATAGCCGGGAGGCAAATCTGCAATCGCTTTTTGCAAGCCGATGCGGTCCACCGAACCGGTCAGCCGGCGGTCATCACTACCGTAATCGCGCTTCACCGGCTCGTCTTGCGAATTGTCCACTTCGTCGAGCGAAGTCTGTTGCAGTCCCTTCTTGCGCAAGTGCATAAGGACTACGTTGACCGCCAGCCGATGAAGCCAAGTTGAGAAAGCAGACTCTCCGCGGAAAGTGGAGATTTTGCGAAAGAGCTGGAGAAACGCCTCTTGCGTTAAATCTTCCGCCTCCGCAGTATTTCCCGTCATGCGCAGGCACAGCGAATAAACACGTCGTTTGTGAGTTTCGAACAGCGCCGCAAACGCTTCTTCGTCGCCGCGCTGGGCACGCGCAATAAGCTGAGGTTCCGGTGCAGCCTTCGATGCTGGTGTCTTGTTTGTACTCAAGAAATTTCACGATCAACCGCACCTCAACTCGTTTTGTGAGATGCGGGGCAAGATTTTCGAGTTGTAT
Source organism: uncultured Acidobacteriota bacterium (assembly GCA_964501985.1). Taxonomy (GTDB): domain Bacteria; phylum Acidobacteriota; class Terriglobia; order UBA7540; family UBA7540; genus Bog-366. The sequence continues at coordinate 9,688 of CAZCVY010000190.1, read as the reverse complement.
ACTTCCTGACGATTACCCCGCCTCGGTGGTTACCGAAGTACTAGCCTGATCTCGATGGGTGGAATCTCACGAGGCGCGGCCATTTTGCCCCATATCTCGAACCGCCTCGGCCGCCCACGCCCGCTCTTTTATTGACTTCCTGCGACTCGGATGACGGCCTTTCCCACCCCGATATTACCCGAGGTATCGGAGGCACGCAAAGCCACGACGTGCTCCCCCGGCGCCAGATGAGCGAACTTTAGCGTAAAGGTTTCCTTGCGCGAATCGACGATGCCGTCGTCGGACAATGCGTCGCGCCAATCCTGCCCGTCGAGGGAACTCTCCGCGCCGCGCAGGGGAGAGGTGCTGTCCTCGGCGGAGAATTGCACCTCCACTGTGGACCCGGTTGCCGTTTGCTTCAGAACTTCGACGTCAGGAGGGGTATTGTCAACCCAGAAGGGCGCGCTCAGCAATTCGGATTTCCGCTCGAGGCTGGGAGGATTGGATTCCTCGTCCGAAGCGACCAGGCGAGCGACGTACTTGCCGTCGGCCAGGCTATTCGGATCAAGTGTGTAGTTCGCCTGGTGCATCTTGTCTTTCACGAGATGCCACTCGCGCTCATCCGCCGCCTTCAGGTAAAGCGAATAGGTCAGCACATCGCCGTTGGGGTCGTCGGCCTGCCAACTCAGGGTGACAGGCGCCTTTCCCGCCGAGGGCGATTGCGGGTTGGGGCCGAAAGCTACTGAAGGTGAAGCGCTTACGGTGATCCCGCCGGCAATCTGCAAGCTGGACGAGGCCCCAGCCGCGCCCGTTCGCTCACTCGACGTACTGACGTTCAGCGAGTGGATCTGCGGTGGCAGGTTTTGGTTCAAATAGGAGATCGTCACTTCATCCAGTGTGGGCGAACTGGTGGACGAGGTGTGGAGGACAGCCTTCCATTGGAGGTAGCGTGCGGGAGGATTCTTCAACGGATCGCCATTAGGGTTGCTGTACGGCCCCACCCAATCGCTCCAGGTATTATCGGGACGGTCGGAATTCCCCGAGCGCGTGAAGAATTGGAGCGAGCACCCCGCCGGGACATCCCCCCGCCACGCCAGGATCCCCCAGTGGGAAATGAACTTCGTGTCCTTAACCGGCGACTCGTAGGTCCCTTCGTGCGCTGGGGAAGCTCCAATCCGGAACAATTTCGCTACATCGCTGGTTGCGGCGAAGAGCTCGCTACCCTCGAGAAGCAAACGAGTGGCAAGCGACTCGTGAGTTTCTGTGAGGATGGTCAGTTTCTCGCCGTCGGGCTTCGTATCCAAATCGAAAATCCGTCCGTTGCTGTCGGTGGTGAACAGCACGTGGTTGTTCCGGAGCGCCAGCCCGAAGATGCTCTCGTTGCCGGAACTCCAAATTGTTTCCACGGTGGAATCCGGGGAGATTTCAATCAAAGCTCCTCGCCCGCCGCCCAACTGCAAAGGGAAGATTGGCGAGCTCGGCGGCGTCGACCGATTGAAGCTTGGGGCCTTGGTTTCTCCCGGAGGAGCTTGGCCCTTAGCCGCTGACTCGGGCTCCGTGGCAGCCGTGACGGTGATGGTCGCAGCGGCCCCGCCTGGGCCGCCTTGAGGAGGAACAAGCAGCAGGTCCGGCGACCCCTTGCCGCCCGTTCCGCCGAGCGTGGCAGCAAAGATGTGGCCTTGCGGGTCGACGGCCAAATCATGAACCTCCGGCAGCGCTGACTGGTAGACCACGAAGGGCTTTCCTTGGGGAGAAATCCGATAAATCAGCCCATTCGGCACGCTTCCGGCCAGAAGGTTTCCTTGAGGGTCGAGCTTCAGGCACATGATGTGGGTCTGCTTGCTGTCAAAAAAAGTTTCACCCTTGCCGGAGGGGTCCACGCGAAAGATCTGCCCCTTGTCTCCAGTCGCGACGTACAACTGCCCCTGCCCGTCGAACTGGAGAGCCCAAATATATTTCGCCTTCGGATCGTAGAAGACGCTGGATTTTCCGTCGGGAGTCACCTTATAAACCTTGCCCTCCGGGGAGCTCCCCACGTAAACATTTCCATCGGGGCCGACGGCCAGCGCGAAAATGTCCGGCTCATGGGCCGTCAAAAGGAGGGTGGATTTCTGGTCGGGGCCGACGCGGAAGACTTTGCCTTGGTGCCCAGTGCCCACATAAAGATTGCCGTGGGTGTCACGCGCCAGGGACAGGGCCAGAGCTTCTTCCGGACTGAATACCGCTTGTGCATCGGGCGCCAGGGTCAAATCGCCTTCTTTGCTCACCGAGATTCCCGTGAGCGTTCCCTGAAGGAATTCATCGAAGGAGCCGACCTGCCAAAAGGTCGTCTCCACCGCATAGGCGGGGGCGCCAATCGCCAATAACAGGGTTAGAGTGCCAAGAATTCTGCCGAGTTTCATTCCCAACCTTTCGAACGCAGTGGATAGTGACGAGTGGTCAGCGGCCAATCAATCGTAATCGGCCGACGTAACGGACCGTGCCCGGCCAGATTACCGGGCGATCGATTTGCTTGACTGGGCTTCGCCCCCTGCTCTGCTTCTCCGCCCGCTGCCTGCCTACTGCCGAGTGCCTTCTGCCTACTGTTCTTTACATTCCCGGGCCTGCCACCTTGAGCATCAGCGTCTTCTGGCCGTGGATGGCGTAGCGAGTCGGTTTGGTTTCAAAATCGCCCACCACCGACATCCCGTTGAACACCACGCTGGAGGCCGCGGCCGGGTCCGCCAGGAACGTCTGGACGAGCGAGGGCGGCGGCGACGGGTACTCATCCCCCTGCATCACAAAGGACCGCTGGGGGGCCATCAGCAGGGCGTAGGCGCGATTATTCCGCCGCATCCGGTTCAAGGCGTGCACCAACTGCTGCGAGTCGCGCGCCGTGCCTCCCAGCGCGGAAAAGCGGAATTCCAGGGCGTTGATGTTGGCCCCCCCGCCCACCACCAATGAAAGCATTTTGTCCGTGACGCTTTCGGGGACCTGGACAGGGATTTTCTCTGTCATCGTCGCGCCCCCGGGCAAGCGGATGAGGGCGGTCACGTCCAGGTGGTCTCCGGGCCGCACTTCCGATTTGGTGCTCCAGACCTGCTCGATGGTAGCGCTGCGTTTCTCGTCGAGCGAGTCGATGCTCAGGTCGACGTCGTGGACCTTAAGGTCGGTAAAGCCGCTGGACATCAGCATGGCCAGCGGCGCGGCCACGGAGGCTCCCACCATGGCGGTTGTCCCCACGTCTCCGGAAAGCACGTCTTCCAAATTCACCGCTTGGCCGTCGGTCAAGTGGATCGCGGCTTTGATGTTCAAGGTGGAAGTCCCGATAGAGCGTTCGGTGACGCCCAGCGCGGAAGTGACGGCGAGGTTGAGGAGAATAGGGGAAAGGAAGGGCTCGTCGATCATTTCGAAGCTGTAGTCGGATTTCCTGTTGAGCGTCGTATCCAGGTGCAGGTGTATGGGGATCATCTGGGGAGTCGTGCCCCCCACTTGGCCGTAGATGGCATCGAAGCGGTCCTGCTCGATGGTGCCCACCACGGTGCCCGGCGCATCCACCTTGAATGAGGAGGCAATGCTGGGAACCACTACCAGGACGTGCGCGGGAGCAAAGGGAAACTGCGCCGGACCCTCCGCCAGAACCTGGTGGCCGCAAGCGTAGAGGTTATTTCCTTGGCGGAAAGTGACCGTGCAGTCGATGTTCAAGTCCATATCGCCGCGCACCAGCAGGAGGCTGATCATCGAACCCGGCATGAGGTCCGTGGGACTCGGCGGCGTATTCTGCTCGCCTGCGGAAATCACGCCGCCGTTCGTGGGCTCAAGGCCCAGGCGGCGGAGCTGGGGCGCAAACAGGTCGATGGCGGCACTCGAGAAGCCTCCGAAGCGTAAGGGCAGCAGCAGGCTGGAAAAGGAATTTGGATCGGGCTCTGCCGGAGGCGGGGGAACATTTAGGAAGGTGTTTTCATCCACAACTGCCCGGCTCTGGTCTGCCGATCCGCCCGAGACGTTGGCGATGCGAAAGCCCTCGGGTAGCGACAAGTGCGCCGAAGCAGCCACTGGGGAGGGCACGACCATCAGCATTTCCTCAATAGGAGTGATCCCGGCTATTGCCTCTTTGGATAATGGGAAGGATCGCGAGACTGCGCCCACGAGTTTGCCGTCTATATAGACGGGGCTTCCGCTCATGCCGGAAATCACCCCGGTAGTGGCAAGAGGGCCGCCTGAAAGCCGGGCCAGAATGAGGCTCCGCTTGGGGGCGATCGCATTTTTAAGCACCCCCAGGATTTCCACCTGGAATTCTTCGATTTTATCGCCTTCGAAGATGGTTCGACCCACGCCTTTCAAGCCGGCGCGCACATCGCTGAGCGGGAAGATCGGTGGGCTTGCCTGGCCCAGCAAACAGGTCGCGAAGACCATGACCGACGCAAGGCCGGTAAGCAGTCGCCTAAATAGCATCATAGCTGGCAGAGGCCCATTGGCTCTGGGTAAAATTCTAGTCTAAGGACAATCGGGGGATTGGTCAAGCGAAGGGCGAGGCGGAACGCCAACGCTCGCAGGTTGGGTATAATGGGGAGTTCGGCACCGAGGCCTCAGACGAATGTGGGACCGCTACCGCGATTGGATCTACGATTGGGAAACCCGGCTCAACTCCCGCGACAAGAACCGCGTGGTTCGGCCCCTCGATTGGGGGATTGACTGGACCGAGCATTGGCCGACGGTGAACGGTACGCGGGAATCGGCGCAAGCAAATCCTGCCGCGTTCTTTGCCCAATTGAACCAGCAAATTGTTTCCCATAGCGATGAATTCTACGCCTACCGCACTCCCTCGGATTTCCGTTTGGAGAACGGATTCCTGCTTTTCACCTCACCGGTGCACACGCCCTGTGCGGTGAATAATCTGGCGCGAGCGCGGTGGTTTCCTGCCGGACGGCGCCGCGCGCTCATCGTGATGCCGCAGTGGAACGCCGACGCCGAGGGCCACAACGGCCTGTGCCGGATTTTCAACCTGCTGGGAATTTCCGCGCTGCGCATGAGCTTGCCCTACCACGACTATCGCAAGCCCGCGGAAACCGAGCGGGCCGATTACGCGGTGTCCGCCAATATCGGGCGCACGCTCGACGCCGGGCGGCAAGCCGTCATCGACGCGCGCGCTTGCCTGGATTGGCTGGAATCGCAGGGCTACACGGAGTTTGGCATCGTCGGCACCAGCCTTGGCTCTTGTTACGCCTTCCTGACCAGTTCGCACGATCCGCGCTTGCGCGTGAACGTGTTCAACCATTTCTCCGTGACCTTCGGCGATGTGGTTTGGACGGGCCAATCCACACGCCACGTGCGGCAGGGCATCGAGCGTGATCTCGATCAGGAAACCCTGCGCCGCGCCTGGATGGGTATCAGCCCCATTTCGTATGTCGATAAGTTCATGCGCTGGCCTAAGAAATCCTTGCTGATCTACGCCGCGCACGACCTGACCTTCCTGCCTAAGTACTCCCACCAACTGCTGGATGAATTCATCCGCCGGAGAATTGCCCATCGCACGCGCGTCTTGCCCTGCGGCCACTACACCACCGCCGAATCACCGTTCAAGTTTCTCGACGCGTATTACATGGCGTCGTTCCTGCAATCGGCGTTCGACTGATGCGCGAACGCTGGCTCATCGCAGCCAGAATCCTACTGAGGTTTGCAAAACATAATGACAATGACGTCCGTAGCGCGGGCATCTTGCCCGCTGTCTCGGGAGCGTCCCGCTCCCGTCGGCGCGCGGGCGGGACGCCCGCGCTACTAAAAGAACTCGTCACTATATTTTGCAATCCTCAGTAGAACAAAACGCGCAGTCCTCTGGGGCGAAAACTGACGCCCCCTCTGCCATGGCTTCCTGCCACGGATTCGCTTGAACGACGGCGTGCAATTGTGCCAAAATAAAAACTTTCAGAGATGCCACCCAAATCGACGCGACGCACTCCGACCTTTAATCCCAAGGCCCTCCTTGCGAGAGTAGAAGAGGGCAGGAGTACGGTTTCATTCCTGCGCAAACAAGCAATATTTACGCAAGGCGACGTGGCGGATGCGGTGTTTTACGTTCAGAAGGGCCGCGTCAAGTTGACCGTGGTTTCCAAGCAGGGGAAGGAGGCCGTGCTGGGGTTTGTCGGCGTTGATATGTTTTTCGGTGAAGGCTGCTTGGCCGGGCAGCAAATGCGCATGTCCTCTGCCACGGCGGTGGAGGACACAACCATCCTTCGTTTTCAAAAAAAGGGGATGATCCGGCTGCTGCACTCCGACCCAAAATTCTCGGAGCTCTTCAGCACGTACCTGCTCTCCCGCAATATTCGCTTTGAAGAGGACATGGTCGATCAATTGTTCAATTCGAGCGAAAAACGGCTGGCGCGGATTCTGCTACTGCTCGCGCATTTTGGCAAGGAGGACACGCAGGAACTGGTCATTCCCAAAATCAGCCAGGAAATTCTGGCGGGAATGGTGGGAACCACGCGTTCGCGCGTCAGCCACTTTATGAACAAATTCCGCAAGCTCGGGTTGATCAAGTATAACGGCGGCTTACTGGTTCACAGTTCCCTTATCAATATCGTTCTGCATGATTAGGGCAGATTTCTCATCATAAATCGGACTCGACCTTCCGTGGCGGTGCCGGATGTCGCCCCCAAAGGGGGCTTATTGACCCCGCCTCTCGCATCCCGTACCACGGCTGGCTCGCCGTGGGCTAACATGACAACGCCCGCTTCGCGGGCTTTCAGGCGCCGCGCTCCAGGAACCGAAGCAAACTAAATCCCGGTGCCGCCGCCTCGACAATGCGAACGTGCGCTTAACGGTAGGGGTCGATTGACAGCCCGCCACTCATGCACATTCCGTCGTAAACATATCCGCCGGCGCTGCGGCAGACTGCCGCATATCTCGCCGCTTGCGCATCCGCTTCGCCCTGGATTCGCATCCCCTTGGCCTCCATTTGGGCGTAGCGGTTGCCCAATTCGGCCGCGTCGTCGAACAGTCCTAGCGCTTTATCCATATCCGGGTTCACCCCGCGGCCGTGCTCATACATCAGGCCGAGAATAAACATCGCGTCCGGGTTCTTTTGGGCCACGGCGAGTTTGGTCCAGTAAAGCGCCTGGGCATAGTTCCGGGCCACGCCCACGCCTTCGTAGTATGCCTTCCCCAGCATGGCCTGGGCGGAGGCGTCGCCTTTGGAAGCCTCCTCGTTGGCGGTCTTGAGCGCATCGGCGTAGTGCCCTGCTCGCCAGGCCATCGTCATGGCGAGAGTGGTGTGATTGTCCAGCGCGCGTTTCTTGTAAGCGGGGTCAACGCCTTTGGCAGCTTGGGCGCGAAGCTGGGTGGCGTAAGCGGGATCGCGCGGCCCACCAATTCCCGCGTCAGCCATGATGGCCAAGTTGGCCATGGCTTGAGGGTCGCCCTTGTCCGCGGCGCGCTGAAACCACTGGCGCGAGAGGGCGAACTTCTGCTCGGCTTGCCCCCGTTCCGCCGGCGAAACGGAGTTATTGATTCCGGGATTGATTCCCCCGGAAATGTTCTTGCCGACTTCGTTGTAATACATGGCAAGGAAAAACATGCCGTGGACGTTGCCCTGATTCGCCGATGCTGTAAGCCATTTTTCAGCTTGCGCGTAGTAGCCGGTTCCGGGCGGATTGAGGTGGTTGAAGAGCATCATCCCGACTCCGGCCTCGGCGTTAGCGTCGCGCTTTTGCGCCTCCGCCATCAAACCGCGCCACGCAGTGTTGTAGTCCTTCTCGGTTAAGGCCTTAAAAGCCGCATTGACGGCGGGTGAGGCGTCGGGATCCGGGACGAATGCCTTTTGCCTGGGCTGTGGCGATGGATTGGGCTGCGGCGCAGGCGAAGGTGCTGGCGTTGGATGAAACGAGTTGTCCCGCGTCCAGGTGACTGTCTGCCCCGCCGCGTTGGTGCAGACGATAGTATTGTTGTTCGTGAAGTGGTACGTTCCGGAATCGTTGGGCTTGTCGGCAGCCGCGGTCCATTTACCGTTAGCCGCGGAGAACGCTCCGTCTCCGGCGGGTTGGTTGCCGGTGGGAAGGACCACATAATTGTGGTATCCGTTGGCGTCGTGTACCGACACCAGGGTGACCGTAGCGCCGTTGTAGGGAAAGGTGGTTTTCCACGTCCCGTAAAAGCGCGCCGTGTCGTCGGCCGCGCGCGCGACTGTCACCAGCCCGACCAAGCCCGCTGCCAGTGCCACAACCGTCCAGATTTTTGCCCATCGCGTTGGGATCACGATTCACCTCGCTCCATGCCGCCGGCTCATATCCACGCGTTGAACAGTTCACCGCGGCAGTTCTTATCGGCCAGAATTTCTTTTTGGAATTTTGCGTCCAGTTCAAAAGATAAACCTGATCGCGGGCCAACGCAACTGTAAGGGCGGAGCCGGCTGATCGGAGCCGAAGACCGTCCCACAAGCTTCGCTTCTGATTGACTCCCCGCTGGCTCGGGGATGATAATGGCAGCACTCGTCGCAGCACTTCATGCGTTTCCCTCAACCGAGGTGCTGAACATGAAAAACGTCGAAGTCGCCTATATCCTGGGTACTGGCTTCTCAACCGATCCGGGCTTACCGATCCAAAGTGATTCCATCGGAGCACCGCTTCCACGCGTCAGCAGAATGCTACAGCGGGAGTACGATGTTGCAAGCAAAAGCAGAGGCGGGAGATGGAGTCGATTAACTCGCTTCTTCAATCCTGACCCAGAATTTCATTCCTTTACGCAATCTGATTAGAGGAGGACCGCAGACACTTCCTGAGACCTCGTGGGACGTTCTGAAAAAACGATAGGAGGAAACGACCATGTGCAGCTATAAACGGCTTTATCTCTCGGCAGTTTTCAGTCTGTTCTTTGTCGTGACCTGTTTGTCTGTTCCGCCTGCCCCGTCAGCGCTAACGACTCTTCAGGGTAAGCAAGGCGGAACGATTGTCTACGGGCTGGTAGATGGGGCCACTGCCCCGGCCATGGCGATGGCCCGCATTCTGCGCAACGTACAGAACAGTTATGGCGAAAAGCCGCAAGTGGGGAGAGTCTTCCGGGTGCGGGGTACCAATTCGGACGCGGTGTTCTTTACCGTAACCAACCATGCGGGGGGCAACGTCCCGGTGGCGGGCATGTTGATTGCTTCCGAGACAGGTCCCAAGGCGGTGGAAGCGGCCATGGTGAGCGACACCGCGGCGCGTTTTAGCTCGACCATGAATCCCCTGCTAAGCCAGTTGTTCGGCGTGTGGCATCCGGCTGGAGTTGCGCCAGCCCCGTCGGGAAAAGCCTCGGGGCAACCAGGCGCGGGCGGCGGAGTAACGCTTCCCCCCATGCACCCGGTGAGCGTGCCCGACGGCACCGCCACCGTCAGCCTTCCCGATGGGTGGAACTTAGGTCCGCGGAGCGGAGGCGGAAGCGCCGTCGTTACGGGCCCTCAAGGGGAGGGCATTACGCTTAACATGTACCTTATGGTGCAAGATCCCAGGGCTCCAGACTACCAGCGCCAAATGCGCATGGGCATCAAGCCCCTCCCCTCCATTCATATCTTCACTCCCTACAACCCGAACTTGACAGCGGCTTTCCCCGACATTTATCTACGGATGCAGACTGCGGCTGGCCTGGGCTCGGCTCCCCCTAAGATTGATAGCATCAAGCCCGTCGAGAGGACACAAGGACAATGCGTAGACGCCACGGGCCAGGTCAATCTTGGCGACAAAGGTATGAAAGAGTTTAG
>CAZCVY010000189.1:0-13760 GCA_964501985.1 uncultured Acidobacteriota bacterium | reverse complement strand
AACACATGGAGAAAAAATGTCAGCCTTGGCTACTCCTACGATGTTCATGAAAACAAGCAACTTATTTCTACACACCTACGATATCTATGAAAATAAAGGTACTTGTGCGCCGAGGTTGGCCGCTCCCAACGCGCCCAAGGATCGACGCGGGAGGCCGAAGTCAGCCACGCCCGTACCCCATTGCCGACAGGGGGACCAAAAAGGAATTCTTTTGTATACGTTCGAAGCCGGAATGTGTATGAAAACAAAGGATCGCAAGACACAATGCCCGAATAAAAACAGACTTATAGTTCCTCGTTTTCGACATTTTCGTCAAATCGAGCGCTATTGTGCGGAGAATTGCTGCTTTTGAACGACAAACTGGCAGATCAATTCGGTTTTTTCTTCGTGCATCATGCAGCCCGCGTTGCGAAGGAAGGAATCACCCGTTTTGGGGGCTTCGTGGCGCGACCGGAAGTCGTCTGGCTGCCAGACGTGCAGCGGTCCCAACATCCCCATAGGCGAGGCGAGAGTGGCTATGAATGCCGATTGGAATCCTGCTTGTCCTCGCCTGAATCCGTCGAATCCTGACCTTGAAGGTCAGGCGGAGGAACTGGTCGATTGTGCCTTTTGTCGATCCGGCGCTGACGACTTCTATTCACATGTGACAGCAGGCCCTCCGTCGCGGCGCGCAATCGGCGGGACATGGGAAGCAAAACCTTCGGGGCGGGAACGGGGTGGGGCGATCCCTCAGCAAGCTGTTGCAGGCTGAGTCGCTGGCTCAGCCAGGGAGTTGATTTTGAATCCGGGTCGCCATAGAAGAGACTCTCGACAGGCACACCCTCGGCGCGCGCGAGATCATCGAACATTTCGAGCGAGGGTATATCCTGGCCGTTTTCGAAGCGGTCGAGCAGACTCACGGACAGACCTGTCCTGCGGGACAATTCTCCCAGTGAGAGTGAATTCTCCAGACGAACCTGGCGTATTCGCGTCGCGATTTGCATGCGTGGTTACCTCTCTACCTCGCCAACGTCACGCATTGTATCGTTACCCTCAGAACAAATCTGTTCAATATTGCACACTTGTTAGATTACTCACAAATAGACAATTTGTCCATAGCAATGGTACAGGGCGGGATGCGGAAAGCCTTGCTCCGGCGAGAAAACTCCGGCCACTCTGGTATACCGAGAAACTACCCGCGTTGCCGATCGTACTTTCGCACATACTCGGGGACAGGAATTTCCGTGGGCAGGCGCGGGTCCGCAAGGGGATTTTTTGGGGTGAGATCAAGGGGAAGGACTCCCGCCCAGACGGGCAGCGCATAGTCCTCCTCATCGTCGATGGGCGGGCCCGTGCGCACCTTGGCGGAAACCTCTTCCAGGGGAATGGACAAGACGGTTGTCGCCTGCAATTCCTTTTCGGATGGCTGCCGAATTTCTTCCCACCGCCCGGGCGCGACGTGCTGGGTGAACACGTGCAGCGCTTCCCGCTTGGCCGCGGGATCGTCCAACACCGTGGCCTTGCCGAAGATCACCACGGAGCGGTAATTCATCGAGTGATGGAAAGCCGACCGCGCCAGCACGAGCCCGTCAATGAGCGTGACCGTAATGCACACGTCCGCGCCCTTCCCCAGCGCGCGGAACATGCGGCTGGCGTTCGAACCATGGACGTAAAGCGTCTCGCCCTGGCGGCCGTACCCGGTGGGAATCACCACCGGTTTGCCGTCTGCCACAAACCCGACGTGGCAAACCAAGCCTTCGTCGAGAATGCGATAAACGGCCTCGCGATCATAAACGCCGCGCTTGGGGAGGCGGTGTACTTGCGTGCGTTCCGTGGGCATAAAGTCAGACATAGACAAGAATTCCTCTGGTTGGAATTAACCACCGGCTCGCTCGTTCACCGAGAACGGAAGCCGACGCAACAAACGGGTGGGCTTTCAAGGCGCAGCCACTCGGCAGCGAAGCTTATGGGAGCACGTCAGCAAGCGGCAACGAAAATCCTGAGAGTAGTTCCGGCTCTTCGAACTTTTCCCCGGCCGCTGCCGCCCGAACCTCCGGTTCCAGCTTGCCAGGAATGTAGCGATAGGCAAGGCGTGTCTTTGGATATAAGAGCCAAACGGCGCGCGCGCCCGCTTGAAGATACTGGGATACCTTTAGCAATAGATCGTCAGCCCGGTCATTCTGGGATACGATTTCGATCACCAAGTCAGGAGCCAACGGCAGGGGGACGCGATCAAGGTCCACACCATCGAGGCGGCCGGGAACGATGAATGCAACATCGGGCCTGCGAACGACTTCCCCAACGAGCTGCACATCCGTTTCGGTGGTGACGTCGCCAAGCTTACGGCTTTTAACGAAAGCTCTGAGGCGGCTGCTCACTTCGTCGCGGATCTCATTACGAAAATAGCTCGCAGAGGGGGTCACAATCAGCTCCCCGTCACTCAATTCGTAGCGCACGCCCTCCGGCTCCTCCAGGGCGGCGTATTGTCCCGCCGTCAGCAAGGTTTTCGTCGCCATGCATGAGCTCCTAATAGATACAGGTTAGCATGGCCGCTCTTAATTGTCAGCCAGGCGGCGGATCAGACGGTGGATGAGGTGGTCCAGATTTGCGCGCGACCGTCGAACTCAATTCACGGTACCCGCGCCGCCAAGTTTGTTGACGCTGCGACGGCGGCGGCGCCGTCGGGCATATTCGCATAGCCACCGAGGTATTTTCCCTTGCGGAAGAAGCAGACTCCGCCCAGGTATTTGTCCTGCAACTGGAGGGCTTCATCCGCAACCTGCGCGGCCTGGGCGGTGGCGTAGCGTAGCCGGAGCTTGGCCATGACCGCCGCGGCGGACTCGGGAGAATTTTCGAGCGCGACGAAGGCCTTGCCCTGGTCGTATTGCGCCACATAGCCGCGCTTGAGCAGGCGCACACCGAGGACGCTCTGAGGAATCATGCGCGCGCTCACGAGCTGCTCCTGTGGAAACCAGGCGAGTGCGTCCGGGAGCGTGCTTTGCCCGTCAATGAGTTTGACCATCGCGTCGATAAAGGCGGTTAACTCTTGCGTGTGATCGACGTCAGGCGTGGCGGATATCTCGACGTAGTAATTCCCTTTCGCGAAGGTGCCGCGGCGCGGCAGAATCTGCCCGCCCATGCCGATGTTTTCAAGGGGATGGCCGGGATCGCGGTTGCCGCTGAAGATTCCATACGCGGCGTCGGCATCGACCATTTCCGAGATGTCGATCACCAGCGTGTTATCGCCAGACTTGCACGTGACTCCCTGCATTTGGGTGAACCCGTAAGCGAAGTAGCTTTCCGAGTTGCCATCCATGTAGGAGTAGAGGTTATCAGTGGTGAAATGGCGCAGCGAGCCCTGCTGCTGCCAGCCGGGAACGAGCGCGCAACTGGCCACATCGGCCGCCGGGGCGGAAGAAGATGCGGCCAAGGCGCATGCGAACAGTAAGGCGGTGAAGCGAGAATAATTGATGCGAGTTTTCATGATGGGATTCCAAAACGGAGAAGTCACCGCCGAGGCGCGGAGGCACAAGAGAGAGGTCATGGGCCAGAAACCAGGGTCGGGCGCCACGGTCTTGCTGACACCTGACACCTGGCACCTGACACCTATCTTCCCCGCGCCTCGGCGGTTGGAGGGGGCGAGAATTCTGTTAATCGTCCTACGCGAACATTTCTTGCGCACGGGCGAGGCGTTCAGGCACTTTCACGCCGAACCGGCACTTCACCGTGCACGTCGGGCAGTCGCCGCAACGCACCGAAGCCAACTCCACCGGCAGCTTCTTAAAGTGGTCGCGACCCAACTCGAACTGGCCGTAACCCTCGGCGTACATCACGAAGCGCAGGACGTCCGCCACCGGCAGGCCCTTGGCGCAATGGCCGTCGCAATCGCCGCACATCCGGCAGTAGAGCGGGGTGATAAAGTCCAATTGCCGGGCCAAAAGCTGTTCTTCCATGGGCGAATAACTCTCCGTCATCGCCTTCAGGTTTTCGTCAAGCTGATCGTTATCGGTCATGCCGGGGATGGTGGTGTGGATGTAGGAATCCTTGAGCACCCACTTGAGCGCTGCCAGCATGGCGCCTTCGCGCTTCAACTTGGCGGCATTCGGATCGTCCGGCTTGCTCCGGCGGAACCCACCGGCCATCACCTTCATCGCCACCACACCCAGCCCCGCGGCGTTGGCTTGCGACATGGCGTCCGAGGCGGCCTTATCCATGGTGAAGTTGTAGGCCGACAGCACCACGTCCGTCGCACCCTTTTTGATCAGGAAGGGGACCATTTCCTTGGGATTGTGCGTGCTCACGCCGGCAAAGCGAATCTTGCCTTGCTGCCGGGCGATCTGCTGCGCCTCGAAGAGCTCATCGGGCAGTTTGTCCGGGCTGTCCTTCATGTGCAGGTACCAAATGTCCAGGTGGTCGGTCGCGAGTTCGCTGAGCGAGGTGTTCAGCTCGTCGAGCGCCGCCTGCTTCGTGGTTCCATCCGTCTTGCTGGAAAGAACAATATTTCGCCGCTTGCCTTTGAGGCCGGTGGCGACCAACCGCTCGTTGTTTCCGTGCTGGTAGCTGCGGCAAGTATCGAAATAATTGATGCCCAAGTCCGCCGCGCGCGTGATCACGCTGGCGTCGGAGGTCACCATGCACCCAAACCCCACGCTGGTCACCTTGAGCCCGGTCTTGCCCAAAGTGCGATAGCTAAGACCCTTGGCGGAAGTCGATTCCGTCTGCGCCCAGGCGCGGGAAACAGGAACAAAACCCGCCACGGAAGTAAGAAGCCCTGTAGATATGAAGTCGCGTCGAGTAGACATTTTGTCTATATCCTTCCTCGAATGATTGATGAGTATCATAATCATCGAACGGTGCTATCATAGAGCGCTTGGAGGTATTAATCCAGTGATTTTCTCACGCCGCAGATTCTTGCAAGCTACCGGGACGGGTCTTCTCCTCGCCCCAGCCCGCCAATTGAGTTCGCAGGCTCCGCCCGCTCTTTCCGTTGCGCCCATGGTGAAGGAATTTCCCGGACTCTCGCGGGTATCCATTATCCAGGGCGCCGACCGTCGCAAGAACGTCTGCGCCGCGCTGGCTGCCATCGACGACCAGATCCTGCCGAAGCTGCGCCAGAAGAAGTACGTGGTCATCAAGCCCAACATCGTGAACACGGTGAATCAGCTTGCCTCCACTCATGCCGACGCGCTGCGGGGAATTGTCGACTACCTCGCGCCGCGCTTTCGCGGGCCCATCGTGATTGCCGAGGCTTCCGCGGGCGATACGCTGGAGGGCTACGAGAATTTCCATTACACGCGCTTACCGGGCGAGTATCGCGATCAGAAGATCACGCTGGTGGACCTGTGCCGCGAGCGAAAGTTCGAGACCATCCCGCTAATCGATTTTGACCTGCACGTAACTCCCGTGCGGTTGGCGGCTCGGCTGCTTGATCCCGATGCTTTTGTGATTTGCTCGGCCATCATGAAGACGCACAACGCCGTGGTGGCAACGCTTTCGGTGAAGAACCTGGTGCTGGGGGCGCCGCTCCACAACCCCCCGGAAGAGAAAGAATGGAACGATAAGCGGAAGTACCACGAGGGCGTGCGCCAGAACCATTACAACATGCTGCTGACCGCGCAAAAGCTACAGCCCAACTGGGGCGCCACCGTCATTGACGGCTATGAAGGCATGGAAGGCGACGGCCCCAATTCCGGCAATCCTGTGGCTTCCCGCATCGCCATTGCCTCCACCGATTACATTGCCGCCGACCGCGTGGGACTTGAAGCCATGAGCATCGATTCGTCGTGGGTAGGCTACCTTGTGTATTGTGGCCAACTGGGGCTGGGAAACTACGACTTGAAGAAGATTCGCATCGAGGGCGCCTCACTCGAAGCCGTGCGCAAGAAGTATCGCCTGCACCCCGACATCGACCGCGAGTTGCAATGGATGGGGCCGATGGAGGACTTGCCGCCAAAGCTAGGCTTCAATTATTACGGGAAAAGCAAGGTCTTCGGGTGAGCTGCGCCGGGCGATGCGAATCTGCCACCATCAACGCAACCTTTTTCCCTGACAAGTGTTCATCCTTTGAGGTGAATGCTCACTGAACGTTGCGGCTTCGGCCTAGCCGGATGGTAGGGAATCCCGGGCCCATTTCCGGGCATCTGATTCGAGGGGCTAGAATACAAAGTTGAAGATGTCCAGGGCACGTACATTTCGGCCGATGATGCTCGCGACAGCGCTACTCGTGTTTCTCGGCGCGATTCTCTTCCCCATCCCGGCTGCGGCCGATCAAGTGCCGGGCGAGGCGCTCAATACTTTTCCCGCCGACACCCTTCAGGTGGCCTTTGCCAATCTCGCCACGTTGCGTTCACTCTCGATCTACCCGCAAATCCGCCAGCGAATTTTGAATAGGCAGTTGCACGCGTTCGAGGATTTCCTCCGCCCGATGGGGATCGATCCGGAGAAGGACATCGACGAAGTAATGCTGGGATGGCGGGGTGAGATGGTAGGCCCGGCGGGTTATCTGGGACTCGCGTCCGGACGTTTCCAACCCGCGCTGATCCAGCAGTACTTTGTCCGCACGGGACTGCCCGTCCGCGAGTACAATGGCTCGAACCTTTACGCATTCGGCTCCGGCAGCGACCCCGACGACCTCTTCTTCACTTTCTTTGAGGGCACTCTCGCAGGGTTCGGCCGGCTGGGCGACTTGAAAGCGATGATCGACGCGCGGCAGGGTTCGGCCAATGCCCTGAACTCCAACTCCGACTTTGTGAATTGGCAGGGGGAGCTGGACGGCACCGCGTCGCAATGGGGCATCTTGAATGGCAAGTCCACGGGGAACCTGGCAGCGCTGTGGCTGGCCCCTGGCGGTCAGAAGAACGTTGACCTTAGCTCTCTGGGCGCCTCAGTGCGCGCCCTTCTCTACCGCGTTCAGTGGGACACGGGCTTTTCCACGAACCTCATTTTGGAGTGCAAAACGCCGGAGAACGCCGCGGGCTTTGCCACCCTGATCGGTCTTTTGCAACAAGCCGGGCAGAAGCCCACTCCCGGCGGCGCGGGAGTTCCCCCCATCCTCCAGAATATCGTGACCCACCGCGACGGCGCTCGGCTGCAATTGGATGTCTCCGGCCCGCCTGACATGCTCGATCAGCTCCTGCCCCAGGGCGGGAGCTGAACGGGACTGGACAGTCGACAGCTAACAGTAAAGCCCAGCCGTGGCTCTGGATGGTTACTTGAGTGTCGACTGCCAACTATCGACTATCGACTGTCAGCTATCAACTGCTCTTCGGATATCTTTCCAGCATTTCCACCAAATCGCGCGCGCCCAGCGCTTCTGCTTCTCGCGCATGTTTCCAGGCCAACTCGTAATCGCCACTCACGGCGTAGATCCGCCCCAAGCTCAAGTGCGGGGCGGCGTTGGCAGAATCAAGTTCGATGGATCTCTCGAAATGCTGGATGGCTTGCTCGGTTTCTCCCTGAAAATGCAGGAGCGTTCCCAGGGCAAAATAGGCATTGGAGTTATTGGGGTCTTTTGCCAGGATGGCTTGCTGTTCGGCGACCGCCGCGTCCACCTCGCGGTTGAGCGAGGGCTGGATGACGTTGTCGCGCCAGAAGCGATTGGGCATCGGAAAGGTGTTTCCGTCGTCATCAGTTATCGTTAGGGTCTGCTGAAAACTGAGAACTGACGACTGACAACGGCATTTAGACCGGAATAAACGCCTTGATCTCAGCCTCCACCTGGTCGGGCGTGAGCTTCTCGCCTTCGTTCATGCGGCTCAGGATCTTATCGATCATATCCTTCGCCTGATCCTTCCGGTACGCGCGGATGAAGCCGTCGTAGAAATGCTCGCCCGCCATAGCGCGACTGATCTCGGTTTCCTTGTTGTGATCCTGCAACTCCGTGAAGTAGACAACGCGGTACTTCCCCGTGTAGGTCGTCTCCCGGTAAATCTCAAACATGATCTTG
Organism: uncultured Acidobacteriota bacterium; assembly: GCA_964501985.1. Taxonomy (GTDB): domain Bacteria; phylum Acidobacteriota; class Terriglobia; order UBA7540; family UBA7540; genus Bog-366. The sequence goes on along the minus strand of CAZCVY010000189.1, from coordinate 5,836 downwards.
TCAGACTCAAATGGCATAGACGTCCTCAGAGCACAAACCAGCGATTTTGTTTTGTCCGGCGCCCAGCAGGTTCGCAGCCCACAATGCAGCCGCTGTATTAATCAATACCAGAGGCACGAACTCGCGTCAATCCTTTGCCGCCGCTTGCTGAGTCTAAACCACGATGAAGCGTGGAACGACAATCGTATGCGGAGCTTTGGAGTGCGGCAGCTTGCTGGCGGAAGATCCGCGAGCAAGCTCGCGGCCGGGAAAGCAGCAGCAAGCTGCCGCACTCCGAAGCTCCGAACCTGCCTCCATCGGGACTTTACGGCACTGACCTGCCGCATTCGATCAATGCAACGCCGCAGCCGCGGTCACCAGATCCTCGATGGCGGGCGCGATGACATTCATCAGTTCATGCGGCGGCGGGGGAGACATCATAGCCCCCAGCAGATTCGCGCTTCCCTCGGCAACTTTCTGATGCTTCGCGAGGAGAGCCTTCTGCTGGTCCAGCCAAACTGCACTCGTCGGCTGGCCCGATTGCAAAATCGCCAGCGCCTCCAATCCAGTTTCTGCGAGTTCACGCAGGTCCTCCGAAGCCGGGATATCCTCTTTCAAGAGGAACGAATCCCGGGCGATGGCTTGAAACTGCGGGTCATTGTCGCGCCACTGGGTGAGCTTCGCGCGGATTTCTCGGCGCAGATCTTCCGTCTGGTTCTCTCCCGCTAGCATCTGGCGCACGGACTCGCGAAGATCCCGAGCCACCAGGCTCTCCGCCGGCAGCGCATCCACGAAGCGGGTAGTCACCACGGTGTTATCGATGGCCGCGCCCGCCGTCATAGCCGCTTTCAACCGGGGCGCGAAGCGCGCGAGATTCTTGACGGGTTCGACGGCTTCCGCCAAAGTCGCAAGCGGACCGGCGTCATGGTCGCCCGCGAGTCTTTGCAGCATCACGAACTCGCTCGAATGATGTCGCAGCCCGAGCAACTCCAGGTCCGCATCCACTCCATGGAGACGGCGATAGAGCGAACTGACGTCCTTGACGTTCGCAGGCGACCACAGGCGCTCGGCGATGGCCGCCACGCGGGGCCAAACCATCATCTCATCTTTTTCGTCCCAGACGAATTCGGACCACATGCAGGCGATCCCGCCGGCCACCAGTTTCTCCTGCTCGGGCGTGAGCGGCAGGCTATCCGCGGCGACGTTGTCTTCCGTGATGTAGGGCGCAAGGGGCGTGCCCTTAACCATATTCAGCGCTTCCGGGGGCAGTCCCTGCGCGTGGGTATCGAACGGATCGACGGCGTAGTGCCTGGCCGCCGGCAGGTCGTAATCCAGGTAGTAGCCGGCGGAAACCACGGTGGTGTGACCCAGCGCCGCCGACCGCTGCACCAGCTTCGAGCTTCGCCATGCCTGAATGACGACGTCCTTGGAGAGCTTCGGCTCCAGTACCTCGTCCCAGCCCACCATCGTCTTCCCGTCCTTGGCGAGGACCTGCCGGAGGCGTTCGGTGAAATACGCTTGCAGGTCATGCTTATCGTTGAAGCCATGCGCCTTCATGAACGCCTGGATCTTGGGACTCTGGGCCCACTGGGCACCATTCACCTCGTCTCCGCCAGCCTGAAAATATGCGTCGGGAAAGAGCGCGGTCATCTCCCCCAGAAGGCGGCCGAGGAATTGGTACGTCTCCTCGCGCGCGGGGTCGAGGGTCGCGTTCATGCTGTTCAGGTCGCCGCCAAGCGCATAGGGTCCGGGCATGGCGGCGATTTCGGGATACCCTACCAGCATGGCCTTCGAGTGTCCCGGCATTTCGATTTCCGGAATCACGCGGATTCCCCGGTCGCGCGCATACGCCACCAGCTCGCGAATTTCCTTTTGTGTGTAATACTCTCCGCTCGAACCTAACTGGTGCAATTTCGGATAGACCTTGCTTTCCACGCGGAAGCCCTCGGCGTCGCTCAAATGCAACTCGAGCACGTTCATCTTGACCAGCTCCATGGCGTCAAGGTTACGCTTGAGCGTGTCGACGGTCAGAAAATGGCGGGCGACATCGAGCATCAACCCTCGCCAGGCAAAGCGCGGCCGGTCAGCGATCTTCACGGCGGGCGCGCGGAATCCTTCCCCATCAATCCGTACAAGTTGGAAGAAGCTTGCCATGCCATGCAGAACGCCCGTAGGGCCATGGGCATGCAGTTCCGCCCCTTGCGGTGTGATTTCGAGCGTATAGGATTCATCCGCTTCAGGAGTAAGGAAACGAGGGTCGCGAGCATCGCAGTGCACACTTAATGTGGCCGCCTGCCCTTCCGCCACGGGCTCCAGAGCAAGCTTCAACCCCGTCTTGACGCTCAAATTCCTGGCGAGACGGATGGCGGCGCTTTGGAGCAGTGCGTCGTGATAGCCGCCGAGAGAAACGCGAAATGAGGCAACAATTGCCAGGAAGCCTTCGCCGGGCTGAATTTCCGAAGGCATGGGCAGAACGCGTAGTGTTTCCTGTGCACGCACTGATGAGAGACCGATAAGGACGATACAGAATAGCAATGTGGCTTTGGAGAGCATGGAGAGTATGGCCTCGATGATTGTAATCGCTGCCGCGGGCGACGTTTCCGGCTTTCCCGCAAACGGGTCAATATACACGCTTCCAGGGACAATACAAACTGGATTTAGCCACTGCGCGGCTCGTAGGGGCACCCCTCGTGCGATTGGTTTATGAGGCAAACAGTGTACGGGGGCAAAGGGAAAGTCGAGGAGCCACAAAACAGCCCTCGCCACCATGCTTAAAGTCTCCCGTTTCGCCGCTTGGCAAGTTAGCGGCCGGAGCTTGACGAGAGAAGGTGCCCAATACAGGCAGAGAAATATGAGAAAAGCCGGATTCAAAATTCAAGATTCACGATTCCGAACCCGCATATCGGTACAAACAAAGCCGATTTCAAAAGTAGAAGTTCAAGATTCAAAATGCCAGCCCAAAAGCAAAGAGCCCGGACTCCTGATTCGGAATCCGAGCCCTCAATTCCTAATTCGTAATTCTTAATTCGTAATTACTCAGGTTTGATCTGCCGGATCGCATTGATGGCCACGGGCATTTCCATCTCGTACGGCGCGGGGGGCGGGCTGGGCATCAGCCCTTCCATCTCGGCGCGGAGTTTGGCCTCGAATTCGCGCATCTTGGAATCGACATCCGCCTGCTTGTTCTTGTTCCGAACCATGTCTTCGCGGTAGCGCTTCAGGAAATAGCCGATCGTCTCGACTCGAATCTTGATCGAGCCCGTGGGCTTGTTCTCATCGATGTCCTTGAAAGAGAAGTACGGCGTGCCGGACTTGGTCACCGTCTCTTCCACGGCGGTGTAAATCGGCGCGTCGTGGCCGCACTTAAAGCTGGAAAGCTCGAGCGCCACCAAGTTCGGGTGACGGGCGGTGTACTTCGCCGCCCACATCTTTTGCGTGGTGTTTTCACTATAACTGTTCTTCCACGCGTCGCTCACGTCCATGGGGCCCTTAATTATCCCCGCCTGCACGTCTGCCCCGAAGAGCCGCCACAGGATGTCCTCGTCGATCGGCAGCGAGGCCAACGTCAGCACCGGGTAGCCGATCTTTTGGAACTCTTCCATGATTTCGTGATTGATGCCGGGATCGTTGTGGTACGGCCGGCCCAGCACCACGATGCCAATGCGGTCTTCCGCTTCCAGCCGCTTTAGAATCTCGCGGCCTTGGGCTCGCATGACCTTGTTCTCGAAATCATGCTGCGCCTGCATACCCGCCTCGACGGCGCGGGCATTTTCTTCCCAGGAGAGCCCGAAAATATCCACAAACTCATCGTACAACTGCTTGGCCAACAGTGTCGGATTGCCGGGATTCACGAAGGTATCGAGGAAAATGACGTTATTCTCCTTGAAGATATCACCTTCCTTGATGAAAGCCGCCTTGACGGCTTCCGGTGTGCTGGCGACCGTCGGGCAGGAGCGATGCGACTGGGCATACTTCATGTCGCTCGGTAAGTCGTCAATCATCGGGCAGAAGATGATGTCGAGCGGCTTCTTCTTGTGGTGCACGGCCAGCATGTTGTGGACGTGGGGAATTCCCACCTTCGAGGGGAAACAGGGATCGATGGCTCCGCGCTTCGCGCCCTCCTTGTAAAGCTGCTCGTTGGTGTAGTCCGAGTAAATCAAATTCTCAGCGGGAATCCCCAGCGCTTCAAAGTAGGCGCTGAAAATGGGATTCACGGTGTACATGTTGAGGATGCGCGGAATGCCGATGCGCAGGCTGGCGCGCCTCTTCATCAGTTCCACGCGCTTCTTCTGCTTGGCTGTAAGCGCATACTTGGGCAGCGGGTCCGCCACAACTTTCGGCGCGTAGGATTTGAACACCGCCTTGGCAGCCACTTCCACCATGTTGGGGTTTTCTTTCTTCGCCGCGTCCAGGCCCTTCTTGATTTCGCGCATGTCGGCAACGTCTTCCACCAGGCCCTTTTCGCAACTGTTGCCCACAATCAGCCTTTTCACGCCGGCGGGTATGGGAATCTTGGACTTCTTCCAGGATTCATCGGAGCTGGCAATTTGCACGTCGATGAAGGTGCGCATGCACTTGTTCTTGCAGAAATAGCAGCGCGTATCCTCGCTGCGGTGAGTCACGTAGGTAATCTTTTCCACGGCCTCAAACCCGACAAAGCTGGTGCGGTGGCCGTTGTTGTACATGCGTCGTGCTTCGATAGCGGAACCGATGGCGCCCGCTTCGCCGCAATGTTCGTGCACGATGACATCGGGCATTGAGCCCTTGTCCTTGAAGCGCGACTCGATGAAATCCACCTGCGACTTTACCGCCGCCAGGTTGTGCTGCGTGCCGCCCTGCAATATGAAAGTCTTGCCCAGCGACGCCAGGTTCGGAATCTGCGAAACGTACAACCAGATGTTCTTCGGCAGCACATTGGCAAGGCCCGCCATGATTTCTTCCGGCTTCCATCCTTGCCGTTGGAAATCGACAATGTCCGATTGCATGAACACCGCGCACCCGTAGCCGAACATGGGCATGGCTTTGGCGCTGAAAGCGAGATCGGCATAATTCATCACGTCGTGGCCGAAACCCACGCAGGTGGATTGCAGGAAGTAACCGTTGCCGGCGGAGCACTGCGTGTTCAGCTTGAAGTCCTTCACCCGTCCGTCTTGCAGGATGATGAGCTTGATGTCCTGGCCGCCCACGTCGCAGATGACGTCGGCGTTGGGATAAAAGTGCAGCGCGGCCTGCGTGTGCGCCACGGTTTCCACCAGCGCCACGTCCGCGTTCAGCACGTCCTTCAGAATATCTTTGGCATAACCTGTCGAGCCCACGCCCAGCAACTCCACGGTTGCGCCCTGCGATTCGACCTGCTTCTTCAGGTTCGCAAACATTTCCATGGTGTCTTCCAAGGGATTGCCCTTGGAAAGTTGGTAGCACTTCACCATCACCTCGCCCTCGTGGTTTACCAGGACGGCCTTGGTGGAGGTGGAGCCGCCGTCGATGCCCATGAAGGCTTCAACGTGCTGGCCGGGCTTGAAGGTGTGCGGAACGAATTTCTTCGGCTTGTAGCGGTCTTTAAACTCGCTGAGTTCGCTTTCAGTTTTGTACAGTCCGCTGCCACCCTTTTTCTGTTTCTCTTCCAGGCGGCCATAGTTGATGTACCACTCGAGCTTCTCGTAGCCCTTGTAAATCCCGATGTTTGAATCCTCGTCCATGGCAAATCGCACGCAACCGAGTGCGGCGAAGTACTGGGCGTTGTCGGGAACCATAATGAGGTCTTTGGGGTCTTTCCCTTCCGGCAGCGGGAAGTTGCGCTCTTCCCAAACTTTGGGGATGTTGAACTTCCAGCAATCCTGCATGCCCTTGATATAGG